>CP065590.1:3998089-4305635 GCA_016025055.1 Chryseobacterium indologenes
GTGATTGCTGCAAGAAATATCTCAAAGATGCGCGCCGAAAGTGTAGGTTCCAATACTGATAAAAGGATACTCGATATCATCAACTATATTCAGGGAAACATCCATGATCCGTCTCTTTTGAAAGTGGGAGTCATTGCCCAGCAATTCGGGCTTTCGGAAACCTACCTCGGCAGCTATTTTAAAAATCATTGCGGGGAAACAATCACCCATTATATCCTGAACTACAAATTAAGACTCATAGAGCACCGGCTTCTTTTCAGCGATATGAGGATCAATGAAATCGTGACTGAATTTGGATTTTCAGACGAAAGCCACCTGAATAAGTTTTTTAAAAAGCAACATCACATGAGCCTGACAGAGTTTAAAAAAAGCAAAGGTCTTTCTAAAGTGGCAATTTAGATGTACATTGTAGAGGTTATTATATTCAATAGGTACGGGCTGCAGCCCGTACTATTCAACCGTTTTGCTCCATGGGCTTTAGTCATAATTTAGCAGAGTAAGTTTTAAACTGGCCCACCAAATCATAGATTTCCATACCTGTAGAAGGAGGAATTTTATATCTTCAACCGTAATCATCAAATGAGCTGAAAATTTTTAAAAACTTATGAGTTGCTCATATCCCATAAAGTTTAGTACTTAATTAAGCTCATCTGTAGAAGGCTTTGTCACTTTTGTAGATCGCATAACGCAATAGTATTGCACTCTGAAATCCCTGAAATTTGCCAAAAACTATTCTTTCATGACAGATTACATCAGATTTTTTATTCCGGCTTACTTCATCTTGTTTTTCGTCATTGCTTTTTTAGGCATTAGTATTAAAGTTGCCCGGCGAATAGGAAAGAACCCCATCGTTTTTCCTAAAGATGATACTGCTTATGCATGTATTGGCAGGTATTTTAAAATTACTTTGTTAACGTTGTTCGGTTATACGGTTATAATTGCATGGATTCCTGATCAGATGCAACAATCTTGTATAATAAGCTTTTTGAATATTCCCATTGTAAAATATATTGGAATTGCTTTGATGATATCAGCACTGATCTGGACAGTAACCGCTCAGGTTCAGATGAAAGATTCATGGCGTATCGGGATTGATCAAGACGCAAAAACAAGGCTTATTATCCACGGACTGTTCAGGTTTTCAAGAAATCCTATATTTTTGGGAATGACAGTCAGTCTCGTCGGATTTTTTCTTTTGTTTCCTACGCTGATCGCATTCCTGTTTTTAACAACAGGAAGCCTTTTAATGCAGATTCAGATAAGGCTTGAAGAAGAATATTTAGTAAAACAGCATGGCCAAATCTATCTGGCTTATAAAAAGAGGGTTGCGCGGATGTTGAGCCTTTATTAAAAGCGTGAGCTGAAAAACGGTTTTGCTGAACTTTTTGTATCTTTGGGCGGTATAATTTTTCAAACTAATTTAAATAAGAAACATGTCGTTACAACAAACTATTGAAAACATTTGGGATAATAGAGACCTATTACAAAATGAAGACAGCCAAAAAGCGATTAGAGAGGTAATTTCTTTACTAGATTCCGGAGAACTTCGTGTAGCTGAACCTACAGAAAACGGTTGGCAGGTAAATGAGTGGGTGAAGAAAGCCGTAGTAATGTATTTCCCGATCCAGAAGATGGAAACTATTGAAGTAGGTCCGTTCGAATTTCATGACAAAATTCCTTTAAAGAAAAATTATGCAGAAAAAGGAGTAAGAGTAGTTCCTCATGCCATTGCGAGAGAAGGTTCTTTCGTAGCTTCAGGAGTTATTATGATGCCTTCTTACGTAAACATCGGAGCATACGTAGATTCAGGAACCATGGTAGATACATGGGCTACAGTAGGAAGCTGTGCGCAAATCGGTAAAAACGTTCACCTAAGCGGTGGAGTTGGAATCGGTGGTGTTTTAGAGCCATTACAGGCAGCACCGGTAATCATTGAAGATGACTGTTTCATCGGTTCAAGATGTATCGTTGTAGAAGGTGTACACGTAGAAAAAGAAGCTGTTTTGGGGGCTAATGTAGTATTGACTGCCTCTACAAAAATTATTGACGTAACAGGAAACGAGCCTATCGAAATCAAAGGAAGAGTTCCTGCACGTTCCGTAGTCATTCCTGGTAGCTATACAAAACAATATCCTGCGGGAGAATATCAGGTTCCATGTGCTTTGATCATCGGTCAGAGAAAAGAATCTACCGATAAAAAAACATCTCTGAACGATGCATTGAGAGATAACAATGTTGCTGTTTAAGATTAATTTTTAAACTAATACCGCACAATCTTGAAAGAAAAATTTCTTAAAATATTGTTAAACCCCAAATACATATTTGGGGTTTATCTTATTGTAGCCATTGCTACAGCACTTTCCAAATTCTCAAGAGGATATCAGGCGATCAATAATTACCTGATTTTCAAGGGAGTATTTTTTAATACCCTTGATCAGAAAAATCTGTATTTACAATATCCTGAGCAATACTCCGATATGAATCATTACGGAATATTCTTCAGTCTATTGATTGCTCCTTTTGCCGTAATGCCGGACTGGATGGGAATTGCCTTGTGGAATGTTGCCAATACCGCAATCTTCCTGTATGCTATTCATAAACTTCCGTTTTCAGATCCTAAAAAAGCCCTTTTTGCTTTATTGTGCCTGCAGGAATATATTACTGCAGCCGTAAGCTTACAGTTTAATGTGGCTTTGGTAGGCCTTCTGATGCTGTCTGCAATTTACATTTACGAAAGAAAAGAAGTACAGTCTGCAACAGCCATCGTTATAGGGATTTTCGTGAAATTATATGGAATTGTAGGGTTGTCACAGTTTTTCTTTATTAAAAATAAGGTGAAATTTATCCTGGCAGGAATGGCAGTGGCAGTATTATGTCTGTGTATTCCGATGATCTATTCAAGCCCGCAGTTTGTGATTCAGAGTTACTCGGATTGGGCTACCTCTTTGATTTCAAAGAACAATGATAATCAGGTATTGGGGAATATGCAGGATATTTCTTTAATGGGATTTGTAAGAAGGATTTTAGGCGATGCTTCCATTTCCAATCTTACATTTTTAGCCTTTGGGGTTCCTTTATTTGCCTTGCCTTACATCAGAATCAAACAATATAAAAACTATGCATTTCAATTGATGATTCTGGCCTCTACACTATTGTTTCTGGTTTTATTTAGCTCAGGTTCAGAATCGCCAACATACATTATTGCAGTAGCAGGTGTCATGATCTGGTTTACCTTGCAAAAAGAAAAAACACCTCTTGTTATCGGACTGTTGCTGTTTGTGATTATCCTGACCTGTTTCTCACCATCAGATTTATTCCCGAAATTTATCAAGCAGAATTATATCATTAAATATTCTTTGAAAGCCGTACCTTGTATCGTCGTTTGGTTGAGAGTTATCTATGAACTGATGACTAAAGATTTTGATAAGGACTACACTTTAAATTAATCTATGAAGAAAATTTCTATTGTCATACCCGCTCACAATGAAGAAGGTAATGTGGCCCTGGTTCATGAAAAAATAAAAGAAGTTTTTTCAGGACTAGAGAATTATGCTTTTGAAATCATCTTTGTCAACGATGGGAGCCGCGACAATACCCAGCAAAAGCTGGAAGAATTGTCTCAGCGATATGAAGAGGTAAAGTTTATTGAGTTTTCCAGAAATTTCGGACACCAGCCGGCAGTAAAAGCGGGGATAGATCATGCCAGCGGAAATGCAGTCATCTCCATGGACGGAGATCTGCAGCATCCTCCTGAGCTTATCCCTGAAATGATAAAAAAATGGGAAGAAGGATACGATATCGTCTATACGGTAAGGACCTACCCAAAGCAAATTTCTTATTTTAAAAGGAAAACTTCAGATGTCTTCTATAAACTGTTGTCCAGTCTTTCCGATGTGAATCTTACCAAAGGAGGAGGCTCAGATTTTAGGCTGATGGATGCCAATGCCGTACAGGCTATGAGGGATTTTAAGGAAGATGATTTGTTTCTGAGAGGACTGACGAGCTGGATGGGTTATAAACAGATCGGAATCGATTTCACAGCCGGGGAAAGAATGGCCGGTGAAAGCAGCTACAATCTCAAGAAAATGCTCAAATTTGCCTTTACCGGAATTACAGCCTTTAGTGTAAAACCATTGTATCTGGCCGCTTATCTTGGGTTCTTATTCTCTCTGCTTTCAGTCATTGGTTATGTTGCTTATGTGATCCATTCATTTGTTATACACACCGAAATCTCAGGTTGGGCATCCTTAATCATGACCATTGTATTCTTTGGAGGACTGCAATTGATTATTCTGGGAATCATTGGTATTTATTTAGGAAAAATCTTTAAACAGGTAAAAGAAAGGCCTAATTATATTATAAAAAATAAAAATTTTTAAATGGTTTTATTAAGTTTTGATATCGAGGAGTTTGACATGCCTTTAGAATATAAAGGAGAGATCTCTTTTGATAAACAAATCTCCATATCCCAGCACGGGCTCGAAAATATTTTAAATATTCTAAAAAAACATCAGGCAAAAGCTACTTTTTTTTCCACTGTAGTTTTTGCGGAAAACAGCAAGCATCTGATTGAAAGATTGCTAAACGAAGGACATGAACTGGCTTCACATACCTGGTTTCATTCGGAATTTGAGGATAAACACCTGAAAGAATCCAGAGAAAGACTTGAAGAACTGTTCTCCACAAAAGTAACCGGATTAAGAATGCCGAGAATGATGCCTGTGGATGAAAAAGAAGTGGAGAAAGCAGGTTATTCATACAATTCATCCATTAATCCTACGTTTTTACCGGGAAGATATAACAATCTTAAAGTCTCAAGAACTTACTTTAAAGAAGGGAATGTCATGCAGGTTCCTGCTTCCGTGTCCCCTAATTTCAGAATTCCTTTATTTTGGCTGAGTTTTCACAATTTTCCTCTGTCTTTGTATAAAAAACTGGCTTCCGATACGTTGAAGAAAGACAAATATCTGAACATCTATTTCCATCCGTGGGAATTTGCAGAAATTAAAGATGAAGCCTTTAAGCTACCCGGCTTTACCGTGAAAAATTCCGGAAAAGATATGGTGGAAAGATTTGATACCTTTGTAGGCTGGCTTAAAGAAAAAGGTCATATGTTTGGTACATTTCAGGAATTTCAAAAACAACTACACTCATGAAAATTGCTTTTGACGCAAAACGTTTTTTCCATAATACGTCCGGTCTGGGCAACTATTCCAGAGATCTGCTAAGAATTCTTTCAGAATATGAGCCGGATAATGAATACATCTTGCTCAATAAAAACAAATCTGAACGTGGGAAGGAAATTCTGGAACGTTCGAATGTGAAATTTGCGCAGACTTCAAAAGGCAACTTTTCACGCCAGCTCAAAATGGGAAAAGATGCCCAGAAACTAGGAGCCGATATCTTTCATGGTCTATCAGGTGAATTACCTTTGAAATGGGATCAGAAACCTATTAAAAAAGTGGTGACCA
This sequence comes from Chryseobacterium indologenes, assembly GCA_016025055.1. Taxonomy (NCBI): domain Bacteria; kingdom Pseudomonadati; phylum Bacteroidota; class Flavobacteriia; order Flavobacteriales; family Weeksellaceae; genus Chryseobacterium; species Chryseobacterium indologenes. The sequence goes on from CP065590.1 coordinate 4,003,561, forward strand.
TTCACGATCTGATCTTTGTCCGCTACCCTCAATATTATTCATTTTTTGACAGGAAAATACATTTCTGGAAGTTTAAAAAGGCAGCGGAGACAGCAGATAAGATCATCGCCATTTCAGAACAGACCAAAAGGGATATTATTGATTTTTTAAAAATTCCTGAGACCAAGATTGATGTCATTTATCAGGGCTGTCATAAGGCATTCAAAGAGGAACAATCTCCGGAATTGATTCAGGCTGCTAAGGAAAAATTTAATCTTCCGGAAAGATTCATTCTGAATGTAGGAACCATTGAAGACCGTAAGAACTTATTGAATATTGTCAGAGCGATCCATGAAACTGACATCCCACTGGTAGTTGTAGGAAGAAAAACCAAATACTACCAGAAAATAGCCGCTTTCCTGAAGAAAAACAAAATGGAAAATCAGGTAATATTCCTGGAAGGCGTTTCCATGGATGAGCTGGCAGTGCTTTACAAACTGACAGATATTTTTGTCTATCCAAGTTTTTTTGAAGGCTTCGGAATTCCTGTGATAGAAGCGCTTTTCTCAAAGACTGTTGTGGTGACAAGCAATACCAGCTGCCTGCCTGAAGCGGGTGGAAAAGACTCTGTGTACATCGACCCGGATAATTATCTGGACCTTAAGGCTAAAATAAAATTTCTCTGGGAAAATGAATCCGAAAGAAAACGTCGTGAGGAAAAGGGTTTCACGTTTGTTCAGAAATTTAATGATGAGCCGATTGCCAGGGAGCTGATGCATTTTTATCAAAAAATTATCTGAAAAAACTTTGAAATTTAAAAATAAACCCTACATTTGTACCATAATTCAATACAATGAAACCAATTTTTTTAGCATTACATCATTACTATCATCATCTCTGTTAGGCGGAATTGATTGATATAAGTTTGTGCTAAAATCAAAAATAATTAAAACCGTCTGAGTAAATAGACGGTTTTTTTGTTTCCTGAATTCGCCTCAGAAATTTCAACAGATCAGTTTTTATTTACTCGGACCCAAAGAAAACGAAATGAGTAAATTAAAAATTGCGATTCAGAAAAGCGGCCGGCTGTACGAAGATTCTTTACAGCTTCTCAAAGACTGCGGAATCTATGTCAACAACGGGAAAGACCAGCTTAAAGTGCTGATAGATAATTTTCCCATGGAAATCATGTATCTCCGGAATTCTGATATTCCCCAATACCTCGAAGACGGAGTGGTAGACGTTGCCATTGTCGGGGAAAACCTCCTGATAGAAAAACAGAAAAAAATCCAGATCGTACAATCGCTGGGCTTTTCCAAATGCCGTGTTTCCCTTGCTGTTCCCAAAGACGTCGAAACAGATGATCTGGCTTATTTCCAGGGAAAAAAAATTGCCACTTCTTACCCCAATACCCTGACAAGCTTTTTTAGAAAAAAACGGAATACAATCTGACATACACGTGATCTCAGGCTCAGTGGAAATTGCACCCAATATAGGCCTTGCAGACGGAATCTGTGATATTGTAAGCTCCGGCAGTACTTTATTTAAAAACGGACTGAGAGAAACCGTTACCTTACTGAAATCCGAGGCTGTGCTGGCCCAAGCCCCGCAATTATCGAATGAAAAGATACATATTCTCGAAAAATTCTTATTCAGAATCAGAGCCGTTTTGAAAGCAAAAAATTCAAAATATATTCTGATGAATGTTCCTAACAATAAAATTCAGAAAGTGGCTGATGTCTTACCGGTATTGAAAAGCCCTACCGTTATCCCTCTGGCAGAAGAAGGATGGAGCAGTATTCATTCTGTGATCGACGAAGAAAGATTCTGGGATGTTATTGACGAACTGAAAGAAAACGGAGCTCAGGACATCCTGATCATTCCGATTGATAAAATGGTTATTTAAAAATACAGATATGAAAATATACAGATATCCAACGAAAAACATATGGCCGGAACTGGTGCAGCGACCTGTTTTAGAACAAAAGGAAATTTCAGTGCTTATAGAAGAGATATTCAGTGAAGTTAAAACAAATGGGGATAAGGCTCTACTGGCATTTAACCGAAAATTTGATCAGGCAGAAACTGAAACGGTAATGGTTACAGAAGCTGAGTGTAAAGAAGCAGGGAATCTGATTGCTGAAGATTTAAAACTGGCGATTCAGGAGGCAAAAGAAAACATCTCCAGGTTTCACATTTCACAGAAACCGGAAATCCAGAAAATTGAAACCACAAAAGGGGTTGTATGCTGGAGGGAAAACAGAGCAGTAGAGAAAGTGGGAATCTATATTCCCGGTGGCACGGCGCCTTTATTTTCAACAGTTCTGATGCTTGCTGTTCCTGCCAATCTGGCGGGATGTAAAGAAATCGTTTTATGCACACCGCCGGACAAAAACGGAAATATCAATCCTGCTATTCTGTATGCAGCAATGATTTGCGGGATTTCTAAAATCTTTAAGACAGGCGGGGCACAAGCCATTGCTGCCATGACTTTGGGAACAGAAAGTATTCCGAGCGTGTATAAAATCTTTGGACCCGGTAATCAATATGTCGTTGCCGCCAAAGAATACGCCCAGCAATATGGAGTGGCTATCGATATGCCCGCCGGTCCCAGCGAAGTGCTCGTCATTGCAGACGAACAGGCAATCCCGGAATTTTGTGCCGCAGATCTTCTCTCACAGGCAGAACACGGAAGCGACAGCCAGGTAATTTTCCTGACCACGGATCTTAAAGTATTTAATGAGACCATTAGCGCTGTCGGTCAGCAAATCAAAGGTTTACCCAGGAATGAAATGGCCAATAAAGCATTAGAAAACAGTTCTTTTATTTTACTTGATTCTCTTGGAGAAGCCGTTGCCTTCAGTAATTTGTACGCCCCGGAACACCTTATTCTGGCCATCCGGGAATTTGAAAAATATATCCCAATGATTGAGAACGCAGGCTCCGTTTTCCTGGGGAATTATTCCTGCGAAAGTGCTGGAGATTATGCCAGCGGAACCAATCACACACTTCCGACCAACGCCTACGCAAGAAATTACAGCGGGGTTTCCCTTGATAGCTTTGTGAAAAAAATAACATTCCAGCACCTGTCAAAAGAAGGATTACAAAATTTAGGAAAAACAATAGAAATCATGGCTGAAGCAGAAGGCCTGCTTGCTCACAAAAATGCAGTATCAATACGATTACAATAATACAATGGAAAATAAAATAATTAATATCAGTGCTTTAGTAAGAGAAAATATTTCAAAACTGCAACCGTATATAAGTTTCAGGGATCATAATGAATTTAATGAACCGGTTCTTCTGGACGCTAATGAAAGTCCTTTCGGAGAATTCAATCGATACCCTGATTCTACCCAGAAAAAGCTTAAAAATAAACTAGCAGGCCTAAAGAATATTTCTCCTTTACAAATAGCCATAGGAAACGGAAGTGACGAGTTGATTGATTTAATCATCAAAGTCTTTTGTGAGCCTAAAAAAGATTCCATTATGATGATGAATCCTTCTTTTGCAATGTATGGGTTTTATGCGGCAATCAATGAAAATAAGGTGTTGAAACTCAATCTTGACGGGAATTTTGAGATCGTAAAAGATGATTTTATGAAGATGACCGGTGAAGAAGCCATTAAAGTATTCTTTCTATGCTCACCCAATAATCCCACTGGAAACAGTGTAGAAGATATTGAATTTTATGTCCGGAATTTTAACGGAATTGTCGTGGTGGATGAAGCGTATATTGAATTTTCAGGAAAAAAATCAAGCATTGAACTTTTAAACAAATATCCTAACCTCATTGTTCTGCAGACATTTTCCAAAGCTTGGGGAGCTGCAGGAGCAAGGGTGGGTATAGCATATGCTTCCGGAGAAATTATAAGCCTGATCAATACAGTAAAAGCACCTTATAATGTGAATTCATTAAGCCAGGAGCTGATTCTGAAAACTCTTGAAGAAAAAAACAGGTTAGAAGACAATGTAGAAGACATTTTAGCGGAAAGAAAATGGCTCGAAGAACAGTTTAAAAATATTCCGTGTATTTCAAAAGTATTTCCTACAGATGCCAACTTTTTTCTGATTCAAATGGGAAATGTAGATCAGGTATATGGAAAAATGCTGGAAGAGGAAATTTTAACCAGCAGAAGAGATCCTGCGATACCGGGATGTATCCGCATTAATGTCGGAAACCGTAAGGAAAATGAAAAACTGATCAACATTTTACAAACAACATAGATATGAAAAAAGTATTATTTATAGACCGTGACGGAACGCTGATCATTGAGCCGCCTGTTGATTTTCAGGTTGATTCATTGGAAAAGCTTGAGTTTTATCCGGGGGTTTTCAGAAACCTTTCAAAAATAGCCAACGAGCTGGATTATGAACTGGTGATGGTGACCAATCAGGATGGTCTTGGAACGGAAAGCTTTCCCTTTGAAGACTTTATTAAACCTCAGGAAAAAATGTTGAAAGCATTTGAAAATGAGGGGATTTTATTTAGTGATATTTTAATCGATAAAAGCTTTGAGCACGAAAATCTTCCGACCAGAAAACCAGGAACAGGAATGATGGCAAAGTATATATACGGAAATTATGACCTTGAAAATTCATATGTAATTGGTGATCGAAGTAGTGATGTGCAACTTGCTGTGAATTTGGGATGTAGAGCTGTTTATCTTAATCATAACTTAAATACAGATGCTGCGCTCTCCACTTCAAGCTGGGCTGATATTTACCAGTTTTTAAAATCGGGAATGCGAAAGGCCAAAGTATACAGAAAGACCAACGAAACGGAGATAGAGATCGAGGTTAATATCGATGGAAGCGGAAAAGCAGAAATTTCTACAGGGCTTCATTTTTTTGACCATATGCTGGAACAGATTGCGAGACACGGTAATATGGACCTCAAGATTAATGTAAACGGAGATCTTGCCGTGGATGAGCACCACACGATAGAAGATACGGCTATCGTTTTGGGTGAAGCAATTGTAAAGGCTTTAGGAAAGAAAAAAGGTATTGAAAGATACGGTTTCCTTCTCCCGATGGATGATTGCCTTGCACAAGTGGCTATAGACTTCGGAGGCAGACCATGGCTGGTTTGGGATGTTCAGTTGAGAAGAGAAAAAATCGGTGATGTTCCTGCAGAAATGTTTTTTCACTTTTTCAAATCGTTTACCGATTCTTCTAAATCCAACCTGAATATCAAAGCGGAAGGAGATAACGAACACCACAAGATCGAATCCGTTTTTAAAGCGTTTGCCAAAGCGATCAAAATGGCGGTCAATCAGTCTGATGCCAATTATAGTTTACCATCAACCAAAGGAAGTTTATAGAGATGATTGCTATCATAAAATATAACGGAGGTAATGTAAGCTCTGTGCAGAATGCATTAGACCGCTTAGGAGTTGATTCGGTTATTACAGATGATCCCGAACAGATTACAAAGGCAGATAAAGTTATCTTTCCCGGTGTAGGCGAGGCTTCGTCCACCATGAAGCTTTTAAAGGAGAAAGGTCTGGATGTATTGATTCCGACTTTGACACAGCCTGTTTTGGGGATATGCCTGGGGATGCAGCTGATGTGTAAGGAGAACGAAGAAGGAAATACGGAAGGAATGGGGATCTTTGATTGCAAGGTGAAAAGATTTCCTCCACAAGGGCTGGTTCCCCACATGGGCTGGAATACGATTTCAGGCCAGGGTTTATCTTTATTTGGAGGACTTGAGGCCGGAAGTGATGTCTATTTCGTTCACAGCTATTATTGTGAATTGTCGGATTGTACGACTTCGGTGTGCGATTATATTCTGCCATTCAGTGCTTCATTGCAGAAAGATAATTTCTATGCAGTGCAGTTTCACCCTGAAAAATCGGGAGGAATCGGAAGCCAGATTTTAAACAATTTTATAAGATTATGATGAAAATTATTCCGGCTATAGATATTATCGACGGGAAGTGTGTACGCCTGTCCAAAGGAGATTATAACACCAAAAAGATTTATAACGAAAATCCTGTAGAAGTAGCAAAAGAGTTTGAGAGCTTCGGCATTCAGTTTCTTCACCTTGTGGACCTCGATGGCGCAAAATCAAAACATATTGTCAATCAGAAAGTATTGGAGAATATCGCAAATTCAACGTCGTTGCATATTGATTTTGGCGGAGGATTAAAGACCGAAGAAGATATACAAACGGCTTTCAGTTCCGGTGCAAAACAGATTACGTTGGGAAGTATTGCGGTACAGGATCCCGAATTTTGTTTTAAAATGATTGAACAATATGGTCCGGAGAAAATAATACTCGGAGCCGATTGTGATAACCGAAAAATTAAAACTTCAGGCTGGCTGGAAGAAAGCGACCTGGACGTGATAGACTTTATTTCGAAATACAAAGAAAAGGGAATCCGACATGTGATCTGCACAGATATAGCCAAGGATGGTATGCTTGAAGGACCTTCGACAGGGCTTTATATTGAAATTTTGTATAAGACATCGGTTCAGTTGGTGGCCAGCGGTGGTATTTCAGGCATCAAAGATGTTTATAAAATGAAAGATCTCGGCTGTTCCGGGACAATTATCGGAAAAGCTATTTATGAAGGAAAAATAAGCTTACAACAACTTCAGAATTTTATTGAAAATGCTTAAAAAGAGAATTATTCCGTGTCTGGATATAAAAGACGGAGCTACCGTGAAGGGAATCAACTTTGAAGGGTTACGCAATGCCGGAGATCCTGTGGAGCTGGCCAGAAAGTACGAAAAAGACGGCGCAGATGAGCTTGTTTTTCTGGATATCACTGCTACCATTGAGAACAGGAAAACGTTTGCAGAGCTGGTGAAAAATATCGCTAAAGAACTGAGTATCCCGTTTACAGTGGGTGGCGGAATTTCCACAGTTGAAGATGTAAGAAAACTTTTGGAAGCAGGAGCCGATAAGATCAGTGTCAACTCATCTGCCGTGAAAAACCCTCAGCTTATTTCTGACCTGGCGAAAGAATTCGGAAGCCAGTGTGTTGTAGTAGCCATTGATACCCGTTTGGTAAATCAATCTGATCTTGTTCACATCAAAGGCGGAAGGGAAGCTACTTCTCTCAATACCATTGAATGGGCAAAGCAGGCTGAAGCTTTGGGTGCCGGCGAAATTCTTTTAACTTCCATGGATGGTGATGGCACCAAAAATGGATTTGATGTGCAGATTACAAAGCTGGTGGCAGATGAGATCAGTATTCCTGTCATAGCTTCAGGAGGAGCGGGGAGTATGGATGACTTTGTTCAAGTATTTAATGAGACCAGAGCAACAGGAGCATTGGCAGCCAGTATTTTCCATTTCAATGAGATAGGCATTCAGGAGTTAAAACAACAGTTAAAACAACAAAAAATAGAGATGCGATGAAAATTAATTTCAACAAAGATAATGGCCTGGTTCCCGTAATAATTCAGGACAACAGAACGCTGCAGGTTCTGATGCTTGGGTATATGAATGAAGAGGCATTCAAGAAAACAGAACAGGAAGGAATCGTTACTTTTTTCAGCCGTTCCAAAAAGAGACTCTGGACAAAAGGTGAGGAGTCCGGTAATTTTTTAACGGTTAAAAGTATAGCCATCGATTGTGATCAGGATACCATTTTAATTAAAGCAATTCCTACCAATGTAGTTTGCCACACGGGAAGTTTCAGCTGCTTTGGAGAGAAGGCTCCAAAAGGCTTCTTATACGAGCTGGAAGAAAAGGTCTCTCAGAGAATTGATGATAAAACACAAGGATCATATACGTATTCACTCTACCAGAGAGGAATCAATAAAGTGGCTCAGAAAGTGGGGGAAGAGGCGGTGGAGGTCGTGATAGAAGCCAAAGATGATAATGCTGAACTCTTTAAAAATGAGGCTGCTGATCTGATGTATCATTTTTTGATCCTGTTGAAAGCGAAAGGTTTCTGTTTGGAAGATGTGGAAAAGGTCTTACACGAGCGAAATAAATAGTGTTTTCATGATGAATAAAATATTCCTTACGAAATTTAATATCACTTCGGAATAAATAGTAAAAATGCTGATATTTAACCATACAAAGGCTATCTCATGTTGGGATAGCCTTTATTTTTTCTCTTTAGATGATAAGTGATAAAATGTTATGCTATTGAAAAGTTATTGATTATATAAGCTTATAAAATGAAATCATTAATTTTTTAAAATAATCTCAATTATTTGATGATTAATGTGCATTAAATCAAGTTGTTGTATTGACTGATGTCCTTAAAATGGATTAGCTTTCATCCGTCAAAAATAAAACATAAATATGAAAATGCTTTACCTATGCGTAATTTTTTTATACGCATATCCAAACATGAAGGCCCAGGAAGTCCTCTGGCAGAAAGACATCAGGTCTTCCACTCAGGATTTTCTCAGCCAGGTCACTACAACAATTGACCAGCAATATCTTATCACAGGCAGTTCTATCCGGTCAGCAAGCACGAAGCTAGAGGCTGGAAAACAACAGAATAACGGTTACGATTTCCATGCAGTCAAACTCAACCAACAGGGAGAGCAGGCTTGGGAAAAGTATTTCTCAGGATCAAGTCACGATTATCTATCCTCTACAGTAACCACTCAGGATGGTGGATTTCTCTTGGCCGGAACTTCTTATTCCGGGAAAGGATTGGACAAAAAGACGATTCTAAGGGTGGCTCGGATATCTGGCTGATCCGAATCAATGAATTCGGAGATGAATTATGGCAGAAAACGCTTGGAACCTCGGCGGATGAAGAAGCCAGGGCAGTTATTCAGACTACCGATTTAGGATTTTTTGTAGCCGGAAATGTACAAAATTCATCAAAAGGATATGGCTCCAAAGATGTCCTGATCACCCGATTGGACAAAGACGGAAAAGAATTGTCACAATTGATTGTAGGGGGAAAAGGTCTGGATGAAGTTGAGAAGATGATTCCGACCAGGGATGGAGGAGCGTTACTGGGAATATATTCTAGGAGTTCTGAGATTCGTGATACAAGGTCTACCACTTCAGATCTGAATAATAAAACCCCAAATTCCGAATCCCGTTACTCAAAATCCAGCAGCAATTTCGGTGAAGGCGACTATTGGATTGTAAAGCTCGATAAAAACGGAAAAGTAGAATGGGAAAAGGATTTCGGCGGCAAAGGAGATGACCATATCAGAACGCTGGCTCTTACTGCTACAGGTTTTGTTATCGGTGGAGAATCCAGATCCGAAAGGTCAGGAAACAAATCCGTAGGAATTGAAGAAGGCACAGATCTATGGTTGATTGCTGTAAACGAAAGAGGTGATGAAGAGTGGCAAAGATCCTACAATTTCAAAAACCGGGATATCCTGATGGGAATGAATGTGATGATGAAGAGCCAAGAATCAAGAGCCAAGAATCAAGATGTTACCACAGGAATTTTACTTGGTGGTTATACCCAGGCGGAAGGAAGAGTTCAAAAAGACGATGAAACCTTCTGGATGATCTACTTGGATGGAAACGGTAATGAACAGTGGAGAAAACACGTAAGCGGAGAATCGAGACAAAAAGAAGAGCGACTTTCAGACTTGAAACTGAACAGAGACGGCTCTATCATTCTTGCCGGAACCAGTGCCACAGAATTAGGAAAGGAAAACTGGAAGATCGTAAAACTGGGCGACAAACAGGTAGACCAGCTGATTCCAAAATATGATATTAAAATCTATCCGAATCCTGTTTCAGACTATGCATACGTAGAAATTGGCTTTGATTTCAAAGAAACGGAGATTGTGTTGTACGATATGAGCGGAAGACAGCTTCAGAGTTTGAAAACAAAAAATAAAGTGACTAAGATCAACACACAGGCTTTAGTTCAGGGAGCCTATCTGGTGGTGATAAAAACGGATAACAATAAAACGGCGAATGCTAAACTGATTAAAAAATAACCATGAGAAAAAATATAATATTAGTAGCATCATTATTGGCCACTCAGGTTTTTTATGCCCAATTGGGAAATAAACTAAGTGATGATAAATTTCTTCCTAATGTGACTCTACCATCTCCAAATGCTTATTCTTTGGGGAATTTTGGAAACCTGGAGGTAGGAGAATTCACCGGAACTCCTAATATCAATATTCCTTTATTACAATTTAAAGGTAAGGGGTTAAATACAGATTTATCATTATCTTATACTTCAAGTGGAATAAAAGTAGATGAAAAAGATGAACAATTTGGTCTAGGCTGGACACTGGTTGCAGGTGGAGTTATTAACAGGGTAGTGCGTAATAAAGACGATTTTATGGATCGTCAATTATTAGCTCCCGAAAATCTGAATGGAGGGCCTTCTGACCCTAGGATTGCACAATTTTTCTATGATGCAGGTAACTCAGGAAAGGATACTGAGGCAGATCTTTTTTCCTTTAGCGTAGGAAATATTAGTGGACAGTTTGTAATTAGTAAGGAAGGTGAAATTGAATTATTAACTAAGGATGATATAAAAATTAATATACAATATGATGTAGAGCATAATCCTTATTTTATAATGAAGGATTCTAAAGGTATTACTTATTATTTTACAGCAATTGAACAAACCTCTACGAGCTCAGTTGGTGGAGGCTTACATGGTGCAACCACGTTAGCAGTAACAGCATGGTTTTTAACAAAAACAGAAGATACCAATGGGGAGATGATCATATTTGAATATGACGATGATACGCCAAGTTATACAATGTCAAAGTCACAAATATTATCTTATTCCGATCCACCATCACAAGCTTATTGTGAAAATTTAGAAAATGGAATGACTCATGTAAGATACTATTCTAGTCCACCAACATTAGGACCTATTATAAATAACAATATAAGTATTGATGGAAAAAGACTTAAAAGAATAATAAGTAATAGAACTAGTGAAAAGATAGAAATTAATGCTAATATAGGTGAATCAATAATAACACATTATTATAACTCCAATATTATTGAACAACTTACTTTTAAATTTTACAAAACAGCTAATGAAAGGCTATTTCTAAAATCTATAAGTTCATTTAGTAAAGAAAAAGATTATAGTTTTGAGTATATACAACCGAATGCCTTTCCTCAAAGATTGGCTTTTTCTCAGGATCATTGGGGATACTTTAACGGTACATCAAATTCAAACATTATTCCTAAGAACATAGATTATGCTCCTAGTAATGATTATGCTGGAGCTGATAAAAATCCAAACCCGTCTACATCAGTATATGGTATTTTAAATAAAGTAATTTATCCTACCAAAGGATGGACAACTATAGAATATGAACCTAATACTTATTATGGAAGCGAAATGATATATCCAAATCCTATAGATATTCGTGAGGGACTTGTTCTTACAAGTGATGATTTTGAACTTTCTAAAATATTTGGTATTCAACCTGCAGTTAATCAGCGTATAGTTATACAGGGATATGGAACATTTAACTCTATTGATTGTCGTAGTGAACCAGATATGGGGACACGTCATCGTATAGATTTAAGTATTAGAGACCTTACTACCAATAGATTTGTTAGTATGGTTTCATCAGATTCTAATGGAAATACAACAGGTATTGGAAGCTTTACTGGTGTTTACTTTTCAAGAGGAAATCCTAATTATTATAGTTTTTTTGCTAAAGCTGGGCATACATATCAGTTTAAGATGTCTGCAAGCTGGCAATGTACCAATGGCAGTATATCTTTGAAATATGTTAATCAGACTCCTACGGAAGTACAAAAAATATTGTGGTAGGCGGGAACCGTGTTGCCAAAATGATTGATTCTGATGGGAATCAACAGTCTATAAGAAGATATTATTATGGACCCAAGAATAATCTAAATCAATCTTCGGGAGATAAAGGATTAGCACCGTTCTATAGAGATTTTAGAAAATGGGAGCCTCCTTGTACTACAGGATTAATGCCTCCATTACGTGAGGCTGTCATTACGTCATCAAGTATTTACCCTTTATTCAATAGTGGAAGAAGTAATGTTTATTATAAATATGTAACAACCAGCTTTGGGGGTGATAACTTTGAAAAAGGAGGGGTGGAAAAAGAATTTACAGTGAAAAGAGATTATTGGGGAAATCAAATTTTTGGCTCCGAGAATGTCGGATCTGCACCATGGACAAACTTTGGATGGAATAACGGATATCTGAAGACTGAGAAATTTTTTGATAATCAAGGGAATATACTTAAAGTAAATGATTATTTATGGGAAAAGAAGAATGTAACGGATAATAAATCATATTATGTGCGAAAAAATTACAGTCCCAATCATCCAAAAAATCCTGTATATACTTGTACAAGCGAAGATGTTATAAGACCAGATAACGGATTCTATTGGAAATGTAAATCAGACCATCGTCATTTCATGAATGTTTCTAAGTGGAAATGTGTAGCATTGGGTGCAGATAATGAAAAAGTAACTTTTGCTAATAACTGCTATCAGCAGCCTTTAGGAAAACAGATTGTACATTCCCTAGCCTTAGAAAATTTGGATATTGTCGAGTATAATAATATTTCATATCAGAAATACTTAAAAAGTATTACCACTACCGATTATGTAAATAATCAACCAATGAAATCTACGATTACTGAAAATACGTATGACAGCAATCTTCACTATCAGCAGACTTCCAAAAAAGTAACCCATTTGGATAATAGTATTACAGAAAACGGATACCAGTACGCTCATGAAAAAGGAAATCAACGGTTAATCAATGCTAACATGGTTGGGATCCCATTAGAAACTTCTACGACGGAAAGAAGAAATGTCAATGATACTTCTAGGAAAATAACTTCAAAAGTAGAGACAAAGTATGATAACCCAGCTCTATTATTACCTACCTCTGTAGTTTCTACTGATTTACAAAATATTGCAAAAACAGAAATTACTTATGACAAATATGATGATAAAGGCAATCTTCAGCAGTATACTACAAAAGATGGTATTTCTACCGTGATTATCTGGGGATATGATAACACGTATCCAATTGCCAAAATAGAAAATATCAGATATGAAGATGTTTCCCAATCCATCATTAATGCTATTGTAAACGCTTCTAATGTTGATGCTTCTGCGGGTAAAAATAATGATGAAACGGATTTATTAAATGCCTTTAATACCTTCAGAAATGGTTTGAGCAGTAATCAGGTAACGACCTACACTTATGACCCTCTGATAGGTGTAAGAAGCATTACCTCACCATCAGGAATCAGGGAAAACTATCTCTATGATTCTGCTGGCAGACTTGAAAAAATAATTGATGCCGATGGAAGGGTAGTGAAGGAAATGAAGTACAACTATAAAAACTAATTACTGATGAAAAAAAAAATAATTCCTATATGCATTTTACTGATGAGTTATTCATTACATGCTCAGCTTACACAAGAAGAAAACTATATTCAGTCTAAAACCTATCTTGATTATAATGGAACCGTTGCTTCAAAAATCTCAGAGACCGTTCAGTATTTTGACGGATTGGGAAGACCTAAACAGGTTGTTAATGTAAAAGCTTCTCCTCTTGAAAAGATGTAGTCACTCATATTGAATACGATCAGTTTGGAAGACAGGTAAAAGATTATCTTCCATTTCCACAGTCCGGAACCCAGAATGGGGCCATTTATACATCACCTCTTGGAAATGCATCCTCTGTTTACGGTGGAGAAAAGATCTATTCAGAAAAAGTATTGGAAAATTCTCCTTTAGATAGAATACAGCAACAGATTCAGGTAGGAAATGACTGGACGGGAAAGCCTGTGAAATTTGACTATGATGCCAATATCGCTGGAGAGGTTTACAATTTTGTTACCTCTACAACATTTCAAAATGGAGCAACATTATCAACCGTTAAAGTATCTGAAAATAATAGTGTATCCAGCGATGGATATTATAATGCTAATACTTTATATAAAAGTACGGTTACTGATGAAGACGGAAATAAAACGATAGAATTTAAGAATGGACAAGGTCAGACTCTATTGGTCAGAAAAAATGGTGCTATTCAAAATGTTGATACATATTATGTATATAATGAATACAATCAGTTAGCATTTGTGATTTCGCCTAAAGCAATGGGGCTTTTAATAGATAATGGTCTTGCAGATTCAGAATTTGTTCTGGATCCTATATTAAGTGATCTCTGCTATCAATATCGTTACGACGGAAGAGGAAGGTTGGTAGAAAAAAACTTCCGGGAAAAGGTTGGGAGTATATGGTCTATGATAAAGCTGACCGTTTAATTCTCACTCAGGATGCTAACTTACGTAATCAGGAACAGTGGTTGTTCACCAAATATGATCAGTTTGGACGTATTGCCTATACCGGAATCATGCCCGGAACGACCCGTACATCTATGCAAAACCAGATCGGAAATCAGATTATTACCGAAACACAGACCAGCATCGGTTTTTCAAAAAGCGGCAGAATTGCATACTATACCAATACATATCTTAGTGATCTGACCACTCTCCTTAGTATCAACTATTATGATACCTATCCAAGAGACACCAGGAAATTTCCTCCTGCTAAAATCCTTGATCAATTTGTGATCAATTTTGATGCCGCTTCTAATGGTGGTATTTCAACACAGGGTTTACCAACGGCATCGTATGTAAAAAACATTGAAGATGATAAGTGGACCATGAATTATATATACTATGATACCAAAGGCAGGGTAATAGGAACCCATTCTAGCAATCATTTGGGAGGATATACCCGAAAAGAATCTAAGCTTGATTTTGCCGGTGTAGCCCAACAGATGATTACTCAACATAAGAGACTGGATACCGATACAGAAAGAGTCATTACAGAAAATTTTGAATATGATGCTCAAAACAGATTAAAGAAGCATTGGCATCGGGTAGATAGTAACCCTCAGGAATTATTGGCAGAAAACACATATAATGAGTTGTCTCAGCTTTCCAATAAAAAAGTAGGAAACAATTTACAAAGTATTGATTATGCTTATAATATCAGAGGCTGGATGACCAAGATTAATGATCCATCAAATCTGAACGGAAAACTATTCGGATATGCATTGAAATATCAGAATCCTGTCTACTCCAATGTTTCTACCGGAAAATACAACGGTAATATTTCTGAGATAGATTGGGTAAGTGCTGATAATGGTACGGTAAAACGATATAATTATCAATTTGATGGACTAGACAGATTAAAAAATGGAATCTATTCTGAGCCTAATACCACCATACCACAGAATAATTATTACAATGAGACCTTAAGCTATGATGTGAACGGAAATATCCAAACCCTTAAAAGAAACAGATTTGTACAAAATTTAGGCGTTCAGCTGATGGATAACCTCAGCTATACCTATACCGGGAACAGGCTTAATACAGTAACCGATGCTTCAGGAAACTATGGAGGCTATCCCATAGGAGGAAATACGATTAAATACGATGCAAATGGAAATATGATTAACCATTTGGACAAAGGAATTAGTAGTATTAAATATAATTACCTTAATCTTCCCAACTACATTAAGTTTAACAGAGACTATGTTCCTCACGATGATACCATTGCTTATAAAAGTAATACAAAATACCTGTACAATGCTGGTGGTATAAAGCTGCGAAAGACCTATATCTATGGATCAGGAAGGGGCAACCTTACGGAAACCATAGAAAAAACAGATTATCTGGACGGGTTTCAGTATGACAATGATGTATTAAGTTTTGTTCCTACTACGGAAGGCTATTATGATTTTAAAAAGAATACTTATATTTACAACTATACCGATCAGCTGGGAAACATCAGATTAGCGTATTACAAAGATGCTTCCGGAAATGTGAAAATAGATAGGACAACGAACTATTATCCATTTGGGCTAGAATTCGGGGCAGAATTAAGTACATCCAATTCAATCACTCCGAATTATAGGTATTCTTCTCAGGGACAGGAGAAACAAAGAGAAACCGGATGGAGCTCTTACCGATGGAGAAATTATGATGCTACGATGGCGAGGTTCTTCAATGTGGATCCACTTAGTGAAAAATACGCTTATCAGTCGCATTATAATTTCTCAGAGAACAGAGTTGTAGATGGTAGAGAATTAGAGGGGCTTGAATGGATACCCCTACCTATCTATGGAGTTGGAGCTATGCCCCCTCCTCCGGTTTACGCTGGAAAAGAGGGAGCAGGTTCTTCTATTTATGAAACAGCGAAGAGTAATGCCATTAATAATTATAATGGCTTAATACGAGGGCTGGGTACTCAAATTAATGTTCTTGCAGCAGTAGGTAGTACCGGATTAGTTATTGCAAAAAAAGTTCTGAAAAGTGAAGGAGGTAGTAAAGCGGAAAGTAAAGGAAGTGATACAAAAGAAGGTAATAATAAAGAAAGATTATCTAAAATACCTAAACCTGGGAGGGGAAAAGGAACTGTAGAGAAAAAGGATAGGGACCCTAAGAGAACTTTATCAGAAAAAGATAAAAAAGAATTAATTGAGGAAAAAGATGGCAAGTGTGAGGGCTGTGGTAAAGAAGTAGATAGTAAAACATCTGATGCACATCATACCAAAAGACATGCAGATGGCGGTGAAACAACAAAAGAAAATACTAACATCCTTTGTAAAGATTGTCATAAAGAAATGCATAGATAAAAAATGAGAAAGCAAGAATTTATTAATTTGATCAGTGAACATATAGAAAATTATGGTTATCACTTAACTATTGTGGCAGGAAACTCACCTCTTCCTAGGTATTGTTATTCAATTGGCTTATTGGAAAAATTTGGATTTGAAATAGCATTTGTTGGGGGAGTTTTATACAGATCTGATGAAATAAAAGATATTATAGATAAAATTATTGAGCAAATTAAATTAGATCATAGTTTAAGTAATTTTAATCTAGGTATACTCGGTAATTTTAAATTACAACTTATAGATAAATCATGGAGTAAAGTTATGTTTGATGGTATTTATGATTTTTATAAAAGTTCAAATATTAAAGCTTATCAAATTATGCCTGATGAAAAGCATAAGACTCTGGAGGTTCCAAACATGTCTCTAAAATTTGAATCAAAAAAACAACCTATTTGGCAATGGCTAACAGAAAATTGGTCTTATCCCATCAAACAAGATTCTATTGTTTTTACAGATATTGATGCTTTGTTTGGAAAAAAGATTTTGGAAATTATGAGATGGGAAGAACAAGAATGGGAAATGTTTACAAGTGACGGAACTGAAATACCTACTGATCAAAAAAGAGCAGTATCTTTTGGAACTATATTAGGCATTGATAATACCATAATGCCAGCCATGAACCTAAAATTAGAGAAAGGACTCTGGCGCAATGAAGATAAACAGGAATGGAACGATTGGGGATAAGATACAGAATCAGTAATAAAATGGCTAAAAGATTTAAATTAAATGTAGATGATGTCCAATTTTTAATTAGACTTGACAACTAAATTAATTATGAAAAACAGGTAATCATTAGATTGTCTGTTTTATAAAATTTACAATTATCCGATCAGGTAGGAAACATCAGACTGGCGTATTACAAAGATGCTTCCGGAAACCTGAAAATAGACAGGGCTACTCATTATTATCCTTTCGGGCTTGAATTCGGGGCAGAATTAAGTACATCCAATTCAATCACTCCGAATTATAGGTATTCTTCTCAGGGACAGGAGAAACAAAGAGAAACCGGATGGAGCTCTTACCGATGGAGAAATTATGATGCTGCGATGGCGAGGTTCTTCAATGTGGATCCACTAACAGAAAGCTATCATACATGGTCACCTTTCGCCTTTAGTGGGAACAGAGTTGTTGATGCAAGAGAACTGGAAGGACTGGAACCTAAGAAAGTCAATGAAGTAAGTCTTCCAGGTGACCCCAATTGAATTTGCTGAATTTATTGGAGGTGGGATTAACAGTATCAGAGCTGCATTTTCTAACTCAGTAGTTAGGACAGCGAATGTTGTTGCAAATGATCGTTTTAATAATAAATACGAAGTTGATAATGATGGTGGTTTAACTCTTTTAACTGGTGTTCCAAAAGAATCCTTCAAAGAAAAAGTTGTAAACGGATCTTTTGACTTAGCTACTTTAGGAATGGCTGCTCTTGGAGGACCTGAAGGGGTACTAATGTCGCAAGGGGGAAAAGCTCCAGCTATTAAGGCTATTGAGGAGGTAAAAAGTTCCGCTAAATTGCCATATAGCAAGAGTAGACCTTCTTATGGTAAAAATCAGGTAGAAAATGTGTGGGAAGGTGCCAAACAAAAAAATGGAAAGGTTTATGATCCAAATACAGGCGAAGAATTATTATGGAATAAGTCACAAAAACCTAGACAATGGGATATGGGACACAAGCCTGGTAAAGAATACAATAAATTAAAAAAGACTATACGGAAGGTAAAATTTCTAAAGAAAAATTCTTAGAGGATTACAGAAATCCTAACAATTATCAACCTGAATCTAGAAATGCAAACAGAAGTAGAAAATATGAACAAAAATAACATCGATAAAGTTTTTCAATATGTAAGGCTTAATCAAGTAGAAAATCTAAAAAAGAAGTTAATTCGAGTAATGTCAATGATTTTATAAACGAGTATGATGAAAATCTTCTTCAGGAAGCAATATCCAGTAAAGCTTTTGAGATCATTAAGTATCTTTTAGAATGTGATATAAATATCAATCATGCTGATAGAGACGGCAAGACTCCATTACATTTCAGTACAGCATATAATGATTATGATACAACACAGTTTTTGCTTGATAACAAATCTATTGAAATAGATAAAAAAGATATTCATGGAAACAATCCCATGTGGGTGGCTACTTTCAATGCACGAGGTTATTATGATGTTGTAAAATTATTAAAACAAGCTGGCGCAAATCCTAATTCAAAAAATAACAATAATAAATCTGCTTTAGATTTTGCAAAACAAATCGAAGATCAAGATTTAGAAAAGATTCTAGCAAATTAAAAATTAATTATTATAAAGAAGCTGTTAAAAAATCAGCTTCTTTATTCTATCAAAAATCTCATATACTCCACACGAAAGGATTCGTGCGGGAGTGGGGGAAAATATCCTAAATGGCCTACCTACGCATTTAGTGGGAACAGAGTTGTTGATGCAAGAGAACTTGAAGGATTTGAGCCTAAGAAAGTCAATGAAGTAAGTCTTCCGGATGATCCTATAGAGTTTGCAGAATTTATTGGTGGAGGGATTAATAGTGTAAGAGCTGCGCTGGCTAATTCTGTGGGAAGAACCGTTAATGTTCTGACCAATGATGCTGTAAGAAATAAGTATGTAGTTGATGATGACGGCGGATTAACTTTGCTAACGGGAGTTCCAAAAGAATCTTTCAAAGAAAAAGTTGTAAACAGTTCTTTTGACTTAGCTACTTTGGGAATGGCAGCCATTGGGGGACCTGAAGGTGTGCTAATGTCACAAGGAGGCAAAGCCCCTGCAATTAAAGCTATTGAAGAGGTAAAAGATGCTGCGAAAGCCGTTCATGGAAATTCTAAGTTAAGTCGACTCGAATTTAGTGGAGATCTGAACACTGCCAATTCAATATCTCCAAACTACAGATACTCTTCTCAGGGATAGGAAAAACAATCAGAAACAGGATGGAGCTCTTACCGATGGAGAAATTATGATGCTACGATGGCGAGGTTCTTCAATGTGGATCCACTTAGTGAAAAATACGCTTATCAGTCGCATTATAATTTCTCAGAGAACAGAGTTGTAGATGGTAGAGAATTAGAGGGTCTTGAATGGGTTGGAGTAGTTACGAGAGTTATGCCTTTGTTTGAGAACTCTTCTGTACGCCCAAATCCAGTTATCGAAACAGTTAATAAAACTACTGAAACAACAGGCAAAGTAACAAACGAACATCATTTGATTCCAAAACAATATAAGAATCACGAAATTGTAAAACAGGCAAAGGAAGAAGGTTATAAATTTGAGGGCAAAGAAAATAAGCTAACTGTTGAGAAGTTTAACAAAGCTACCGGGGAAGGTAGACACGCAAACCATCCTAAGCTCAATGAACAAATAAAGCAATTACTTGATGAAATCCCTAAATCTGAGGCATTAAATGGGGTTAGAAATTTGAGAGATAAAGCAAAAGATGCAATTAATAACAATCCTGATACAAAATTGAATGATTTAAAATTGAAACAAGCTCCTCCTGTTAAAAAGGACAATATAAACGTTAATAATCCTCCCGTTCCTGTTATAAAGCCAGTATCTAAACCCAAAGATCCATGTGCAGGAAGACCAGGAGGCTGTGCCTAATTAAAAATTTATTATAATGAACAATAGTGCAAAAATTGAAGAAAACGAGATTTATCAATATAATCTATACAAAGCTAAAAATACCTTATGGTATTTCAATGAATTGATTAAAAATGGATTCTCTGAATATAATTGTGTTAAATTCAAAAATAAGGAAGGAGTTTATGTCTGGCTAGAAAATGTTAAGATCGAAGAAAGCAATTATTTAGGTCACCTTGCCGAAAATGAACTTTCTCAAAAAATCTCAATTGAAGAAGTAATAGATTGGATGATTATAGAAGAAGGAAGATTGGTGGGTGGCTACACAATACGACATTATAGAGATACTCTTGATGATGAAGCTAAAATGAATTTTGATATTGATTTTGGAGTTAAGATTGATGATGTTAATGATTTTTTTAAACCTGATTTCAGAACCCCGGAAGGTGCAATTATTACAATTGAAAACTTCTATTCAGACAAAAATCTAAGTGGGGTATTGTCTTGCAAAAACTTTTTACAGGAAGCCGAAAACTTATTGGAAGAAAGAAAAATAGATGTTACTGAAGAACTAACAACCAAAATTGCTGAAACATTGAAAACGTCTTTCATTGAAGGCATAGAGTCGAATGGATTCCCTTATTTCAAGGATATAGAAAGAAATTTCTCTCTTAAAGAAAAATTAGAAAATAAGCATTTAATTGAAGAAAAGATTACCTATCCTGATAAAACTACTACTATTAATACTTTATGGGTTGGATATTCTGAAGAACAAAAATGGAAAGTATTAAATCTTGTTGACTAAAAAAAGACAGCGAGAGGAATTGAAATTGAATAATATTGATAAATTAATATAACAAATGTATCTTATTAGTTTAGGGTATTGAAATCAATACCCTAAATTTTTAAAAGCAATGTCATTATACAGATCATGTTGGAAACATGGGGGATGCTATTAACTTCGTAGATTAAAGCGGAATAAAAATGACTCCACAAACAAGAAATGATGTGATAAATTATGTTTTTGATGGAACTTTGCCTAATCCTGGAGCAGGGATGATGCCAAATTCTTTGATTATTCAAAATGGAACCCAGATTCTAAGGAATAACAATTTACCTATACAACCTCTGGATGAACAATTAAGCGCTAACAAAAAAGTTTTACCATAATGAAAACAATTAAATATATCTCGTTAATCTTAATATTATTAAGCATAAGTTGCTGTGTCAATCAGAAAAAAAAGATGAAGAGCAAATCAAAAATACAATAAAAGAATATTGGACCGCTATCAAGAATAATGATCTAGAAGGATATAAAAACCTTTTTGATGGAAGTGAAAATTTTGCTGGAGCTATGCAAGCTGATCTATATTTTCTGCATAAAAATTATAATAAAATAAACCCAAATGATATTCTATTAAAAAATATCAAGATCAAAGATACTGTTGTGATGTTTGCTGAAAATAAACAAAAGTATGTTCAGTATACAATCAAAAAAGAAAATGATACTAATCTGATTAAGAAACCATTAATTATAACTTTAATGTTTTTTAAGCCTGTGGGATACAATAAAATATTTAATCTTGCGCCATTAAAAAATCATATTGGTTGGGTTAAATAATAATGATTTCAATGAAAATAATTAAATATATCTCATTAATCTTAATATTATTAAGTATAAGTTGTTGTGTAAATAAGAAGCAAAAAGATGAAGAGCAGATCAAATCAACGGTTCAAAATTTCTGGATAACAGTTCAAAACAATGATGAAACAAACTATTTAAAATTAGTTGATGGCAGTGAAGAATATAGATTTGCAATGCTAAATCGACTACATTATTTGAATAGAAATTACAGTAAAATAAAAAGAACTATAGAATCTAAGGGGGTTCAAATAAAAGACACAAATGAATTAGGGGAATCTCAAAAATGTGTAGAATATTTATTTATATATTTATAAAACCAAACTCTAGAACCATTAAGTGTGAAATTATTCTTTTTAAGCCAGCAGGCTATAATAAGATATTTAATGTTCAAATCTTGGGCAATATGCCTGAATGGGAAAAATAATCCCACGCTGCCGCGCGAATCCTTTTGCGTGGCATTTTTATTATTGACAGTGAAAAAAATAAGTATAATTACCATTATACAGATCACTTAGGAAAGTGTGTGTTTAAATTACATGAACAACGGATCGGGAGTAGAGATCATTGAGGAAAGCAGTTATTATCCGTTTGATTTGAAGCAGAAGGGTATAATACTTCAGTTGGTAAGGTGGCATATGAGTACAAGCACAATGGGAAGGAAACTCAGGAGATCAATATGTAAATTATGAAGCAAAAGAATTCACTATGATGATTATCAGTTGTAATAAATATTATAATGTATATTGATTTATGTGGTTTATTATTTTCTATGAATGTTTCAAATTGTAATATTTTAAGCTGATTCATCGATAAAACTGTTAAAATGACTTAATTTATCTAGATAATTAAAAGCTTTACTTTTGTTTTAAATTATTCTAAATAACACTAAGTATGAAGAAATCTATTTTTTTAATAGGGAGTTTAATAACGTTTTATCGGGTCGCTGCTCAGGAAAAAGATTCAATAGGACAGAACAGACTGGATGAAGTTATTGTTACAGCCTCAAGATCTCCTGAAATTGTAAAAAAGACAGCTTCTACGGTACATATTATCAACAAAAAGAAATAGCCGAACAAGCGTTGATCTCGCCGGATCTCAGTAATATTTTAGCTTATAAAGTACCAGGATTGGCATTTGGAAATAACCTTGTGAGCAACAGAGGGCAAACTCTGAGAGGAAGAAATGTTCTGATTATGATCGACGGAATTCCACAATCCAGCCCGTTGCGAAACAACGATAGGGAAATCAGAAGTATAGATCCTTCCGTTTTGGAAAGGGTTGAAGTCGTAAAAGGAGCCACTTCCATCTATGGAAACGGAGCTGAAGGTGGTATTATCAATTATATTACTCAGAAAAGTATTTCCGGTAAGCCTTTTTCAGGAAGAACGGTTTTAGGATTTACCAGCCATGATCTTTTTAATAACAAAATGTTCAAATCGGACGGTGGTGCCGGCTACAGGGTTTCACAAAGCTTCTTTGGAAAGGTTGGAAAACTGGATTATCTTGTTAACGGAACTTTTACCCAAAACGGAGTGAAAATAGATGGGGAAGGGCTGGTTCAGAATCCAAGATATGGTTTGGGAGAAACCGCCGTTAGTAATGCTTTTGCCAAGATCGGATATGATTTTAATGATACTAACAGGGTGGAAGCGATGTACAACTATTACTCGAGCCTGCAGGATTCAAAATATATCCTGGATATCGGTAAATACGGAGAGCGTCCTTCTACCGGCAAATTGGGTGAAAGAGAAGGCGTAAAAGAAGGAACGAGATATAATCATAACGGATATTTTAAATATATCAACAAAAATATTTTCCGTAATACAACCCTGAATACAACCTTGTATTTTCAGGATTTTTATACCATCTATGATTATCGGAATGCACCAAGATGGAAAACCGGAGGCCAGTCGGCAATTTTAGAAAAGAAGTACGGATTCAGAGCAGATTTCAACACTGAATTTGGAAAAGATAAAGGATTAAAAGGTTCCTTAACCTATGGTGCTGATCTTCTTAATGAGAAAACAAGCCAGCCATTGGTGGATGGCAGAATTTGGGTTCCCGAAATGAATATGCTGGCTATCGCACCTTTTGTGCAGGGAAAATTATTCATTACCGATGATCTGACCGTAAAGGCAGGACTCCGATGGGATAAAATGTCGGTTAAAGTTCCGGATTATACCACTCTGCCTTCCAATAAAGATATTCCGTTTAATGTGCAGGGAGGAAGATTAAATTATTCGAACCTGTCTTATAACGTAGGATTGAGCTATGTAGCCTTTGATTTCTTTCAGCCTTTTACTTCCTATTCCAGAGGATTTAATATCTATGACCTGGGACGGGTCTTGAGAGATGCCAAAAGCAATGTTTTAAATGAAATCAATACCGATCCTGTGGTTATCGACAATTACGAAATTGGATTCAACACCAAGATCGGGCAATACGTAGATTTCTCTGCAAGTTATTTTTATAATTATTCCAAACTGGGAGCAGATCTCGTTTCTGTGAATGGTTTCTGGACACCGCTTCGTGCTCCGCAATACATCAATGGAATTGAGCTGTCTTTGAACGTGTATCCCACACAGGGCCTGTCAATAGGAACCAATTATACTTATCAGGAAGGAAAAGTAGATGTGAAAAATGATAACAGCTACGAAAAATATTTAAGCGGGCTGAGAATTGCTCCCGCACGACTGAACTCTTATATTAAATGGAATGATAAAGCTCAGAAATTACAGTTGGGAGCCTATCATATGTATTCATTTAAAAGAGATAAGTTTGAGCCTGCTGCAACAGGGAAATATGACGAAGGGGAAGGCCCTGTGAAAGCTTTCAGTCTTTTTAATTTTCAGGGAAGCTATAAGGTCAATAGCCTGATGTCTGTAGGATTGGGAATAGAAAATATATTCAATACTTCATACTTTATCCCGACCTCGATGTATACCGCACGCGACGCAGAATATGTGAGAGGAAACGGAAGATATTATACAGTCTCTCTTAGTTTTAATTATTAACAGAAATACATCCATAATAAATGACCTTTGGAATTTTTCAAAGGTTTTTTATTCGTTCTTAGTTCCGGAAAAATACTAAAAAAGACAGAGCAGTATTCCTGCTCTGTCTCATTAAAAATCTAAAAATAGAATACTTATATCATCTGTCGATCAGAATATTTTTTACAACCGTCTGTTCACCGGCTTTCAGGATTCCGATATAAACTCCTTTTTCAAGACCGGACACATCGATTTTTGTTTCGTTGTTCTTTTTAAGCAGTGATTTTCCGGTCAGATTGGTCATCTCAAAACTAAAACGTGTTAATGCAGGATCCGGCATTTCAATATTCAGGATCGTACTGGCGGGATTGGGGTAAAACCTGGCGGATTCCAGAGAATTCGCTGCTGCCGTCTTATTCACTGTTAATGTGGTAGAAGCGGTTGCGAAATGCTGTAAAGCCCCTACGGCAGCTTTTCCGATATTATAAACATATACAGGATCTACATTGGCAAAAGTATCTTTGGATGTGTGTGGATAGCTGCTTCTTATTCTTTCAAAAAATCCTGTGATAACTTCTCCTTTTTGTTCAAAAGGAATATAATCACTGGCTTCTGCAGGATCAACAGCGGTCTGAAGAGGAGAGTAGAGTGCCGTACAGTTTCTGAGCTGTTGAGTCACGGCAGCAGAGGCAGTATTATTACTGGAAACGCCTCCCTGATCTTCATCACAATAGACTGTATTGTTGTTATTTCCTTTCACGCCACCCACCTGATCCAGGTTAAAGACCAGTTTGATATCCAGTTTGCGGACACCTCCCTGATATACAACGTTATTTACATAATGCGTGCTTCCTATAAGTCCCTGCTCTTCACCGGAAAAATGGATAAACTTGATTGAATACTCGGTAGGGACATCCTTTAATATTCTTGCAGCTTCCAGGATAATAGAAGTACCGCTACCGTTATCATTTACACCTGGCCCGTTGAGGGTGTCATAGTGTCCGCAGATAATAACAAATTTGTTCGGATAAAGTGTTCCGGTTTTGGTGATGATCAGATTTTTAGAAGTTTTTGATCCGTACGTGAATGAGCTTTCTACCATTTGACTTGCCGTATACCCATAAGAAGTATATTTGTTTTTGATCCAATTCAGAGCATTGGTATTAGCAACGGACCCGGTTGTTTTTATCCCTAAATTTCCAAACTCCTGTAGATTGGTAGTGATATTTGTCTGGGTAACCATATCTGCTCTGTCCTTATAAGCCTGGATAAAGGTCTGGGCAGTAATACTCTGTAGCATTACTGAAACACATAAAATTGTTGTGATTTTTTTCATATTAATATTTTAGTTGTGGATTACGAATATAATAAATAAATCCCAAAACTGTGTTTAATTTTTTATAATTGAATGGTAATTTTTCATTATTTCGTCAATGATTGTTGCGGTAAGGTTATATTTATTGTTATGATATAAGGTTGTTCATAAAAAAACCTTTTGAAATATTTCAAAAGGTTTGTATGTAGAGTCCGGTCAATGAGGGGGAAAATTATTTTTTAACAAGAATCTTTCGCACCACAATCTGATTTCCGGATTTTAAAATCCCGATGTAAGCTCCGTTTTCCAAACTTGAAATATCAATTTCAGATTCGCTGACTTTTTTTAATAGAGAGTGTCCTGCTAAATCTGTGATTTCAAAACTAAAATTTTTTACAATAGAATCCGGGATGCGGATACGAATCATATCTTTTGCCGGATTGGGAGAAATTTTTATTTCTTCCAGTGCGTTTTTTGAGCGTACTTCATCAGTTCCCAGTGTACCGGTAGCGACAGCAAAGTGTTGTATAGCTCCTACAGCAGCTTTACCGATATTATAAATATAAACAGGGTCCGTATTGTCAAAAGTATCATCAGACGTATGTGGATAGCTGCTTCTTATCCTTTCAAAAAAACCGGTAATCACTTCCCCTTTCTGTTCGAAAGGAATATAATCGGTTGATTCGGCCGGGTCAACAGCGGTCTGTAGCGGAGAGTAGAGTGCTGTACAATTTCTAAGTTCCTGAGTAACTGTAGCTGATGCGGCATTATTGCTGGAAACGCCTCCAAGATCCTGATCACAATACACCGTATTATTAAGATTTCCCATTACACCGCCTACCTGGTCCAGATTGAATACTAATCTGGTATCTAAAACACGTGTATTACCCTGATAGGCAACAGTATTTGCGTAATGTTTACTTCCTAATAACCCTTGTTCTTCCCCCGAAAAATGGATGAATTTTATAGAATATTCCGTAGGAACATCTCTCAGAATCCTTGCTGCTTCCAGGATAATCGAAGTTCCACTACCGTTATCATTAACGCCTGGACCATTAAGAGAATCAAAATGCCCGCAAACAATAACATATTTGTTAGGATATAGCGTTCCGGTCTTTGTAATTACTAAATTTTTGGAACTAATACTTCCTGAAGTAAAAGGGTCTTCAGTAATCTGACCGGCAGTATATCCGAAGGAAACATATTTACTTTTAAGCCATTCTAAAGCATTGGTATTCGCAGGGGATCCGGTTGTCTTGATTCCCAGATTGGCAAAATCCTGAAGATTTGTCGTAATATTTGTCTGGGTCACCATATCAGCCCTGTCCTGGTAAGCCTGAATAAAGCTCTGGGCTCCCATGTTTTGTGCAATAATTCCTGTTAATAAAAGAACCGCGATTTTTTTCATACGAAATAATAAAATAATGGCAAACTGATATTTATACGGACTATTTTTCAACAATTATTTTCTTAGTGGTATCACCTTTGTCTGTTTTTATGGTGACTGTATACACTCCATTTGTCAATGCTGAAATATCTAATTTATTACGGTTGGCAATATTCATGACTCTGTTTCCTGTCATATCATTGATCTCTACACTGTACGATTGTACCTTTTGCGGCAATTCTATCATGAGTGTATCTTTAACAGGGTTAGGATATATTTTTATGGCGTCCAGTAATTTTTGATGGGCAATTTCAGCTGTCCCCAGATTATCAGAAGTTATAGAAGCTACTGCAAAATGCTGCAAAGCACCTACTGCTGCTTTACCCACATTCAAAACATAGACCGGATCTATATTCGCAAGAGTACCATTTACCGTATGTTCGTTATTACTTCTTGTGTATTCGTAAAAACCGGTGATCGTGTAGCCTTTGGCCTCGAAAGGCATATAATCAGAACTGTACGCATAAGATATAGAAGTTTGAAGAGGCGAGTAGAGGCCTGTACACGTCGCTAATTCCTGTGTAGCAGTATTGGAGGCTGCATTATTTCCGGGTACTCCGCCTGTATCTCTTTCACAGGTAATAGTGGTATTTGTATTTCCTATTTTTCCTCCTACCTGGTCAATATTAAGAACAAGCTTAATATCCAGCTGACGGGTATTTCCCTGGTAGGCAATATTGTCGGCATAATGATAACTGCCTTCCAGTCCCTGTTCTTCTCCGGAAAAATGGATGAATTTTATGGAATATTCTGTAGGAACATCTTTTAATATTCTTGCAGCCTCCAGTAAAATGGAAGTTCCGCTTCCGTTATCACTGACTCCCGGACCAACAATGGTATCGTAATGGCCACAAATGATAACATATTTATCGGGATAGACGGTTCCTGTTTTAGTGATCACAAGATTGGTACTGTTGACCGTTGTATTTCCAATGGTGAAATTGAAAGGATCTTCTGTAATCTGACCAGCCGTATATCCGTAAGAAACATATTTGTTCTTCAGCCAGTTTAAGGTGTTGGTATTCTGAACTGAACCCGTTTGTTTTACTCCAAGATCAGAAAATTCCTGGAGGTTGTTGCTGATATTAGCCTGGGTTACCATATCTGCTCTTTGCTTATAAGACTGAATAAGGCTTTGGGCAGTTATATGTTGTGTAATGACAGATGTCAGTAAAAAAGCAGCGATTTTTTTCATTTCTATATCCAGATTGTTTTTTGATTGCTAATATACCAAATAATCACTGTTTTATAAGATGAAATACAAATCAATTATCATTGTTTATGTAAATAATTTATTATTATGAATTTTATACTATAAATAAATATTTTTATTGTTTAAAATTCAACAATACTCTATTTTATGTTTGTTTTTTTCACGATATCTTACAGTATGGATATAACAAAAAATCCCGGATCAAATCCGGGACTATATTGATAACAAAAATAGTATTCTACATTATTTTACTTGATCTACAACAGCTTTGAAAGCTTCAGGGTGATTCATTGCTAAATCTGCTAAAACTTTTCTGTTAAGCTCAATGTTGTTCTTTTTAAGAGCTCCCATAAATTGAGAGTAAGACATTCCGTGCTCTCTGGTTCCCGCGTTGATACGAGTGATCCAAAGGGCTCTGAAGTTTCTCTTTTTCTCTTTTCTACCACGGTAAGCATATTGCATTGCTTTTTCTACCGCGTTTTTAGCTACTGTCCAAACGTTCTTTCTTCTACCGAAAAAACCTTTAGCTTGCTTTAAAACTTTCTTTCTGCGAGCTCTTGAAGCTACGGCATTTACTGATCTTGGCATAATTTAAATTGTTTTTTTGAAATGTGCGACAAACTGTTTCATTGTACTTGGTTGCTCCATTTCAGGGTTAAAATTTTGAATTTGTTTTGAATTCTTATAAACCGAATATAGATTTATAAAAACTACTTAATTGCTAATTGACGTTGAACGCTTTTCTCATCCACTTTAGCTACGTAAGAAGTAGTAGTAAGATTTCTCTTCTGCTTAGTTTCTTTCTTAGTTAAGATGTGGCTTTTGTAAGCGTTTTTTCTTTTGATCTTACCAGATCCGGTAAGAGCAAAACGTTTCTTAGCACCTGATTTCGTTTTTAATTTTGGCATTGTCTTGCTTTTTTATTGTTTTTGTTATCAATATCTGTTTTGGCTATCCCTAAGGACATTAGGAATAATGGTTTGCAAAGATACAAAAAAATCAATGCAAATTTTTATAATCTGTGATTTTATTGTATTTATAGACGTATAGTAATATCTTCAACATCCACCTGGAATACAACATTCAGATTTTGATTGTTTCCTCGCGGGTTTCATCCTGGGCACAAGATGCCAATAGCATCGAAAGACTTAAAAGAGTCATTAATTTTAATTTCATAGGTTATTTTTTGACAGCGGCAGATATATGAAATTTATATATTAATTCACTATATTAAGATTTTTAATTGATAATAAATGCTGTATTGATGGTGTTTTACAATTGTATTTAACGCACTTTTTAGTGTGTTTTAACAAAATAACCACAGCCGTACGACTGTGGTTATTGAAAATTATAGGTATTATGTTATTAGGATTTGATAAAAGCCAAAAGATCTCTGTTAATCGTTTCAGCTTCTGTGGTCGGCATCCCGTGTGGGAAACCCGGATAAGAAATCAATTGACCATTCTTAAGCAGCGTGGCCGCTACTTTTCCGGTTGTTTCGAACGGAACAATCTGATCATCTTCACCATGCATTACCAGCACAGGAATATCCACACTTTTAAGGTCTTCTGTAAAATCTGTTTCTGAGAATGCTTTAACACAATCGTAATGGGCTTTGATGGAACCGCTCATTCCTTGTCTCCACCAGTTTCTCTGGATTCCGTCTGAAACTTTGGCACCTTCTCTGTTGTAGCCATAAAAAGGGAAGGTAATATCAAAGAAAAACTGGGATCTGTGCTTGGCTGTATTATTTCTGATATCATCAAAAACAGAGATAGGAACACCATTTGGATTATTCTCGTTCTGAACCATGAGAGGAGTTACCGCACTTACGAGAACAGCTTTTGCAACTCTTCCTTTACCATGTTTAGCTACATATCGAATGACCTCTCCGCCACCTGTAGAGTGTCCTACATGGATAACATCTTTTAAATCCAGGGCTTCAACAAGTTCGGCGACGTCAGAAGCATACGTATCCATATCATGCCCGTAAGGTGTCTGCTCAGATCTTCCGTGTCCTCTTCTGTCATGGGCGATTACTCGGTATCCTTGCTCAAGGAAGAAAAACATCTGTGCATCCCAGTCGTCACTCGATAATGGCCATCCATGATGGAAGAAAATAGTTTGCCCCTTTCCCCAGTCTTTGTAATAAATCTCTGTTCCGTCTTTTAATGTAAGTGTGTTCATAAATTCTTTTTATAATTAATATGAGTGTGTTTGTATTTAAGATGAGAAATCCTCACCATATATTATATTACTCTAAGATACTATATTGGTGAAAATTTTAAAGCAACAGAAAGTATGATTAACGTTAATTTAACAACTGATGTTCAGGTCGAAATTGGTCCCTGAAGAAAAATAAATGATTACCAATACGTATAATATAGCTGATAACCGGGATTGTATCATTCTTCACATCTTACTAATATTGACGGCTAATATGAGTAACAGATTGCACATGAATACGACAGGATAAAAAGATAACACAAT
This sequence comes from Chryseobacterium indologenes, assembly GCA_016025055.1. NCBI lineage: Bacteria > Pseudomonadati > Bacteroidota > Flavobacteriia > Flavobacteriales > Weeksellaceae > Chryseobacterium > Chryseobacterium indologenes. The sequence goes on from CP065590.1 coordinate 4,034,858, forward strand.
TTTGGTCTGAGTTAAAAGCTATCCGGAATGGAATATTCGTGAAAGCGGTAACACAAAAAGACATACGTACCATAAACTAGAGATATCTTTTATACTTTGGCCTGTCAGAACTCATCAGGTTTCAGGACATATGAACTCACTCTATTAAAAAAATCTAAATATGCTTTCATCCGCAGACTTACATCTTGAAAGAATTTTGCTCCTCACTGCTCTGACTATATTTTTCGGGGCAGGTTTTTCTTGTATGCTCATTATTTTTATCATAAATTCTGTAAAAAAGAAACAGAAAAGTGGGCTTTATTACCTTCTTTGGTTTCTGATCCCCGGAATTACGGTATTAGCTTTGGCAACATTGTATTTGTATATGATGTTAATTTAAAAAGAAAAGAAATACATCAGAATGAATTAACCTGATTCATGATAAAGAAAAAAATACAAGAAAACCTAATAGATTAAAAATTACAATTATGATTTTCAGAAAACTACTACCTGTTGTGGCTTGTGTGATAAGCTTGTCCTCTTTTGCGCAAATAAGAACAGCAGTATATTTTTCTTCAGATAAAAAATACAACGAAGTTATTGAGGAACTCGGAAATCCATTATCAGGCAAACCGGTGCTCATAGCACAATCATTTGTGCCCAACTACGGAAGTTATGTCTGGTTTTTGAACGAAACTAAAGCTGTAAAACCCGCTTACTTCGGTGGAAATCCAAAAGATTTACAAGCTGGTATTTTTCTGGAAGATCACGGCGGATTACTTCCGCAGATAAGCTTTAAAGACTTTGCTGAAGGGTTGTCTCAACCTCGTTACATGATTAATTTTTGTGAAATCCATGATGCTGATCATGATGGCTTTCCCGAATTTTACCTTACGTATTTTGAAGAATCAGACGGATTGGATGCCAAACCTTTAAAGGTAATTGTATACACGAGTCCGGATAAAAAAAAGTTCTCAAAATCAAAGATTACAGGCTGGATTCCCTTTCAGGAAGAAGATCAGTATCGTGAGCTAAAGGATGAAAATTTCAGGCTATTACCTAAAGAAATACGACTAAAGGCTGAAAAAATACTGAAAGACGCTAAAAAAGAAATAAAGTAAAAAATCACCAATATCAGGGATATTTTTGTGCGGGACCTTTGAGTACCTTTACTCCATAGATTTATTAAAGATAAAGCGGTGAAAAACCTTCTGATTTTAACGTCACTTTTAGCCTTGCCGGGCTGTACAGCTGATACTCAAAAACTGAAAGTTTCGCCTGTTTATACTGAGCTCCAAAGGGTTGCTAAAGAAATCCCGGAAACAGGTAAAACGCACACGTATACAACACGAAAGGAAGTTACAGAGCGTCTGAATCCTATGATTATAATGCATTCTAAAAATGATAAAACATTAGCCTTCCAGATACAAGGAAATATCAGTTCAGACGGCCACGTGATCAATCAGATCAGAAAAATCCGGTCTAAAAAAGGAGAGCAGAACGGCAATACCGTCACACTGAGATACTATGCTGAGATCAAAAAAATTCCCGGTAAAGAAAGTGCAGATGTCGTGGGATATAACTATATCAAAGATGAAATTTATAAAGTACCGGATGATATTAAAATAATAAAAATAGAACTGTATGAAGGTCATAGCAATAATTCATCGGACATAAAACCAAAGATGATTGCGCAACAAACCTACAATTTCTTTGCAAAAATATAGATTCCGGTGATGCATAGACTTTAATTAATACATATCAGCCAAAGGAAGTGGTGACAGAATATTACAATACTGCAGAGTGCTGACAACCAATAGCCTTAAATAAATACTAATGATGTACTTTTATAGCTTTCTTTTTCACTCATAATGAAATGATCAATTCTTATTTCGGATAAAGACGACAACACACGTATGGGTAAAAACAATAACAAAATAAAATTGAGTGAAGAAGAGGCTATAAAATGAATACCAGGTTTCATTTCTTTCATTGACAGCTTTTGACTTGAAAAAAAGATGAAAATACCCTCGTGAATAAGACTTCTGATTGTATGGTGCAGGCCTCTGTTTGTACCAATTGAAAGAAAAATATCTTCAAAATGGATTGGCAGTATTTACTTATATTTACGTTTTTTATTACACTGAAATTCCATAAAGGTAAGGGTTTGATGCACAGGTTATTATTTATATTCGCTTTGTCTGTTTGTCCGTTTTTTGCACAGGCACAAGATGTTTTAAGCAAATTAGAAAGGGAGTATAGCCATGCATCGGGTAAAACCTCAGAGCAGATGAACCTGGCTCCCAAATATGCTACAGCCTTATTTTTTCACCAGCTTAAATCCAGATCTTATCAGATTTTAGATTCCAATATTGCCCTGGCGATCAAGGAAACTGACGGGAAATATGCTACCATTTTATATGCCGTTCAGGCGATGAACTATCGGCTTGATCATAAAGAAACCGAAGCTTTAAAAAGCCTTGATATGGCAAAAGCCTACAGCCTAAAAACGAATAATAACGAGGCTAAAGGGTATTTCCATTATGCAAAAGGCTGGATTCTGACCCGTAATAATAAAACGACAGAGGCCGTGGCAGCCTATCTAAAGGCCATCGAATATTATGAAAACTCACCCACCACTTCTACATTATACGGAAGATTTGGAAATGTAGCCAAAGAGCTGTCTACCATTTATTCCAATCTTAATGAATATCAGCTGGAAGAAAAATACAGTAAACAGTTTTTGTTGCTGGCCTCTAAACAGAATGATCCCAATCTTATCTTCGATTCATACATGCGAATGGGATATGTATATGAACAAAAGTATGCCCAGAATACATCAGAGATAGATTTCAGAACTAAGGCAGAGCAATATTATTTGCGGGCAATTAATACATTCAACAGAAATAAAGAGGCGATGGTCAATAAAACCAGCCTTTCATATGCAGCGATCAATTTGGCCAATCTATATACCGGTTTTGACAGAAGCAAGGCGATGCAATATGCCCGGTTAGCCAATACCGTTAGCCTTGAGACCGGTGATGCCATCCACATTGCTTCTTCGTTCGGAATCTTAGCCGAGCTGGCTATACAGGATAAAGACTATGATCTGGCCAAATCATATTTTCTAAAAGCCACTATGGAAATTGGAAAAAGCCCGGTCAGAGATCATAATATAGAATTGTCTCTTCTGGAATCTTTATCTCAGATCAGCGAAGAACAAGGAAACTATAAAGAAGCACTGACCTATTATAAAAGCTATGTTGATAAATACAAAAGTATTTATGACCAGGAAAAACTTGATATTACCAAAAGACTCGAATCCCAGTTTGATAAAGAAAGACAGGAGCAAAAGTACATTAAGCTGCAACTGGAAAGTGATAAAAAAGCACAGCAGATTAAGCTGATCAACATACTGCGGGCTCAGCGTGAACAGGTTTATAACAACTTAAAGCTTGTAGAAGAAAATCAGCGGGAACGACTGAAATTTTCAGAACTTGAATCCGAAAAGAAAGAGCAACAGCTTCGCTTGGCAAAGTTGGAAACCGAACAAAAAAACAGCGATATCAACAGCTATAAAAAACTTCTGGCATTCAAGGAAAAGATCAATACCTACTATATTGTGTTTATTGTCATCTTTATTGTTCTGATTTTCTTATTGCTTTATGCCTATAAACAACGGGTCAAATCGATTAAACAAAGAGACGAGCTGCATGCGCTGGCCCTTGAAAAAGAAAAGCAAAATTCAAAAATCTCTACCCTTACCGCATTGCTTGAAGGTCAGGAACAGGAGCGTGGCCGCCTTGCCCGCGATCTTCATGACGGATTGGGAGGCTTGCTTTCCGGAACCAAACTTCAGTTATCATATTTAGATCCCCATCAGTCTGAAACAATAGAAGAAGGAATATCCAAGTCTATCAACCAGATCGATGGCGCCGTTGAAGAACTGAGAAGGGTAGCCCATAATCTAATGCCTGATTTACTCACGAAATATGGTCTGGAAGTAGCGATTAAAGAGTTTGCTACCCGAATTTCCAGTAGCGGATTGGATATTCATACAGAATTTATCAACTATACCAACTCCATATCACAGGAAAAGCAGCTGATATTGTACAGGATCATCCAGGAATTGGTCAATAACGCTATAAAACATGCCCATACTTCCGAAATCATTATCCAGATAAGTGAAGAAGAAGATATGCTTAACGTTACGATAGAAGATAATGGTAAAGGCTTTGATCCTGCAAGCTTAGACATGAGAAAAACAGCAGGTTTTCATAATATAGAATTAAGGGTCCAGTTTTTAAAAGGTACGATGCATATCACCTCTGAATTGAATATAGGGACCAGTATAGAACTTCAAATTCCCATTCATAATACATGATAAAAGTAGCTATAACAGACGATCACCCGCTTCTACTGGAAGGGTTGAAAAATATTTTAGGAAATAATGATGCCATAGATGTCGTAGATTGCTTCAAAGACGTTTCAGAAATGAATGCCGGCCTGGCAAAACAGGCGATCGATATTTTATTGCTCGATATTAATCTTCAGGACACCAACAGCATTGAACTGATAAAGCCTTTAAAGAAAAAGTACGGGAATCTTCAGGTCATTATGCTCAGTGTTCATAATGAACTGCCTGTCATTAACAGTACTCTGGCAGAAGGAGCTTTGGGATACATTCAGAAAAATGCATCCGTATCTGAAATTCTGGAAGGTATTACGACCGTGTATGCCGGTAATCGTTTTTTATGTTCGAAAACGCAGTCAGTTTTAGATAAAAAATCACCAGACGGATTGCATCAGGTTCCGAAATTAACCCGGAGAGAAAAGGAAATTTTAGCAGAGGCAGCCAAAGGTCTTACCACCAACCAAATGGCAGAAAAACTTTTTATAAGTCCCCACACCGTTGAAAGCCACCGAAAAAATCTTATTGAAAAATTTCAGACTTCCAACCTGAGTTCAGCCATCAAATTAGCCATAGAATACGGTCTGATCATGGAATAGAGTACTCATCATTACGGGTCCATTTTTAGATCTCTGTAGATTTTACAGATTTAAAAATCCATGTGTCTATCGGTAAATCCTGGACCTGACCGGAACCCATTTTATGTATGATACCAACAAAAAGGCCTGCTTACATCGTAAAAGCAGACCTTTTCTATATATAATCAAATAATTAGGTGTGTCATGATTAATCTTTGAATCGCAATGCCGCCTGGAACAGGTTTTTCTTTCCGGTTAAATCATACTCATCATTATAAGCAGGCTCATACATCAAAATATACACTCTGCTGTCAATATCTTTTAAATGGACAGGCTGATCTACCATTACATCATAAAACCTTGTAATAGTACGCGTAGCAGTCCACTGTTTTGAGTTACCTTTAGGATTTTTATCAAATCTGTGATCTTTAGCATCCGTATAATACCAATATGACGGTGCCTGATCCATCAGAAACATTTCCTTGTCTTTGTTATACAGTTCCTCTGCCATACCCGTACTCTGGAACCAAGGTACCTCGGCATTATAAACACCCAGCGCAGCGCCATAAATATCTTTATTCGTAGTGGTACCTACTAAAAAACCTTCAAGGTTATTCGCTGTGACTTCAAACAGGAAAGGCGACTTTTTCAGATCATATACATCGTTGGTTGGCTCAATTACCTTTCCGTCTTGTTTAATAACTACTTTTAACGATTGGGCAAAAATCATTGTACCCAGTAAAGAAAACAGGAGTGTTAAACTTATTTTTTTCATTGTTAATCTTTATAATAACTGGGGCAAAGATATCAGACTTTATCCCTCTAAACACTCGCTGATTTCAGGGGTTTTTATATTATTTTAAACTCAGATTCCAATAACCCGGCGTATTTAAAACAGATGGTCATTCAATTTAATTTTTATGAAAGCAGACTTTTGCTTCTTTCCTTTTGCAACAGCTGAGTTTATGGGATAAACTTCGGCAAAAAAAAGTATCATGATCTATCCAGAATGCTTTCTTATCATCAGCTATTTTGAAGCTGGTAAAATTCACATACAAAAGATTTTCCTGTTTTTTAGTTTGCGGTGAGTATTGGGCGATCATAAAATCACTTCCCACATCATTATTGGAAGAGATGCAGGTAACCCAGCTTTTAGTGGGAAGAATCTGGGGATAGCCGTTTGTACTTAGTTCAAATGTGATTGCATTTTTTACGTTGAAAAAGAATAGTAAGAATCTAAAACTTCGTCAGAATTTTCTTTGAAAACCTCCAGGTCTAAGAAAGACGATCGTCCTACATACTCATTGGCAAGAGGTCCGGTTTCTGTAGATACATTTTCGTCTTGTGTAATGATTTCTTTTCTGTTATTGGCAAGGTATGTCCAATTGTCGCCCTGCAGTTTTATATTCGGGTTTTTCACCAATGTTTCATCGATCCGGTTTTTTGAGCTGGCTGTAAATTCTTGTTCTGAAATCTCAGAAATACTACCGAATTTCTTAAAAGATTTATTTTTAAAATCATCCGATTCCTTGAAAGTACTGCTTCTGATGGCATAAAGATCCACATCTTTTAAAGTAAGTTCAAATGCTGCCTTGAATTCTGATTTCAGCACAAATGCTTCAATGCTGTTTGAAATAGTATTATTAATGCTGTAATGAATAGAGTAGAAGTCATCAAACTCTTCAAATCCGTAGTAATTATCGAGTTTATTGTACGCCACTTTCAGGTGTGCGGCTTCTTGATCCGGAGCTACAAAAAACCGTACAGAATCCAGTTTGGTCAATAATTGAAAAGGTACATCCTGTACATTATCCACACCTTTTATTCTTTTAAAATCGGCTAGTGTTATCTTTTTTTGCGTAATTTCAGTTTTCGCCTTGTGGGTATCTGATGTTGTCTTCTGCTGGTTACATCCTGCAAGAACCACCACAGATGATATAAAGAATTGGTTTACGATTTTCACTTTGTATATTTAAGGGCAAATGTATCAGTATTCAGGTCTGCAGCCAACAAAATATATGAATTTGGTCGATAAATAGCTGAAAACAGGGATGTAAAGTATGGTATATTTTGGAGAATTTTACAAATAATAAATTAACTACCGTAAATTATTTTAGATTCAATGAAAAACGTAATAACCACCTTTTCAGCTGCAATGGTTTTGTTAGCTTCCTGTTCAACATCAACAGAAAAAAAGCAAAATAATGAAGATTCCACAGTGGTCAAAACAGAAACTTCATCAACTCCCGTGCTCAAAAAAAATAAAATTTCAGATGACGTGATACCGGCCGATTTTTCAGAACTGGTTCCTATTGATGTACTGGATACAAAAAGCAAGAATGTATATGAAAAATATGGTGTTGAGTTTTCCGGAAACTGCTATTCATGTGATTTAGCCAACTTATCAGTAACTAACAAAAGAATAATATGGGCTAATGTCTGTGATGAAAAGGACACTTTTGAAATCAATGATTTTTCTTTTATCAATGAAGGAAACAAAACTATTCTGAAAACGGCGGAAAGAACTTATATTCTTACACAAACAGATAAAGCTCCTGTTTACGAACTGGTTGTAGAAGGTAAAAAACTGGAGTTGAAAAATAAAAGACTATCCCGTTTTTTTACCACCAAAAAAGCTTTACCTCTTTTTAAAGAACATGATTGTGGAGATTTTGAAGGGTAAATATATCTTTTCAATAAACCTAACATATATAAAAAAACCTCAAATCACTTTGAGGTTTTTTTATATTAAATAACGATTGAATTATTTTGCTGGTTTTTTAGGACTCATCATCATAATCATCCTTTTTCCTTCAAGTTTAGGAAGCTGGTCTACCTTACCAACATGCTCAAGCTCCTGAGCAAGTTTTAAAAGCAAGATTTCTCCCTGATCCTTAAAGATAATCGAACGTCCTTTAAAAAATACGTAGGTCTTTAGCTTTGAACCTTCTTCAAGGAATTTTTCGGCATGCTTCTTCTTAAATTCATAATCATGGTCATCAGTCTGAGGTCCGAAACGAATCTCTTTTACGACCACTTTTACCTGCTTAGCCTTAAGTTCCTTTTGCTTTTTCTTTTGCTCATATAAGAATTTTTTATATTCCAATACTCTTGCAATGAAAGGTTCTGCCTTATCCGAAATTACTACCAGATCCAATTCCTGTTCTGCAGCAATTTGTCTTGCTTTGTCAATTGGATAAATTCCCGGCTCTACGTTATCGCCCACCAAACGAAGCTCTCTCACACGAATTTTATCGTTGATCAAGTGAGCGTCCTCTTGTACAGGACGTCTTTGTGGGCCCCTGTTGTTAAATCTTTGTGCTATTGTATTATAATTTTATTGGTTAATTACTAAATTTAATTGATTCAAATATTTAAAAATTGAAAGATTCCCAAAATATTTTAACCTTCGAATCCTTCAATCTTTTATTTTAAATTTATATGGCTGCTTCTTTTTTAAAGTAAGCAACGAAATCTTCCAGTTTCATTACTCCAAGATCTCCTTCACCACGTCTTCTTACAGAAATCGTGCCTTCTTTTTCTTCATTTTCTCCTACCACAAGCATGAAAGGAATCTTCTTCAATTCAGCATCACGGATCTTTTTACCCGTCTTCTCATTTCTGTCATCAATCTGACCGCTAATATCGTGATTTTCCAAAAATTGTGAAACTTTTTTTGAATAATCTACATATTTTTCACTGATTGGTAGAATAATAAACTGATCAGGGCTTAGCCACAACGGGAAGTCACCTGCTGTATTTTCAAGCAAGATAGCGATAAAACGTTCCATAGAACCAAAAGGAGCTCTGTGGATCATTACCGGTCTGTGCTTCTCATTATCATTTCCGATATAGTGCAGATCAAATCTTTCCGGAAGGTTATAATCTACCTGGATTGTTCCTAATTGCCATTTTCTTCCTAAAGCATCTTTCACCATAAAGTCAAGCTTAGGACCATAGAACGCTGCTTCACCGTATTCAATTACAGTTTTTAAGCCTTTCTTTTGAGCCGCATTGATGATGGCACTTTCCGCTTTTTCCCAGTTTTCATCAGAACCGATATACTTTTGTTTGTTTTCAGGATCCCTTAGTGATACCTGAGTCACAAAATCCTCAAATCCAAGAGACTTGAATACATAAAGGGTAAGGTCAATTACCTTTTCAAATTCTTCAGAAAGCTGGTCCGGAGTACAGAACAGGTGAGCATCATCCTGAGTAAACCCACGAACTCTTGTCAGGCCGTGAAGCTCTCCACTTTGCTCATATCTGTATACTGTCCCGAATTCTGCATATCTTTTTGGTAAATCCCTGTAACTCCATTGTGAAGTCTTATAGATCTCACAGTGGTGCGGACAGTTCATTGGCTTCAATAAGAATTCTTCTCCTTCATTTGGAGTTTTGATCGGTTGGAAGCTGTCTTCTCCATACTTATCCCAGTGACCGGAAGTTACATATAATTCTTTTGCTCCGATGTGTGGAGACATTACAAACTCGTAACCTCCTTTTTTCTGAGCATCAGAAAGGAAATTTTCCAGTTTTCTTCTTAAAGCAGTTCCTTTTGGTAACCATAAGGGTAGACCGGCACCTACTTTTTCGGAAAATGCAAAAATTCCCAGTTCTTTACCTAGTTTTCTGTGATCTCTTCTTTTGGCTTCTTCCAATCTTTCAAGATATTCAGTAAGGTCTTTCTGTTTAGGGAAAGAAATACCATATACTCTTGTCAGCTGAGGATTTTTTTCATTTCCTCTCCAGTAAGCTCCTGCAGCATTCAGAATTTTAACGGCTTTTACAATTCCTGTATTCGGAATGTGTCCTCCACGACATAGGTCTGTGAAATTATCATGTGTTACAAAAGTGATTTCACCATCGTTCAGATTAGTGATCAGCTCTACTTTGTAAGGGTTGTCTGCATAGGTTTTTAAAGCATCCTCCTTAGAAACCGGGTACAGAGAGAAGGTTGATCCTTTTTTAGCGTTTTCAAGGATCTTCTTTTCAATCTTTTCAAAATCTTTTTCAGATAAACTTTCATCCCCGAAATCTACGTCATAATAGAATCCGCTTTCAATAGCCGGACCGATAGTCAACTTAGCATTAGGATAAAATTCAAGGATCGCCTGCGCCAAAAGGTGGGCAGAAGAATGCCAGAAAGCTTTCTTTCCAAGATCATCATTCCAGGTCAAAAGCTGTACCGTAGAATCCGTGGTTATAGGGGTGGTCGTCTCTACCTGTGTACCGTTAACAATTGCGGAAATGGTATTTCTAGCCAATCCCTCGCTTATCGATTTTGCCACATCTAGAGGAGTAACTGCTCCTTCGAATTCTTTGACACTATTGTCTGGAAGTGTAATTTTTATCATTGTTTACTAAGAAATTTTAAGATGCAAAAATACGCATTTTTTACATAATATACTATATCAACATCTATTTTAGAATGATAATTAATATAATCCTGTCAAAGAATTTTATGTTTAAAGTTTTGTGTGTGATGATACAAGACGGGATGAAGAAAATGGCAAAATAACAGGTATGTTTACTATCTTGCTTTTATTTTGTTTTTAAATTGCGATATATCAATAATTTACAAACAGAATAAAGGTTGCTCTTTTACCCATAATATTTCACGGAACGATGCCACCAATTGCAGAGTGCAGTTTTTGACATCATTGCATTACAAAAACATCTTAAAGTCGATAGATATTTTAAATAATTTCCACTTATTATTAATATGACAAAAGAACATTAATAATAGTATTTTAATCTTTTCGGAAAGTCTTAAAAAAGACACAGGCTATGATTCATATTGTCAGCAATATAAGATCCGGAGGCACTGTATTTCCTGATAAAGAATCTCTGAAACGCTATAGAAAGACCTGGCAAACTCTAGATTTAAGTGAAAAATATAAATACCAATTATGATAAATATTGATTTACATTGTGATCTCCTATATCATTTATTAAGAACGAATACAAGTATTGATGACAGGGAAATAGGATGTTCTTTGCCTTACCTGAAAGAAGGAAATGTAAAACTTCAGGTAATGGCCATTTATTCGGGAACTGGGAAGGATAGTACGCAGTATGGATTGCAACAAAGCCAGTTGTTTCCGGGATTGTTGGAGAATAAAAATTTTTTCCTTTTTAACAATGAGAATTATAAAGAACAAAAAAATGAAAATCGGGTAGGAGTAATTGCTTCTATAGAAAATGCATCATCTTTTTGTGATGAAAATGAAAATCTGGATTCCGGTTTTGAAAAGCTAGAGACAATCATTGAAAACACACAAAAGATTTTATACATAGGAATTACCCATCATACTGAAAACCGATTCGGAGGCGGCAATAATTCATCGGCAGAACTAAAAGATGATGGAAAAGTCCTGATGGATTATATTGCGGATAAAAACATTGCGATTGATTTGGCACATACCAGCGACCAGCTGGCTCATGATATCTTTAACTATGCTGATCAAAAAGGATATTCAATTCCTATTCTGGCCAGCCACTCCAATTACAGGGCAGTCTACAGGAATAACAGGAATCTTCCCGATGAATTAGCGAAAGAAGTGATCAGAAGAAAAGGACTAATCGGGCTTAACTTCATCAAGGATTATGTTGATCTTGAACATCCTGAAAGGCTCTACGATCATATACAGTATGCGCTTGATCTCGGAGGTGAAGACAGTATAGCTTACGGTGCAGATTATTTTTACTGGAAAGATCATCCGGACACTTCCCGTCATCCGTTCTTTTTTCCTGAACATGCTGATGCTTCGGTATATCCGACCATCAATAAAGAAATAGAAGAAAGATTTTCCCATAAATTAGCAGAAAAAATAAGCCATCAAAATGCATTGGATTTTATAGAAAAAATCTGCCAATAAATTGATTGAGTACATAATAAAATCGCCTGGATAGCATTGTTTATATTCCTGAGGAACGACAATATAAGTTAATATCACCTATATTTATGAACTAACATTATGTTGTCATTCCGCAGGAATACTACTCTTACAATCGATTTCAGAGGCCTGTTAATTTTTTCTTTTATACTTTACTTTTTGCTTAATGATTTCAATTACATCTACGTTTTGAACTTTTGATTGTATCCATCCGTGGATGTCAATATAAAACAATGACCTTCGGTAATATTCATTATGAGAAAACTCTTCAAGCTTTTGATCAAAAACTTCAAACGCCTTCTGCTGTTGGTTTAAAACCTGATTGTTAAGATTTTTAAAGAATTGAATACTCTCAAAATGGAAGTCTTCCGGTTTTTTCATCTTTTTGGCAAATTTCAGGGTCGAGGCCACAAATTCATCATAATCTTCATCATTTCCAGATTCATGTTTAGCCATTAAAATCAGAATTCTTGTGTGAAACAGCAGGTCTTCCTGTACATTTCCTTTTGATTCAATAACCCTCATACAATACTGAATCGTTTTCTTGTACATTTTACTTCCGAAAAACATGGCAGCCATCTTAAGATATAAAATCATAAAATGGTGTTCGTCGATTCTTTCGCGAAGCTTTTCCATTTTAAGTTCTATTTCGGGAATAAGCTTGGTGCCTGTGAAAAATTCACCCTTGACGAAGTGAATATTCATCAATGTATTCGAATGAGTAAGGAAGATCAACGATTGCAGATTTTCATTTTGGGCAAAACTTTCAGCATGTACTGTTTTACTGAAATTTTCAAAATGTTCTTCAAGAATATCAATATTTCCGTATAGAAACAGGATCTTCAAGAGATAAGTATTTCCTTTAATATACCATACAGGGTGACTGAAAATCATTTCAGGCTTTTTATGGAACATATCCACCCATTGATAAGCATACTTTAAGGTATATTTATAATCCTGGAGAAGCTGGTTTTTCCATACGTGGGCTTTAAAATACCATAATTTCTCTGTAAAATTCAGATTTTCAAACCTAATTTTTTTGATCTCCTGATTGAAAATATTCATAACTTCTTCGCGATCAGTATCATTTTTTACATAACCGTGAGTTAGCATTTCACTGTATAATTTCAGGGAAAGATTGGATAGTTTTGTGGTATACCGGTTCTGCCTACTGAGTTCCTGGGACTCTCTGATCAGCTCATCAGCACGGCCTTCAAAACTTCTTGTAATGAATTGGGATTCAATTACTTTTTCCAGGTCGATTACTTCGGAAGCAATACTTTTCTCATCCAGTTCAAGTGCTGTCTGTTTCGTTTTATCTAAAATTTTTAAAGCCTGTCTGTAAAGCCCTTTTTGATATAAAATATTAGCAAAATCAAGCTGTTCCCGAAGCTGAATTCTATAGTTTTGATGGCTCGGGTTCATGCGGAGGCTCACAAGAATCTGCTTATAGAGGTGCGCTTTCAGATTTGAGAGTTGCTGCTTTGTAGAAATCTTTTTTCAATGATGATACTTTCGTCGTATTCTTTCATTTTATCCATTTCGGAAAACAGCAAAAGAAACTTGGCATCTACGTTAATCCCGAGACGGTTTACATACAACTTAAACTGACGTTTTTCAGAGGTGGTCAATGACTTTACCAATACAAACAAAAAATCTTTCTGCAATTCTGCCATTGTAAATTTTTGGAATTTAAATATTTAATTATCAGGTAAATATGTTCGTTTTTCAAACAGTTGAATATTGTAATTTTCTAAAAAGAGGAAAATCGAAAAATATTACAAGCTGTAGTTTTGGATCAAAATTAAGTAAAAAACTTCATTTATGAATTCCGAAAAAATTGAAATTTTTGATACCACGCTGAGAGATGGGGAACAGGTTCCGGGATGTAAACTGAATAAGGAACAAAAACTGATTATTGCTGAAAGGCTCGATGAGCTAGGGATTGATATCATTGAAGCAGGATTTCCAATTTCCAGTCCGGGAGATTTTGAATCTGTTTCTGAAATTTCAAAACTCGTGAAAAATGCCAGAGTTTGCGGATTGACAAGAGCCAACAAAAAAGATATTGATGTAGCAGCGGAATCTTTACAATTTGCAAAAAGACCAAGAATACATACGGGAATCGGAACTTCAGATTCCCACATCAGATATAAATTCAATTCTACAAGAGAAGATATCATAGAACGCGCAGCAGAAGCAGTAAAATATGCCAAAAGATATGTAGAAGATGTAGAATTTTATGCTGAAGATGCCGGAAGAACAGATAATGAATATCTGGCTCAGGTATGCGAAGCTGTTATAAAAGCCGGAGCTACAGTACTAAATATTCCCGATACTACGGGATATTGCCTGCCTGAAGAATACGGACAAAAGATAAAATACCTTAAAGAAAATGTAAAAGGTATCGAAAAAGCGGTGTTGTCCTGTCACTGTCATAATGATCTTGGACTGGCCACTGCCAATTCTATTGCCGGAGCAATCAATGGAGCTCGGCAGATAGAATGTACCATCAACGGACTTGGGGAGAGAGCAGGAAATACAGCGTTGGAAGAAGTCGTCATGATTCTGAAGCAGCATAAAGACCTGAACCTCCATACCAATGTTAATTCCAGGATGCTGAACGAAATGAGCCAGATGGTTTCTGACCTGATGGGAATGTCTGTGCAGCCCAACAAAGCGATTGTAGGAGCCAATGCTTTTGCACACAGTTCAGGAATTCACCAGGACGGGGTCATTAAAAACAGGGAAACTTATGAAATCATCGATCCTGCAGAAGTTGGAGTAAATACTTCCTCCATTATTCTGACGGCAAGAAGCGGACGTTCTGCTCTGGCTTACAGATTCAAGCATATCGGCTATGAGGTTACCAAAAATGAGCTTGATTATTTATATGAAGAGTTTTTAAAAGTTGCCGATATGAAAAAAGAGATCGGTAATGATGATCTCAACCTGATGATGAATGCCTTCAGCAGAAAAATAGGATAGGGTTTGATTTAAATCAAGATAAAAGTAAAATGAACAAAGACAAAAAGACACTTTTTGATAAAGTCTGGGATGCTCACGTAGTGGAAAGTGTTCCCGATGGACCGCAAATTATATATATTGATAAACACCTGATTCATGAGGTAACCAGCCCTCAGGCATTTGCAGAACTGGAATCAAGGAACCTGGAAATATTCAGACCGGAGCAGATTGTAGCCACCGCAGATCACAATGTACCTACATTGAACCAGGATCAGCCGATCAGAGATGAATTGTCAAGAAATCAGGTTCAGCAACTCACAGAGAACTGTACAAAAAATCATATAGAGTTATTTGGTTTAGGGCATCAATACCAGGGTATTGTCCATATTATTGCTCCTGAATTGGGAATTACTCAACCCGGAATGAGCATTGTGTGTGGAGATAGTCATACCTCTACACACGGCGCTTTCGGAAGCATTGCTTTCGGGATCGGAACAAGTCAGGTGGCACAGGTTTTTGCCAGCCAATGTCTGTTGCTTAATAAGCCAAAGTCAATGAGAATTACCGTTAACGGGACGCTCAATGAAAATGTACAGCCTAAAGATGTCATTCTTTATATTATTTCAAAAATAGGAACAGACGGAGGAACAGGCTATTTCTGTGAATATGCAGGAAATGTATTCGAAGAAATGTCCATGGAAGGAAGAATGACTGTTTGCAATATGAGTATTGAAATGGGAGCTAGAGGAGGAATGATAGCACCTGATGCTACCACTTTTGAATATGTGAAGGGAAGAAAATATGCACCGTCAGGAGAAGAATGGGCGGAGAAAGTGGCATACTGGGAAACATTAAAAACAGATGAAGGTGCTCCTTTTGATAAAGAACTCAGCTTTGATGCAAAAGATATTTTTCCGATGATCACCTATGGGACAAATCCGGGGATGGGAATTTCCATTCGTGAAACGATTCCGGTACCGCAAAATGAATCAGAAGAAAAAGCCTTGCAATACATGGGCTTGAAAGCCGGGCAAACTCCTTCTAATATTACAGTTAATTATGTATTCATAGGAAGTTGTACCAATGCAAGAATTGAAGATTTCCGTTCTGCAGCTCAGTATATTAAAGGGAAATCAAAATCGGCAGCAGTAACAGCACTGATCGTGCCGGGATCGCAGCAGGTGGCCAAACAGATTTATGAAGAAGGTCTGGATAAAATATTCAGTGACGCGGGATTTCAGATTCGTCAGCCGGGATGTTCAGCATGTCTGGCGATGAATGATGATAAGATTCCTGAAGGAGAATATTGTGTTTCTACTTCCAACAGGAATTTTGAGGGCCGGCAGGGGCAGGGTGCCAGAACAATACTTGCAAGCCCGCTTACAGCAGCGAAAGCAGCAATTGAAGGTAGAATATCAGCTTTTGAAAGCTTAAACTAAACAGAAAAATTACATGCAAAAACTAATTATAATAAAATCGACTGCAGTTCCTTTGCCTGCGGAAAATATAGATACAGATCAGATTATTCCGGCAAGGTTTCTTAAAAGTATAGACCGGAAAGGGTTTGGAGAAAACCTGTTCAGGGATTGGAGATTCAATATTCACACCGGTGAACCGAATGCAGATTTTGTTCTTAATAATCCAAAATACAGCGGAGAAATTCTGGTGGCAGGAAATAATTTCGGATGTGGAAGCAGTAGGGAGCATGCCGCCTGGGCACTAACCGATTATGGATTTAAAGTTATCATTTCCAGTTATTTTGCTGATATTTTTAAAGGGAATGCTCTGAATAACGGGCTTCTTCCGGTAAAGGTTTCCGAAGGTTTTTTAAAGGAAATTCTGGAAGGAATCACTGAAAACCCAAACAATCAAATAGCTATTGATGTAGAATTGCAGTCTATCAGTTTTAAAGATACCACTGAAACCTTTGAGCTCGATTCATATAAAAAAATATGCCTTTTAAACGGGTATGATGATATTGATTTTTTAATCAGCAAAAAACAGGCGATTACTGAATTTGAACTAAAAACACAGAAAAAAAATGAGCGACAAGTATTTTAAAATTGCAGTACTTCCGGGAGACGGAATTGGCCCGGAAATTATTAACGAAAGCATCAAAATATTAGATGTCATCGCAGAAGTTTTTGAGTATAAGTTTCAATTTGATTATGGATTGATTGGAGCGGATGCTATTTTTAAAACCGGTGATCCGCTTCCTGAAGAGACTTTGAAAATCTGCAGAGAATCTGATGCCGTTCTTTTCGGAGCGATAGGAGATCCTTCTTTTGACAATAATCCCGAAGCGAAGGTAAGACCGGAACAAGGTTTATTAAAGCTCCGCAAAGAATTAGGATTATTTGCCAATCTTCGCCCTTTGAAAACCTATGCTTCACTGATTGAGAAAAGCCCGTTGAAAAGAGAAATCATTGAAGGTGCCGATATCCAGATATTCAGGGAATTGGTGAGCGGAATTTATTTCGGAGAAAAATTTACAGATCCTGAAGGGAATTATGCTTATGACATCTGCAAATACAGCCGTGAAGATATTCTTCCTATTGCCCACATGGCATTCCAGGAGGCTCAGAAGAGAAATAAAAAGCTGACGCTTATTGACAAAGCTAATGTATTGGATACTTCAAGATTATGGAGAAAGATCTGTCAGGAAATTGCACAGGAATATCCTGATGTACAATTAGACTATATGTTTGTCGACAACGCAGCAATGCAGTTGATCCTTAACCCAAAACAATTTGACGTGATCCTGACAGAAAATATGTTTGGTGATATTATTTCTGATGAAGCAAGTGTTATCGGCGGTTCAATCGGATTGCTTCCGTCTGCTTCTGTAGGAGAGAAGAATGCTTTATTTGAACCTATCCACGGTTCATATCCACAAGCGAAAGGAAAAGGGATCGCGAATCCGGTTGCTTCCATTCTGAGTGTAGCGATGATGCTGGATCATCTTAACCTGAAGCCTGCCGCAGATAAGCTGAGACAATCGGTAGAACATGCTATTGAAAATAAGTATGTCACTATTGATCTTAATACCAAGCAATATTATTCTACTAGCGAGGTAGGAAGCTTTATTGCGGATCATATCAGATATTCTGAAAAATCTTATTATAATTTTGAAAATGTAAAAATCGGGAAATCAACCATCGTATAGATCAATTATAGTTCACTTAGATAGATAGTTAGAAGAAAGGTTCTGCCTCGTACGAGACAGAACCTTTCGCTTTTTATTCAACATTGTTATTGCAAGCAATCTCAACGTAACAAATCCTTCTGTGATATTTAATCTTTTGTATTATCCGTTTTTCCTGATTTGTTTTTAGATGCCTTTTGAACATCTTCTTTATCAATATCAGGTGGGTTGGTTTTCTTTGATGACGCAGGAATATTCTGGAAATCCTGATTCTGTTTTTTTGTTTCTGCGCTACTCGCAGATTCTTTCTTTGTGATACTTTTTGAGTTCATAACCTGAATTTTTAGAGTCCAAGAATACCGATCTTTCCGGTTTTATCTTCTATCGTATAATTCAAAGCCTTTGCCAAAACAAAAATATTATCAAGATTTTCCATTAATTGTTTACGTCCTTCAGTTCTCAATTGATTTTGGTCAATTGATTTAACCGCAGTTTCTTTAGCCTTTTCCGTTACTCCTTTGATATCTTTTTCAGAAATTCTGTTGAAGAAAGAATCATCTAAAGACTGAATTTCGACACTTGGAGTGATTCTGATATCGGCATCGGGAAGTTCTGTAATAACCAATTTTTTATTGATGGAATCCACTTCGATCTTCATTTTGTTAAGATCATAAGAAACCTGTGCATTGGTTTTGGTATAGGTGATAATGCTATTGCTTGAAACTTCCTTCCCAAATACTTCGTAGCCCATTTTGGTTTTCTGCATGCTTGAGATATTCTGTTCCATCACTACCATCTTATTCATTTTGGCAATCTGGTTGGTCAGAATATAATAATCTGACTTCTCCGTTTTTCCGCCAAGATTTAAACAGGATTTCAGGCCAAAGAACAAAAGCAAAACTGCTCCCGCACCGGCTACAAATGATATGATAACTTTATAATTTCTCAAAATCTATTTAAAAATTTCTTTGATTACGGAAGTGTCGTTCTTTTTCAAAATTTCTGCAAGATCTCTTTCGATATATCCTGAAGTGGGCATCTCTACAATTCTTCCTACTTCATGGCCATATTTTTTAAGAATGATGGTAGGTACTTTCTGTATATTATAAAGTCCTTCGTCACCCGTTGGAGATTCCTTCTTACGATTAACAGCAATGATGGTTAATTTGCTATCCGGATAGCCTACTTCTTCCAATATTTTCATCAACCTTGGGAAGTCTCTATGACTGTCTTCGCACCATGTTCCCATGAAAACG
Organism: Chryseobacterium indologenes; assembly: GCA_016025055.1. Classification (NCBI taxonomy): domain Bacteria; kingdom Pseudomonadati; phylum Bacteroidota; class Flavobacteriia; order Flavobacteriales; family Weeksellaceae; genus Chryseobacterium; species Chryseobacterium indologenes. The sequence goes on from CP065590.1 coordinate 4,054,093, forward strand.
ATAATATCATATAAACCGATCTTTTCCTTTTTCAGCTCGCTGATGGCTTTTTGGTCAAGAGCATATTCGTCATGTTCTTTCACATACCAGTCCGCATAGGGAGCTTTCAGAAACTGTGATTTAGATTGATGTCCCAGAAGCATTTTACCGTCTTTCTGAGAATCAACTTCGCGGTTGATAACTACCTTTTGGGCACTCACTTGCTGAGCAGCAAAAAAAGACTTGAAACGGCAACAAAACGGGTAACAAATTTTTTCATATTTATTTTTCGATGATTGATTTTAAATCAGCAGGAGAGTAGTATTTATTTTTTAATACTTTATGATCCGCCTGTCTGTATACATTGAATTTTTCTCCTGACTTTTCATAAAAAGATTCCACTTCCTTTGCTTTATAGAATTCAACAGTTTCCTTTGCCTGTTCTTCATTATCACATGCTTTCGACATATTGGAACGCTGAACTTCGTTGAATAGTTCTACAAATTTGTTGCCAAGCCCGAATTCAAGCACAGCACCGCTCAAAACATATTGAAGATCACACAGAGCATCCGCTATTTCTACAATATTATTATCTGCAATCGCCTGCTTAAGCTCATTCAATTCTTCCTGTAAAAGCTCTACTCTAAGGTTGCATCTTTCGGGAGAAGGAATTTGCGGGGTATCTAAAATAGGGGCTTTGAAAGTAGTATGGAATTCTGCTACTTGGTTCAGACTATCAATTTTATCCATGAATTTTTTTATTTCCTACAAAGATAGAAAACGATTTGTAAATTTTGAAATGTCACGCTATGAAATGTAGGAATATGGGCAATCACAGGGTAAATTACTTTTTATAAGAAAATCCACAACCTGAGATTGTGGATTTTATACTTAGAACTTATTTTATTGTCAGTATTCAAAAATAAATCATTACAATTCTTTGTATTTCCATATTCCTGAAATATTCAGAATGGTTAAGCCCGGTTGCTTTTCACCATATCCAAAGACACAGATGTATTTTGAATGGCAGGTTTTACAGGCCGTTCCAAAATATAAACTGGGTAGATCATCTACCGTCACCTCTCCAAAGTGAATCATACGTGGGGAAGTTTCAGAAACCATTTTATTATTTAAAAGTTCACTTTTTGAGAGTACATGATCTCTGTCATAAATCTGAAAAATGGGAAATCCTGAAGTATAGGGAATGATTTCAATGCTGTTTTCATGATTACAGTCACAACAAATAAATTGGGTGACAACGGATGGAGAGGTTTCTTCATTTGTGAAAACGTTTTTTGCTACAAGTGCTTTTTTACCTAGGCTTATTTTTTTTGATATTGAATACATTTGATTTTATTTAAGACTGAATGACAGTACCTACTAAATTGTTATATTTCCCGCTGGGACTTTTTTTAATGGTGACTTTTATATATCCTTCTTCGGCTAATTTGTTCCATGTTTTCGGGTATCCCGTTGTGATATCAATAGGGATTTTCCACATAGTTTGCTTTCCGTTACCGGTTTGGCCAAACCATGGAATAATATCAGCTGTTTGCGACTTAAAAGATAAGGAATTATTCAATACATCGATCTCATAGTAAAAATCATAGCTGTTTTCCGGTTGATTAAGGGCTCTTTGCGTGAATGTGTACACATATCCGTTGATGATAGGGCTGGTAAAACTTCCTCCCAATGTAGGAACTCCGGATCCGTTATATGCTCCGACCGCTCCGCTGTATCTGTCAAATTTTTGGCCTGCTGATAAAGGAACATCGTCGACAATATTGTATCCTCCATTTGCCGGCGGCCATCCTCCGTTTAGTTGGTTAGCCTTAAAAAGAGCTTCAAGTTCGCCCCATTTTCCTTGTTTGTACAAATCAAATGCCTGATTTCTGATAGATTGACTGACTGTTCCTTTCGAGTCATACGTTAATGCAAATTCATCTGCATTTTTGTAGTATACGATTTTAACGGGGTTTGTATCGATAACCTCATCATTATCCGAGCTGCAGGCTACAGAAAAGAATGTCACCGTTACAAGAAAAAAGTACTTCAATAAATGTTTCATATGTAAAATTTTAATAGTTTAAAAATCTTAGAGAACATTATTCAGACACACATTGACAACCGTTATTAATTGAAAAACATTCACTTTTCCCTGTCTTTTCGTAATCCGTTTTTGAGGTGTTGATTATGCTCTGCTGATAAAAACGATTTATTAAGCAGCTTTTACGCGAGAATTCTGGTAGAATGATTATGAAATCACATAATAAATAAGACAGTACTATTACAAGCCGCCATAATGCTTTTAAATGCTCCCGGGGATGAACAGTACAATACCAGAAAAATATTGAAGTGTAAATTTAAATTAAAAAATTAAGATATAGAATTATTTTAATCAAATAAATAGTAATAATTAATTTAATTTTGATTATTAATTTAATATATGTTATAATTGAATAATATGAATGCTTAGTATTTATTTTATTTAATTTCAATAAATAAGTAACCGCAATATAAAAAAGCTACCTCCAAAAGAAGCAGCCTGTGTACATGATATAATTTGATATGATTAATTCTTAATGAATTTTTTCCTAAACTGATCAAGATGAATGAGGTAAATGCCGTTTGCCAGGTCACTGACGCGTACAGTTCCGTTTTGGAGTGTTCCTTCTTTTACGAGTCTGCCTGACATATCATAAATTTTATATGCTGAATCAGTGATGTTGGTAACGGTCAGGATATCCTGCACCGGATTAGGATAAAGATTAATTTCCGACGATCCTGAACCTGAATCACCCGTTATAGGTTTTCCATCGGATGGTGTAACTGAGATATCAGCAGTATTAACGTTAAAGAAAATATGGTGACTCCCTTTTATCATAATCCTTCCTGAAGTGGTAGAAGCATCCGGAATTGTAACGGCACGCATCCCGTTGTTGGGGATCCCGGACACAAGTGTTGTCCAGGAATTGCCACTGTCGGTAGACCAAAGAATATCAACATTGGTAGCATTGATACCATTGGACGTCGTTCCTGCTACATTCCAGGTGACGGTTTGGGAACTTCCGCCCGTATAAGTTACAGGTGTATTTTGTGAAGTAACAATAAATGGTCCTGCTCCCCCTGAGACCGTAATCCTGGTGTCGTCTGAATTATTTCCTGCGCCTCCTGTTTTGTTATCACGTACTGTAAATCTGAAGTTTAAATTTCGTGCTACGGATGGCAAAGCTTCTACATTGATTTCATCGCCAGCTGTAATCGTTTGTCCCGCCAAAACACTGGACATTCTCGGAAAATATCGTATAGGAGAAGTACTCGGGGTCCATGATCTGAATAAAGGACCATTGATTTTAGTTTCTACCGCAGCCGAACTAAAACCGGTCTCAGTAGAACTTCCCTTATCCATTTGCTCCCAGATGTAAGTCAGAGGATCACCGTCTGCATCTGTTCCCGATCCGGTTAGCATGAAAGGAGTGCTTTTAGGTATCGTATAATCTGAACCTGCATCTGCGATTGGAATTGAATTTCCTGTAGCAGTATTTACAGAACATGTATTCGCTTTAATGGTGTTGGTGATCTGCTCAATGCTTAGCGCATGAAAGAACGGATCAGATTTTTTCTGAACATCAAAGTTGGTAATACCTGCATAGCCCATAATGGTGGATCCTGATCCCGGTTCTACGGGTTTTAAACCGGATTGGGTAGTGTAGGACCACGTGTGGTTTCCGCCAAACTGATGCCCCATTTCGTGGGCAACAAAATCAATATCAAACGAATCTCCCGACGGAATTCCATTAGAAGGTGAGGTATATCCGCTTCCTTTGTAAGCATTGGGATATGTAATTCCCTGGTAGACATAGGTAGACATATCATCACTGCATATACAACCGATACATCCTGCATTTCCGCCACCGCCGTCTCTTCCGAACAGATGCCCAATGTCAAAATTGGCATTGCCAATAGTTGAACTTAACGTATTCATAAGCTGAAAATTCCAGTTTTCCATCTGGGCAGAAGGTGAATAAGGATCTGTCGCAGCATTGGTATAAATGATGGCATCATTATTGGGGATAAGGACCATTCTTGCGGCAAATTCATTTTGAAAAATACCATTGACACGGGTAAGGGTATTATTCATCGCTGCAAGAGCCTGAGCTTTTGTCCCTCCGAAATATCCGGCATATTCTCCTGTACATGAAAGAGCCAGTCTGAATGTCCTTAATGTAGCATCATTTGCATTTTTGGCTGTTGCAGAAATTGCTGATCCTTTTTGTGCAGATTCAAGGACTGTACATTCAAAAGTATTTAAGTTGTCTTTTCTATCGGATTTTTTATATACGATGTAAGAAGATAAATCTTGTGTATACGGTTCAATAAAAACGGCTGATTTATCACTGTAAATTTCCATTGATGAAAGACCTAAGGAAGAGATACTGAAAAAAACACTGGAGGTCTTATCTATACTTTCGCCGGTGTACGATTTGATATCCGGGTATTTTGCTGCCAGTTCAGGATCAAAATTTGAATTTTCGATAACTTGAAAGTCTTCCATTTCTCCTTTAGAATTAGGAAAGGAAATAAGAATGTCTGACTTTTTACTACCTGCAGTTCTTTGGCTGGCCTTTGATAATATATTTTTTAATGCATGGATATCCAGTTTGTATATTCTTGGATTGTCAATATCAGCTACGTTTTTAAAGACAGGTGAAGGGGTCTTCAGGGATCCTCTGGTCCATAAACGGTCTGTTTGAGCGAATGACATACCTGACAAAGCAAGCATTCCCATCATCAATAATTGTTTTTTCATGTAAGAGTGAATTTTTCATTTGTGTCCCGCAAAGCTAATAAAAAAATAACAGGAAGAGAATATTTTAAGAAGAAAATTAAATATAGATCACGCTGAAACTACAGTTTTTTTAAATTGTCAACTTACAAAAAAAAGCTGCCCTCGTACGGGCAGCCTTCACATCGTTTAAATTTAAAGTTCCTAATTCTTTACAAATCTTTTAGCACTTTCTCCGACCTGAATCATATAAGCACCTTTAACAAGACCACTTACATTCACAGAACTTCTCTGAAGTTTTCCTGAGTCAATAAGTTTTCCTCCCATGTCGAAGATTTTATAATCCTCTGAGGTTGTATTGGAAATGTATAAGATATCTTTTACAGGATTAGGATATAGCTTAATATCAGTGATCAGATCTTTTGTATTAGTCAGGTCACCTTTTCCTGAAGAAACGATATTAAGAGTGTAATCTTCTACCTGCCCGTAAGTATATGCTTCGCAAGATGACGTAGGAATAGAACTGTACTTCATCATCACTCTCATTCTCGTAGAGCCGATAGTTGCTGTTGACGGAATGGTAACAGATCCTGTAACAGGAGAAGTTGTTGATCCTGCTTTTGACCAAACCAGTTCACCACTGTCAGCAAAGCTTCCGTTACCATTGTAGTCAATGTAAACAGCATATGCTTCACTATATTTTGTAGAAGTCCAGACTGGTGTGATGGAAAGGGCATATGCCGTACCTCTGGTAACATTCGTGGAAACCGAAGTAAAGTCTTCATAACCAGCTGTTCCTGTTGAAGTATTATTGATCGTTCCGAATTTCACATTTCCGATTCTTTCGTCAGCCGTGTTGGATGCTGAAGAAGAGCAGTAAGTCACCGTTCCTCCTGAAAGGGTTGTTACAGTCACTGTATTGCTGGCAACAGAAGCATTTCCAGCTGCATCTTTGGCTTTAACAGTGAAAGAATAAGTCGTAGCCGGACTTAATGAAGTCACGGTGTAGGCAGTAGAAGCTGTAGAGCCTATCAAAGATGACCCCTGATACACATCGTATCCTGTAACCCCTACATTGTCTGTAGCCCCTGACCAGGAAAGATTCGTTGTGGTAGCTGTAGTTCCCGAAGCGGCAAGGGTAGGTGGAGTAGGCGCAACCGTGTCAGGGGTTCCTGATCCTGCGTTGACACTGATATTGGCATTATTAACATCGAAGAAAATGTGATTGGAGCCTTTCACCATAATTCTACCTGTTGTCGTTGTAGCATTGGGAATGGTTACTGCTTGTGAACCATCGTTTGGAGTTCCTGCCAGTAGGGTAGTCCATGTATTTCCGCTGTCTGTAGACCATAGAATATCTACATTTGCGGTATTGACTCCGTTAGCGGTAGTTCCGGCAACATCCCAGGTTACATTCTGGGAACTGCCTCCTGTGTAGGTAGTTGCTGAGTTTTGTGAAGTTACTGCAAATGGACCTGCAGTGCTATTTACTGTGATTACCGCATCATCAGAATTATTTCCTGAGCCTCCTGCCTTATTATCACGAACGGTAAATCTGAAATTCAACGTTCTGGCTACCGAAGAAAGAGCCTCAACTGTGATTTCTGAACCTGCCGTAGTAGTAGCGCCTGTTAATACAGAAGCCATTCTCGGGAAATATCTTACCGGTACCGTTGTCGGAGTCCATGATCTGAAGTTAGGTCCTGAGGCTTTTGTAGCACTTGCTGCCGAGCTTGCTCCTGTCTGAGAAGAGGAAGCATTGTCCATCTGTTCCCAGATATAAGTTAAAGAATCTCCGTCAGCGTCAGTACCTGTTCCGGTTAATACGAATGGAGTCCCCTTAGGGATTGTATAGTCTAAACCTGCATTTGCGGTAGGAATTGAATTTCCTGTATTGGTGTTAACGGAGCAGGTTTTAGCCTTGATATTATTGGTGATCTGCTGGATGCTTATGGCATGAAAGAATGCATCTGAGTGCGGCTGAACATCCTGACTTGTAATTCCCGCATATCCCATGATAGTGGATCCGGATCCCGGTTCCATATTAGCTCCCGTACCTTCATTACTCATAGAAAAAGTGTGGTTTCCTCCAAATTGATGGCCCATTTCATGGGCTACATAATCAATATCAAAGTTATCTCCTGATGGAATAGCATCGGCAGGAGAGGTGTAACCGCTTCCTTTAGATCCGTTGGTACAGATACATCCGATACAGCCTGCATTTCCTCCGCCTCCTGATGCACCAAACAGGTGTCCGATATCATAATTGGCTTCTCCGATTACAGACGTTAGGGTGCTTTGAAGCTGTGAATTCCAGTTGCTCATTCCTGATGATGGAGAATAAGGGTCAGTGGAAGCATTAGTATATACAACAGCATCATTGTTAGCGATAAGAACCATTCTCGCTGCAAAATCTTTTTCAAAAACACCATTTACACGGGTCATGGTATTGTTCATAGCGGCTAAAGCCTGAGCTTTTGTTCCTCCAAAGTACGTTGTATATTCTCCGGTACAAGAAAGAGCCAGTCTGAAAGTTCTTAATTTTGCGTCATCTGCGTTAGGCCTTGCTGCAAGACTTGAATTGCTTACTCCTTTTTGAGCTGCATCAATTACAGTACATTCAAATTTGTTAAGATCTTCTTTCTTATCTGATTTTTTATAAACCACATAGGTTGAAAGGTCTTTTGAATAAGGTTCGATAAATACTGCTGATTTGTCGCCGTAGATCTCCATAGAAGATAAACCTAATGATGAAATACTGAAATATACCGTAGAGTTCGGATCATCCAGGCCTTGGCCTACATAAGATTTGATGTCCGGATATTTTGCTGCCAGCTCGGGAGCAAAGTTGGAATTCTCTCTCACCTTAAAGTTTTCCATTCTGCCATCAGAATTTGGAAAAGAAATGATGAGTTCTGATTTTTCGCCCACTGCCAATCTTTTTGGAGCTTTAGCAAGAGCGCTTTTTAATCCGTTGATGTTCAGGCTGTAAACCTTAGGGTTTGTAATGCCGGATTTGTTTTCAAAGATCTCTGCTGAGCTTTTTCTGGAGTTTTCAGACCAAAGACGGTCAGTCTGTGCGAAAGAAACGCCCGTAATGAGGAGCATCCCAATCAGGGTTAATTGTTTTTTCATATTAAATGTAAATTTTGGTTGTGGAATACCAAAACTAATGAAAAATACGTTACGAAAAACATAATTTTTTAAGAATAATTTAGAATGCCGCTTTAAAATATTATGCAATACATTGAATGTAATTGAAAAAGCTTATTAACACAAGAAAACTGAAAAACCTAAATTGGATTTTAATTTCAATAAAAATAAAATTGATGGATATTGTTAGTAATTTATTAAAATGAGACAATAATATTTATGAAATAATTAAAATATCACTGCTAAAATTAGCATTATAATATTGTGTTGCATTGCAGAAGTGCTTGATTTGATGCTAAAAAAAGCTGCTTCAAAATGAAACAGCTTAGTTTTTTTATCATCCAAAATTAGATTCTATCATCCGCAGTAGGGCCATAAAGTCCCGGAACTGTATTCCCGGTTGATCGCAAATATACTACCAGCTCTCCTCTGTGATGATACAAATGATTGTAAAGAAAACCTCTTATAACCTGTACTTTAGGAGAGGGAGGAAAAAGAATATTTCCGTTCATCACCATTTTCCATTCGTTAAAGTATGTATTTTCATCAGAATCTTCAAGCACTTTTTGTGCCTTGGCGACATTTTCTTCAAATTTTGCAAGAATATTTTCAGCTTTGGAAATATCCCCTTTGTCATACACATATAAACCCATATCAAAGGTATCCTGATTGAAAGTGGGCTCATACCAATTGTATACTTCTGCAATATGAGAGGCCAGCTGACCGGTAGTCCAGTTCTTTTCAGATGGTTTCCAGTCTAAAGCGCTGTCAGGGATTGCTTTTAAAATTTTCCTGGTGTTTTCCGCTTCATGCAGAAACTCACCTAAAAGTGCCTGTTTAATCATTTGTATAGAGAGATTAAGATTATTTAGTAATATCTCTTCCGATCACCAGTCTCTGGATTTCAGAAGTTCCTTCTCCGATAGTACAAAGCTTAGAATCTCTGTAGAATTTTTCAGCAGGGAAATCTTTTGTATATCCATATCCTCCGAAGATCTGAACCGCATTGTTGGCAATTCTTACACAAGCCTCAGAAGCATATAATTTTGCCATGGCACCTTCTTTTGTCATTTTCTGCTTAGCATTTTTTAAGGTAGCAGCTCTTTGAATCAGAAGTTCCGCAGCATCAATTTCTGTGGCCATATCCGCCAGCATAAAGTTGATTGCCTGGAATTCAGAGATTGCTTTTCCAAACTGATGTCTTTCTTTAGCATATTTTAAAGCAGCTTTGTAAGCACCTCTTGCTGTACCTAAACTTAAGGCAGCGATAGAAATTCTCCCTCCGTCCAAAATTTTCATTGCTTGTTTGAAACCTTCACCTACTTCACCTAAACGATGAGAATCCGGTACACGGACATTATCAAAAATAAGTTCAGCTGTTTCTGAGGCACGCATTCCGAGTTTATTTTCTTTCTTTCCGGAAGTAAAGCCCGGCATTCCTTTTTCTAAAACAAAAGCTGTAGAATTGTTTTTTGCTCCTTTTTCTCCTGTTCTTGTCATGACTACAGCAATATCTCCTGAAATAGCATGCGTAATAAAATTTTTAGCACCGTTGATGATCCAGTCATCGCCGTCTTTTACGGCTGTGGTAGACATACCTCCTGAATCCGAACCTGTATTATGTTCCGTTAATCCCCAGGCTCCGATTACTTTCCCGGAAGCCAGCTGAGGAAGCCATTTGTTTCTTTGCTCTTCATTACCGAATTCATAAATATGATTTGTACAAAGCGAGTTGTGTGCTGCTACAGAAAGTCCAATTGACGGATCTACCTGAGAAATTTCATCAAGAATTGTAACATATTCATGATATCCCAAACCGGAACCTCCATATTGCTCAGGAACTACGACGCCCATAAATCCCATTTCTCCCAACTGGTGAAATAGGTCTTTTGGAAATGTCTGGCTCTCATCCCATTCCATAATATTCGGACGGATATTCTTTTCTGCAAATTCTCTAGCTGTCTCCGCTATCATTTTGATGTTGTCAATAGTCTCTGTATTCATATAGATAATAGTTAGTTCTCAAAGATAATTAAATTGGCGGAATGCTAAAAAATTATTTTATTCATAATATTTTATACCTTAATATGATAATTGCTAGTTTTTTATATTCTAAAAAATAATAGTTTCTTAATAAAACATTCTCTTCTAAAGTGTTTTTATTTTAATATTTTAGAGGTCCAATTTTTAAGGCATGAAAAAATTCTACTTCCTGTTATTTTTATTTCTTCTTATATGGCAGCTCAGGCTCCTGCCGGATATTATAATGGCACTGCCGGATTAACCGGTTATGCCCTAAAATCCAAGCTGCATGATATTATTTCTGAAAAATCTATAAGCTGGCATTACAGTACTCATCTTCCCAATCTTTATAACCAAACAGATCTCGATGTTTACTATGACCATACTCCGGCAGACAATACCAGTTTTCTTTTGGATATTTATTCTGAAATACCGAACGGCCCGGATGCGTATGAGTATACCAGCAGTCAATTAGGGGGTGGCAGCGCAGAGGGTACAGGATACAACAGAGAGCATATGATGCCTCAAAGTACATTCTACAGTAACTATCCCATGTATTCGGATCTGTTCTATGTAATTCCTACTGATGCTAAAATCAATCAGATGAGGAGCAATTATCCTTATGGAATTGCCAGTACAGTTCCGGCTAACATTCTGGCTACCTTTACCAATACTTCTAAAATAGGGAAGAGCGCTATTCCCAACTTGGCCTATACAGGATATGTATATGAACCTATTGACGAATTTAAAGGCGATGTGGCAAGGTCCATACTTTATTTTGCGTTAAGGTATGAAGGAAAGTTGGGAACTTTTAAATATACAGCTAATGCTAATCCTACCTTAGACACCAACCCATTTGACGGAACTGAAGAAAGAGCTATGGATCCGGCTTATCTTGCCATGTTAATTCAATGGCACCAGCAGGATCCTGTTTCATTAAGAGAAATCAACAGAAACAACGCGGTTTATGCCCTTCAGAAAAACAGAAATCCTTTTATAGACAATCCAGGATGGGTAGATGTAATCTGGAACCAAACACCGGATGTTATTGCTCCTCAAGCGCCTTCCAATCTTACTTCTACTCAGACAAGCGCTTATTTCACAAACTTAAGCTGGGCTCCAAGTCCTGATGCTGATGTTATTGGATATCAGGTGTACCAGAACGGTACTTTAGTAGCTTCTACAAAAAGAAATTCTATCAGTATTGATCATCTGACCCCCTCAACAACCTATAATTACACTGTAAAAGCATATGACAATGGATATCTTCAATCTTCTGAGAGTAATCCAGTATCAGTAACCACACTGGCTACTGATATTTACGCTAAGGATCTATATATTTCGAAATACCTGGAAGGATCAACCAATGAGAACAAAGCTCTTGAAATCACCAATAAAACAGGACACCCTGTAGATTTGAATAATTACAGATTGTCTATTCAATTACAAGGACAAAATAACAGCCTTTATTTTCCAGCTCCATTTGAAATGGAGGGTACCATTCAAAATAATGAAACATTTGTGGTGATAAACCCTTCTGCTGCTTTCTCATGTTTTGCTAACGGACAGGCAAAATTTGTAACAGCGGCTCCTCAAATGACATTTTATGGATATAATTATCTTGAATTAAGGTATAAGTCTACTACAGTAGATGCATTAGGTGTCGTAGGACAAAATAATTCCACGAATCTTAAAGATGTTTCTTTATACAGAAAGTCTACTATCAGCCAGCCTACCAATACATTTAATATTAATGAATGGGATGCTTATCCCATAGATTACTGCCAGAATCTAGGAACACTTTCCACTACGGAATTTATTGCATCAAAAGATAAAAAGTTAGGAATATATCCCAATCCGGTATATGATCGTCTTTTTGTAAACGGAGATACTGAAAAGATAAAAATAGCCCAAATTATTGATTTTTCGGGAAAAGTGATCTTTACAGAGAAAGATCCGTTCAGACACAAGAAAGAAATTTCTGTACAGGGAATTCCAACAGGAACTTATATCTTAAGGCTGGACGAGCATACTCAACAATTTATAAAAAAATAGTAAAAAATACATAAAACTCATATCTTAATGATACCCAACCTAACAGGTTTTTGAAACCTGTTAGGTTTTATATTTTTTTAGAGATCCTAGTCTTAACCTTGCCGGGACTTGAGATCCTGGCAAGGTTGAAATTAGCCCTGATAGCAGCGGTTCCCCCACCGCTGGCAGCAGGAAAAGAAAGGAGAGAGGAGTATGAGCGGATAGCAGGAAGCAGCTCCTCAGACAAAAAATCATTAAAAAAGTTGAATTAATATTCAATTTATCATGAAAATTTTTCACTCTATTTTACTTTTTCATAATTTTTACATTTGACATAACGTCTTAGAAACCTTATGATTACTACAATATTGATATAAGCAGATTCACTAATAATTAATATCTATAAGTGTTTCTGCTTATATTTTTTATTTATAAGTAATTATGCTTATATTTGCAGTATGATAGCGGTCATTACCGGTGATATTATAAATTCACAGCATGCGGATACTGAGGTTTGGATTACCAGACTTAAAAATCTTCTCGAAAAATGGGGGAGCGTTCCTCACACATGGGAAATTTACAGGGGTGATGAATTTCAGTTCAAATGCAATATTGATGACGTTTTCTGGCGGTTTCTAGCCATAAAATCTCTTATTAAAAGTCAGGAAAATTTAGATGTAAGAATGGCCATAGGTATTGGTGAAGAGAGTTTTTCTTCCGAAAAAATTACCGAGTCCAACGGGACTGCCTATGTAAATTCCGGAAGGTTACTGAACGACCTGAAAAATGATGGTCATACCGTTGCGATTAAAACATCGAATGAGGCTGTAGACAGAGATCTTAATATCCTTCTGAAATGGTCATCGAAAGATTTTGATAACTGGACGATGGCCACCTCAGAGATTATCCATGAAATGATTATGAATCAGGATATCACCCAAGAAGACCTTGCCAAGAAATTTACTATTTCACAGTCCTCGATAAGCCAGAGACTGAAGCGAGCCAACTATGAGCTCATCGTAGAAACCAACCAGTATTTTAGAAAGAAAATCTCAGAATTATAGCATGATCTTTATTAAACTCATATTGGCACATCTACTCGGAGATTTTACTCTTCAGCCAGACTCTTGGGTTGCAGATAAGGAAAACTATAAACTAAAAAGTAAATTTTTATACCTTCACGTTCTCATTCACACGGTTTTAAGCCTTATTTTTCTTTGGGACTTACAGCTTTGGTGGGTAGCAATTCTGGTGGGTATTTCTCATTTTATTATTGATACGGCAAAGCTTACTTTTCAAAATGTCAAAACAAAGAAAAGATGGTTCTTTATCGATCAGGTACTGCATGTTCTGGTGATCGCCGGTATTTCTTTTTATTTCGGAGAATTTGATATCAGCTTTCTGCAGAACCAGGAATTTTTGAAAATCATAATGGCAGCTTTGTTTCTGACAACGCCAGCTTCTATTTTCATTAAACTCCTTTTATCATCCTGGACGCCCTCTCCGGATGGTCCCAACACTATTCAAACCGAATCTTTAACAAGTGCCGGAAAATATATCGGAATTTTAGAACGTTTACTGGTTTTCACCTTTATTATGGTGAATCACTGGGAAGGCGTAGGTTTCATGGTGGCTGCAAAATCTGTTTTCAGGTTCAGCGACCTTGCACAGGCAAAACAGAGAAAGCTTACAGAATATGTATTGATAGGTACATTGCTGAGTTTTGGACTGGCTGTCTTAACAGGAATAATAATTAAATAAATCAATAAATCTAACTACAATTTAGAAAGTAAAATTATGAGTCAAAAGAAAGAAATGTTGTACGAAGGGAAAGCGAAACAAGTATTTGCTACCGATAATCCTGATGAAGTAGTAGTACGTTTCAAAGACGATGCTACAGCATTTAATGCTCAAAAGAAAGGCCAGGTTGACCTGAAAGGGGAAATGAACAACGCCATCACTACTCTTATTTTTGAATATTTAAATGAAAAAGGAATCAAAACTCATTTCATTAAGCAATTGGACGAAAGAGAGCAATTGGTAAGAAAAGTATCAATCATTCCTTTGGAAATGGTCGTGAGAAACTACTCTGCAGGAAGCATGGCACAAAGATTAGGGGTTGAAGAGGGAATCAAATCTCCGGTAACGATCTTTGATATCTGCTATAAAAAAGACGAGCTGGGAGATCCGCTTATCAACGACCACCACGCGGTGTTCCTGGGAGCAGCTACTTACGAGGAGCTTGATGAAATGTATGAATTGACATCAGACATCAACGAGATCCTTATTGACCTTTTTGATAAAATTAATATCATCCTGGTAGATTTCAAAATCGAATTAGGTAAAACTTCAGATGGCGAAATCATCCTGGCAGACGAAATTTCTCCTGATACCTGCAGACTTTGGGATAAAGATACCATGAAGAAGCTTGACAAAGACAGATTCAGAAGAGACCTTGGAGAGGTAACTGAGGCTTATGTAGAAATATACAACCGTCTTAAAAATCTTTTACAGAAGTAAGATTCAGATACCGGATTTCAGATATCGGACGTTAGTACTGAAAATACTTTGTTAGTTAAAAACAAAATTAAAATGTGAAGTCAGCTTTTAGTCTGAGGTCTGAAATCTGACATCTAAGATCTATAATTAGAAAAAATAGAAATGAAAAGTTTAGACATTCATAAAAGTGAATATTTAAAACAGTTTGAAAACCAGGTTTACGGAAGAAATCTGTTCAGAACTCAGGAAGAGGAAAGACTGGATGCTCCGAATGAAGAATGTGGTATTTTCGGATTATATTCAGATAATGATCTGGATACGTTTTCTCTTTCACAATTCGGGCTTTTTGCTTTGCAGCACAGAGGTCAGGAGGCTTGTGGTATTTCCGTCCTGAAAGAGGGGAGAATTACCAATATGAAGGATGAAGGCCTGGTTTTAGATGTTTATAAAGACATTCAGGAACCTGAAACTTTTATGGGAAATTCTGCAATCGGTCACACCCGTTATACGACTGCAGGAGATAAAAAGAAATATAATTTCCAGCCATTTTTCGCAAAAAACGAATATGACCAGATTATACTTTCTATAGCGCACAACGGTAACCTTACCAATGCGAAAGAATTAAAAGCAGAATTAGAGGCTGAAGGCGTTGTTTTCAGGGCAACTTCCGATTCTGAAGTGATCTTAAGACTGATCCAGAAAAACCTTGATCTTGGACTTCGCGGTGCAATTAAGGCAACTATGGAAAAAATTGAAGGTGCTTATTCTGTAGTAGGAATGACCAGAAACAAATTCTTCGCCTTCAGAGATTTCAACGGGATCCGTCCGCTGGTTTTAGGAGCTATTGATGAGAAATCATATGTGGTGGCTTCTGAATCTGTAGCACTGGATGCTGTAGGAGCTCAATATGTACGTGATATCCTTCCTGGAGAGATCATTTATACGAATGAAAACGAACCCGGAAAGCTGAATTCTTACATGATGGATGAAGCAAAAGGGAAACAAAGAATCTGTTCTTTTGAATACATCTACTTTGCAAGACCCGACTCTACTTTAGAAAACATTAATGTATATGAGATCAGAGAAAAGTCCGGTGAAAAGATCTGGGAACAGGCTCCGGTAGATGCCGACCTTGTAATAGGTGTTCCTGACTCGGGAGTTCCTGCTGCTATCGGTTTTTCTAAAGCTTCAGGAATTCCATTCCGTCCTGTATTGATCAAAAACAGATATATTGGAAGAAGTTTCATTGTCCCTACCCAGGAAATGAGAGAAAGGGTAGTCAACCTGAAGCTGAACCCGATTATTTCTGAAATGAAAGATAAAAGAGTAGTTATCATTGATGACTCTATCGTTCGTGGAACAACCTCAAAGAGATTGGTTAAAATCTTGAAAGATGCAGGAGTAAAAGAAATCCACTTCAGAAGTGTTTCCCCACCTATTATTGCCCCTTGCTATTTAGGGATCGATACTCCTTCAAAAGATGATCTGATCTCTGCCAATATGACTACAGAAGAGCTTAAAAATTATTTAGGCGTTGATTCGTTGGAATTTTTAAGCATAGACAATCTAAAGGAAATTTTAGGATCTGCCAACCACTGCTTCGGATGTTTTACAGAAGAATATCCAGTAGGAAAAGGAGAGGAGATAGAATTATTCAATTAAAATATTTTTAAATCAAAATAGAGAGCCAGGCATTTGTCTGGCTTTTTTTGTTGCCAGGTTGTTAATTAGGATATCGAAGATCGAGTGAAGAAATATTGCCCTATCAACAACAAGAACTAACTTAACTTTTCCTAATTCCTTAAAAATATTAACGGTTTAAAATTTTATGGTCTTTTTAAAGAACCTGCTTATCAGGTTATGAAATATAGCACAATCTTAATATTCATGTATTATACAGGACACAAGTAAATTTTAATTTTACCGGATTAAAATCTTAGGTTTATGAAGAACGCATTCTTAGCAAGTATTTGTTTTGTCGGTATTCAGTTATATTCAGGTCAGTCTTTCGATAATCAGGCTCATCGTGGCGGCAAATCACTGTATCCGGAGAATACAATTCCGGCCATGAAAAACGCTTTAAAAATGAATGTCACCACCCTGGAAATGGATCTGGCGATCACAAAGGATAAAAAGGTAATTCTTTCTCATGATGCTTTTCTTTCACCTGAATTGGTTACCAAGCCCGATGGAACATATATTCCGGAAGATTCAGGATTTTATTATAAGATTTATGACATGCCCTATGCTAAAATTAAAACATTTGACGTTGGTTTAAAGAAACTGGACCGATATCCGGACCAAAAGAAAATGAAGGTGCAAAAACCCCTTTTTTCCGAGGTAATTGACGCTTGTGAGGCTTATGCCCGTGAATTGAAAAGACCATTGCCATTTTATAATATTGAAACCAAAACACGTCCGTTTTCAGATAATATTTTTCACCCCGAACCCAGAGAATTTGTAGATCTGATGATGAAAATTATCACTGACAAACACATCCAGGACCGCGTAATTATCCAGTCATTCGATCCCAGAACATTAGAAATCATTCACAAAGAATATCCCGGAGTAATGACCGCTTTACTGGTTGAAAAGGTAGATGATAAAAAGCTTGCGCAACAACAGATGCATTTTAAAAACATACCGCTTGAAAAGTTCAAGCTATATCCTGATCATCTTAACGGTGTAGCAGGAGATTTGAAATTTTTAAGCTTTACTCCTACCATTTACAGCCCGGAACATCATCTTGTTACTCCGGAAATGGTCAGAGAATGCCATGCATCAGGAATGAAAGTTATCCCATGGACAGTGAATACCAAAGAAAGGCTAAAGGAATTGAAAGATATGGGGACTGACGGAGTGATCAGTGATGATCCCAGAATATTTTAAATTAAAAATGGCCGGAAGAAATTCTTCCGGCCATTTTATATCATGCAGAAATCTGCATTTAAAGTTAAAAAATTGGTTTCTTTACTTAGAACTTGTAGTTCAGACCCAACTGGAATACTCTGTTGTTGTTTTCAGCGGCAGGTCTGCTCTTATCAATTTTAGTCAAGCTATTTACATATCTTGCACTAATACCGATGTTATTAGTAATATCATATCCAAGACCTAATCCTAAACCGAAGTTGAATCTGTTGATTTGATCTTTGTCAAGATCTTCAGAGTGAGATTCTGTTCTTGTTGTAGTAACACCTCCTGTTGTAGTAGAAACTGTAGATTCACCTTTGTTTTTCCCATTGATGAAATAGCTGAATTCAGGTCCTGCCTCAATATAGAATTTCTCTGTTGGTCTCATTTGTAGCATTAAAGGAACTGAAATATAGTTCATAGTTACTTTATCTTCTCCTTTTGTTTTAGTAGTAACTGAACCTACTGTGTTTTCTGTAGAATAGTTTACAGCTCTGGCACCCATTTGGTTATATAATACCTCTGGCTGTAAGCTGAATTGTTTAGAGATTGGAATATTTACGAATGCACCAGCGTGGAATCCTAGCTTTTGGCTGTTCATTCCAAAACTTTGTGCACTGAAGTAGGCTGAGTTTCCTCCTGCTTTAATACCAAATCTAACTGGTTGAACGTCGCTTTTTAGTGGAGATGTAGCTACCGTTTTTGTTGTAGTAGTTGTCGTTGTTGTTTCCTGTGCGAAAGCTAATGTACCAGCAGTTAATGCTAATCCTAAAAATAACTTCTTCATAATTTTATTCTTTTAATTTTTTTACTATTTGCTTGTTGTATGATTTATCAATCAGACTTGAATTATTTTGCAAATAGCTTGCCAAAGTCGAAAAAGTCTCATCTGCAGGGCTATGAGAGCTGTTTTTCAAAGATGTTTCTTTTGTACTTTTAAGCTTTTTTTATGAAAAAATATGTAATGCAAATTTATGTTTCGTAAACATTTTTAAATTATAACGTGTTTTAGGTGTATAATTTTAATATGATTCTTTTTTAAAAAAAATCATATCTGTAATCAATATAAATAAGCATTTGCAGATTTTCAATACAGTGGGAAATATATTTTGTATTGTATTTGAAAATCATTGAAACAAGAAGAAATTCTGCCAAAATGTTTATGTGATTGAAATCCAGTGTAATGAATCATTTCAAATAATAGTTTTCTAATAGGAGCTGCCTTTTTCCCATACCAATCGTGCGGTATTTTTACACAATTGTTTTAAAAACTATAGAGGCTGGGGTGGAATATGTATGTAAATATATCCGCCTGCCATACTTTACGAAAGCGAAAAAGTCAGGCCTAAACAAGCAGACCTGACTTTTTCTATTGAAATCAAAATGTATTTTACTCGGGTTGCAGCACGAAATCTTTACCTACCATTTGTCATTGATGAACTAAAAATTTTTAATCAAAAATAAATATCTGGAATATTCCTGTTCAGAAATAAATTATTGTATTTATGTCAATTGTATTCATCATAAATAAAATACAGGAATTGAAAGATGGTAATGCGGAATGGGATACAATCTTAAAGTGATAGACAAATTTCTTGCCAAAGATGTTGATTAAGAAAAAAAAATATACACAAAAAAGCCGGATTATAGAATCCGGCTCTCTGTAATTATAAAATTTGTTATTGAAAACAAGCTTATTAGAATTTATAAGCCAGTCCAACCTGGAATACTCCGTTTTTAGAAGAATCACCACCGATTCTGTTCTTAACAACGTCAGTTAATCCTGCAACATATCTTACGTTAACTCCGATGTTAGGAGTAAAGTAATATCCTGCTCCAAGACCTAATCCGAAATCAAAAGTTTTGAAACCGTCTTTAACATCTACAGAACCATTGTTGTCTTTTCCTTTAGCACTTACAAGGAAGCTGAATTGTGGTCCTGCTTCTACATATAGGTTAGGAAGTGCATTGTACTGCAACATTACCGGTACAGCGATATAATCCATGTTCAATTTAACATCGCTGTTAGCTTTCGCTTTAGCACCCATACCGCTGTATAATACTTCCGGTTGTACAGAGAAGTCTTGTGCTACAGGAATGTTTGCGAAAACACCACCATAAAATCCAGCTTTTGAATTGGTATCACTGTTAGAAAGGCTTGAAACATTAAGACCAGCTTTTAATCCAAATCTAACCGGAGAAGATGCTGTATTTGATGAAGTTTTTTGTGCGAAAGTAAAAGTACCTGCTACGAGTGCCAGGCCTAAAAAAATCTTTTTCATAAGTTTTTATTTAATAGTTTTTAAGTTTTATTTAACAGTTTGTTTATTAGCAAACACCGTGCCAGAAATAATGTTGTTTTATAATTTTATATAAATAAGCAGATTATGGCGAAAAAAGTAAATGACAAACATTAACAGATATGATTAAATTCTAATTATCATAGCTTTGTATTTATATTTTATTTTAATTGTTTTTAAAATTCTTGCATAAAAAAAGATCAGATTATAAGTAATCTGACCTTTTATTGAATATAAAAATTTGTTAGTGAGCGTTGTGGCTTATTTAAATTTATAAGCCAATCCTACCTGGAATACATTGTTTTTAACAGCATCACCTGAATTGTTTTTATAAATATCAGTAAGACCTGCTGTATATCTTGCGGTAATTCCTAAGTTCTGTGTGAAATAGTATCCTGCACCAAGACCGATACCGAAGTTGAATGTTTTGAAGTCATCTTTATTAAGACTTGCTACCTGCGAACTGGTATTGCTGTTGGTAGAGCTTTTGAATTTATCATTAGCACTTACTAAGAATCCAAATTCAGGTCCTGCTTCAAGATAAAATTCAGGAGTTGCGTTGTACTGGAACATTACCGGTACTGCAATATATCCCAGATTTCTTGAATATTCATCTTTATATTTATTTCCTACGATTGAATACTCTCTTGTTACTTTTGAACCTAAGTCATTATAAATAACCTCAGGTTGTACACTAAATGAACTAGCTAGCGGGATGTTGGCAAATACACCGGCGTTAAAACCGATTTTAGATTTAGAATCACTCAAATCAGCTCCGTTTGAAAGGGAAGATACGTTCATTCCTCCTTTAATACCAAATGTTGCTGCCCCTACTGAAGAAGGTGTTTGCTGAGCGAATGCTAATGTTCCTGCAGTTACTGCCAATCCTAAAATTAACTTTTTCATAACTTTAATTTTTTAAATTTTACTCTTTCTTAATTTTAAATTTTACTCTGTTTCAACATTTTTAGTTGAACGCAGAATATCTTTCAAATTACTTGCCAAAAATATTTTTTATGACTTAAATCAATAAAAAATCTACTCTCTGTTTAAATTATTTCATATTTAATCTGTTGAATTTCAAACGAATATATAATTAAATAAACATTTGTTTAGAGAAGCTCTAAATTGACAATTTTGTTAAAAACAAAAGTAAGAAATAGTGCGCAGCCCATAATAATGTTCAAAAACCTTAATGCAGATGACGAAACAAAGTATCTTTAAACAATATTTGCTTTATTTTCTTTACTAATTTTGTCATCCTCATAAAATGATAACCTGATACTCTTACAATAATGATTGATTGAATTTGTAAGAATTACTTAATGTCTACAACATGAAAAAATGCACACAGCTGTTGGTATTCCTTTTTTTTGAAATTGCTTTGCAAGCCCAGGTGGGAATCAATACCACGACACCTGATCCGTCCTCAGTACTTGATGTTTCTGGTTTTGACAAAGGGATTTTAATTCCCAGGATTGCGTTGACAGGAAGTCTGGATACTACGACAATACCGTCAAGAACGAATTCTTTACTGATTTATAACACAAAAGATATCAATGATGTTCATCCAGGATACTATTATTGGAGTGCAGCCGCAGGACGATGGACAAAAGTGCTGGATGATTTAACGCCGATTGTCATGACAGGATGGAGCCTCACCGGAAATTCAGGGATGGTAAACGGAGTGAATTTCATAGGAACTTCAGATAATGTGGATGTTATTTTTAAGAGGAATAATATTGTATCCGGAGTCTTAAATACTACGAATACAATTTTTGGAGTCAACAGTCTGACAGCGAATACATCAGGACTTAATAATACTGCGGTAGGCGTTAATAATTTAATCTCTAATACCATAGGAAGCATGAATACAGCGATAGGGGCAGAAGTCTTGAGCAGCAATAAGACCGGGATACAGAATACCGGTTACGGATACCGGGCTTTATATTCGAATCTCGACGGAAATAATAATGTTGCCAACGGCTATTTTTCACTCTTTTCTGCTAAAAGTACCATAGGTAATATAGGAATTGGGGCAAGCTCACTCCGCGAGCTTATCTCTGGAGACTATAATATAGGAATAGGTGGGGACGCTTTTAGAATGATTCCCGGTGGTAGGGGAAATACGGCGATTGGCGGATCTGCAGGATATAATTTGAATACGACAAATAACTACAATACTTTTATAGGCTTCCGGGCCGGAGCAGGGCTTGTTTCCGGAAAATCAAACACCATTATAGGAGCTAATGTGACCGGACTTCCGGCTTCGCTTTCAAATAATATTATAATCGCTGATGGTGATGGCAACCGAAGGATTAATATTGACCAGAACGGAAATATCGGTATTGGAACCGATACTCCAAAATTCCCGCTCGATATCCGGTTGAAGACCTCTGTATGGCCTTTAGCGGCATCAAGTCTTACGTATTACGGAATAAATCCTGAGACAGGTTCATCCGACGGAACTTTAACTACTTATCCGAATTATACCAATGATATAGGTGCTTTCAATAGCAATACTTCTATTTATGCAGATGGAAA
Organism: Chryseobacterium indologenes; assembly: GCA_016025055.1. Classification (NCBI taxonomy): domain Bacteria; kingdom Pseudomonadati; phylum Bacteroidota; class Flavobacteriia; order Flavobacteriales; family Weeksellaceae; genus Chryseobacterium; species Chryseobacterium indologenes. Next base: position 4,076,320 of record CP065590.1, read on the forward strand.
TATCATTTCGGTAGGGAAATTGAGTGTGGCACAAACTTCACTGTTTTCAGATAAAAGGATCAAAAATATCATAGGGAAATCAGATAATGTAAAAGATTTGGTGACCCTACAGAAGCTCAGTATTACAGACTATATCATGAAAGATGAAACATTGTATGGTACACAAAAATTTAAAAAGGTAATTGCTCAGGAGGTGGAAACAGTCTACCCGCAAGCAGTCAGTAAAAGTGGTGTAAAGACTTTTATCCCCAATATCTATCAATTGGCAATACAAAACGGTAATATCCTTACGGTTGAAAAGTCATTTGCCATTTCCAAAGAAGATAAATTGCTTAAAATCTATGATGAAACAGGGGAAATTATTCTGGAAATTCAAAATACTACTTCCAATAGTCTCACTGTGAATTTAGGGGATAAAAAGCTTAAAGGCAGACTCTTTGTCTACGGAACTGAAGTATCAGATCTCAGAACAGTAGATTATGATGCTTTATCTATGTTGAATATCTCTGCAACCCAGGAGCTGGCAAAAAAAATTGAGGCATTGGAACGTGAAAATGAAGCATTGAAACAAGTCAACAGAGAAATACAGTACAAACAATCTCTTTTTGAAGAACGGTTAAAGCAGTTGGAGTTGTCTTTTCAAAAGAAAAATAACTTATAAAGGAAGTCATAAAAAGCCTGATTTAAATGATCAGGCTTTTGTAGTTTTATGAAATAGAAATATCTGACTTAGAAATCATTGAGTTTTCTATAAAAATGTAATGATTCCAGAATATTTTTCTGGCTGCATTGATGGTCATATATACATGATCCGATTCCTGAAAGCAGCGAAAAATTGATTTTACTGTCGGTATTCTTTTTATCATTTAAAAGTAATGCAGTGATGTCCTCATCTTTGAAGTCACTGATATCAAGGTAAGGATAGTATCTCTGGATATTTTCAATAATAATCTTTGAATCTTCCTCCGTGATAAGACCTTCCAGGTATGCCAGGTGAGCTTCGGAAATCATTCCCATGGCAACGGCTTCACCATGCAAAATAGGATTGCCTTGCTGCAGGCATAAACTCTCAACTGCATGCCCGATCGTATGTCCGAAGTTGAGTGTTTTTCTGATATTGCTTTCATGGAAATCCTTCTCTACAACATCCTGTTTGATGTTCATAGAAGTCTGGATATGAGGGATTACCGTTTCTACATCCAGTTTATGGATCTGTGTCAGTTGGTTCCAGTGTTCTTTATCGGCTATGAGTCCGTGCTTCAGCATTTCTGCAAATCCACTTCTTAATTCTTTAAAAGGTAATGTTTCCAAAAATTGGGGATAAATAAATATCTGTTGGGGAAAGGCAAAGGTTCCCACCATATTTTTATAGTGCATCAGGTCAATTCCTGTTTTCCCGCCAATAGAAGCATCACACATGGATAAAAGGGTAGTAGGGATATTGATGAACTGTATTCCTCTTTTATAAGTAGAAGCAACAAAGCCACCCATATCTGTAATCACACCGCCTCCAAGGTTGATAACCAGTGCTTTTCTGTCTGCCTGCATCTCGGTAAGAATTTCCCAAAGTTGATTGGCTGTCTGAATATTTTTCATTTCCTCGCCTGCTTCAATTTCCAAAATTTCAAACCCCAGATCAGTTTCCATATTCCCTAAGAGAACAGGAAGACAGTATTCATGGGTATTCTCATCAACCAGAATAAAAATTTTACTGAATGATTTTTCATGAAGAAAGTCGTTTAACTGAGAAAAATTATCGTTTAATATTGTTATCATCTCCAAATATATGTAAGGTTAAAATGTAAACTATACTGCAAAGTTATGATTCTTAATTTTTAACTCGTAACTAAATTACTATCTTTGCAGAAATTTTTAGAATGAGCAGAGATAATAATAATTCAGACAGACCAAAGAGACCAAGAATTTCAACCAAGAAAAGTTCTGATGATTCTCGTGCTTCCAGATCTGGAAATTCTTCAGGATCAAAACCTTTTAAGAAATCTTTTTCTAAAGACGGAGGAAGAACAGCCCCGGAACATAAAGGATCCAACTCAAAATTTGAAAAGAAACCATTCAAGAAAAATACCGGAAGTTTTGAAGGTTCCGTTGAGGAGTCCGGTTCAAAATCTGAAAGAAAACCCTATATCACGAATAAAAGTGAGAGCTATGAGAAAAAATCTTTCGGAAAACCTAAGAGAGGTGGAAAAAGCTTTGATACAAGAGACAAGTACGAAAGAGGGAGTCTGAAATATGGCAGAAGACCTTCTAGTGGAGATGACAGAAATGAGGATAAAACAAGATCTTTTGTACAGAAAAGAAGGCTAAATAAAATAGAAAAGGACGTTTATAAAGACAGCATCCGTCTTAATAAGTATATTGCCAACTCGGGAATCTGCAGCAGGAGAGAAGCTGATGAGCTGATTACTCAGGGACTTGTGGAGGTAAACGGCGTAGTCGTAACGGAAATGGGTTATCAGGTTCAGAAAACAGACAGAGTCGTTTTTGACGGACAAGGTATTACTCCTGAAAAACCTGTTTATGTACTTTTGAATAAGCCAAAAGGTTATATCTCAACAACAAAAGACGATAAGGCAAGAAAAACCGTAATGGATCTTGTGGCGAATGCTTCTCCTTACAGACTATTCCCTGTGGGAAGACTGGACCGTTCAACGACAGGGGTTATTTTGTTAACCAATGACGGACATATGACCAAGAAATTAACGCATCCATCTTTTAATGCTAAAAAAATCTATCATGTGACGTTAGACAAAAAACTTACTGCTGAAGATTTACGTCTTATTGCAGAAGGAATCCGTCTGGATGAAGGACTGGCGGTTGTTGATCAGATCTCATATATTGAAGGTAAGCCGAAAAATGAGATCGGAATTGAGATTCATATCGGATGGAACCGTGTGATCAGAAGAATATTCCAAAGATTAGGTTATGAAGTAGAAGCTCTGGACAGAGTAATGTTCTCAGGATTAACGAAGAAAAACATCAAGAGAGGACACTGGAGAATTCTTACAGACCTGGAAGTAAATAATCTTAAGATGCTTTAATAAAGGCCAATATTTTAAGTTTAAAAATAGAAAGCGCAGGAATAAATTTCTGCGCTTTTGTTTTATATAGCAAACTGATTTACTGTCCGGTTAAGAATTCAGGTACTTTTCTTTGGGGATTGGTTTGCTCAAAAGTATAGGCCATATTGATAAGCTTTCCTTCTTCCCATTTTCCGGCCGAAAACAGAATACCTACCGGCAACCCATCGATATATCCCATCGGCAGTGTAATACTTGGGTAGCCTGCAATGGCGGCGGCATCTGCGCTGCCAAATGAATACTGATCTCCTGTTTTCAGGTTTGTTTTCCAGGCTTCAGTGGTTGCGGGAGAAATAATGGCATCGAGTTTATATTTTTTCATGACAAGGTCAATCCCTTTTTCACGGCTTCCTGTCTGCGCTATTTTTAGATTCTTAGTATATTCTTTATCATTTATTCCGTTGCTTTTAGCGGCAAGTTCAAGGTATTCCTGTCCGAAATATTGCAATTCTTCCTTATTGTTTTTATTGAAAGCAATTAAGTCATCAATATTTTTGACAGCGGCATCCTTTCCTAAAGACGAAAAGTATGTATTCAAACCATCTTTAAATTCATTAACCATAATCTGAAAAGACTTTTGATGAGTTTCATCTGAGATAAAGTCATTGTCTATGGTAACAATTGTTGCCCCCTGAGCTTCCAGAACTTTTAAAGTCTGCAGAAATAATTCGTCAACTTTTTTACTGGCTCCTTTTGTAATTTCTTTTATATATCCGAATCTTTTTCCTTTTAATCCGTTTAAAGTGAGGAATCTCGTGTAATCGGTATGGGAAAAAGCTGTATTTCCAATAGTTTTGGTGTCATTTTTATCTTCACCCACCATCGCTCCCAGGCTTATCGCAATGTCTCTGACAGTTCTCGCCATCGGTCCTGCAGTATCCTGTGAAAATGAAATAGGAATAATGCCCTGTCTGGAAATCAGGCCGACAGTAGGCTTCAACCCTACAATTCCATTGATGCTGGAAGGACAGATGATAGAGCCATTAGTTTCGGTACCGATTGCTATGATACCAAGATTGGCTGATATGGCAGCTCCTGAACCGGCGCTTGATCCACAGGTATTTCTATTGAGGATATAAGGGTTTTTGGTCAGTCCGCCTAATCCGCTCCATCCGCTTGTAGATTTTTCGCCCCTGAAATTGGCCCATTCGCTTAGATTCGTTTTTCCTATAATTACGGCTCCGGCCTCCCTGAGTTTCTTGACGATATAGCTGTCTTGTAGAGGAAAAGAATTCTTTAATGCCAGAGAGCCTGCTGTATTAGGCATTTTATCATGAGTATCTATATTATCTTTAAGCAGAACAGGGATTCCAAATAATGGTTTATTTCTAAATTTTGCTTCCAGATGGTCTAAAGAATCAGCGATCTTTACAGCGTCAGGATTAACGGTAATGACAGAATTCAGCTGTACTCCCGTTTGGTCGATATCATGGATTCTTTTCAGATAGCTTTCAACAACCTCCTTTACGGTAGCTGTGTTATTTTTATATAAGTTTTGGATTTTCTCAATATCATATTCCGGATATTTGAACTGGGCATCCGCTATATTTTGAGCCTTTGAAATTACTCCTGTAAAGAGGATTACCGATAAAATGATTTTTTTCATTACGGATGTTTCTTTCAAATATAGATAATTATCCTGAATGCATATTCATTTATAGTAAAAGCCCGGAGATTGATCTCCGGGCTTTTACATATGCTTGTTGATGTTTTAAAATAAATAATCAGCTGATATTGATTATCCGAGTACAGTTACTCCTTTTTCGATCATTTCGTAGATGGCGTCTCTGCCATTATCCGGTTTTACGTTCACTGCACGGGTACCATTAAAGTGCAGACATGTAATATATCCGTTAGCTACAGCATCTAAAGCTGTAAACTTCACACAATAGTCCATGGCAAGGCCTACAATTTCCACCAATTGAATTTCATGGTATTTTAAGAAATCATCCAGTCCTGTTTTCATGAAGTGATTATTATCCTGGAAGCCGCTATAACTGTCTATTTCAATATTTTTTCCTTTCTGAATAACGTGAGTTACCTTATCTCTGTTCAGATCCTTATGAAACTCCGCTCCGAAAGTTCCCTGAACACAATGATCCGGCCACATAAATTGTGGAACTCCGTTTAAAATAATACTTTCTCCAACGTTTCTTCCGTTGCTGCTGGCAAAGCTTTTATGGCCCGCAGGATGCCAGTCTTGAGTCAAAACAATCTGATCATACTCATTTTCTTCCATCAGGAGATTGATATAAGGGATGACTTCATTTGCCCCGGGAACTGCCAATGCACCGCCTTGACAAAAATCATTCTGTACATCGACTATTATTAACGCTTTTTTCATATTTAGAATTCTCGAATTTTTGATAAATTTACAAAACTAATCCACAAAAATTTGTCCAAAATAAAATTATCGGACAAATCGGCAATATATTTTTTTCAGATGTCTTATCATCAAGTGCTGGAAAGTAATGTAAAGCGTAAACTACTTGTTTTTTTCTGAAATATTGGCCGGAGTCTTCCTAATGCAGCGTGAAGCCAAATTTCAATAGCTTATCTTTGCACTAAATAATTATTTTTATGTCATTTGAATCGTTAGGATTATCACACAATATTATTCGTTCTGTTAAAAAATTAGGTTATCTGAAGCCGTTTCCCATTCAGGAACAGGCTGTACCGGTTATTTTGCAGGGAAAGGATCTGATGGGTATCGCCCGGACAGGTTCAGGGAAAACAGCATGTTTTGTGATGCCGATTTTAGAAAAATTACAGAATTCAGAAGTTAAAAAAGGTCGTAACATTCAAGTTTTAATACTGGTGCCTACCCGCGAGCTGGCTATTCAGATCGATGAAGTCTTCAGGGCTTTTACAGAAAATCTGAAACGTGAGGTCCGTACAATGGCGGTTTATGGTGGAGTATCTATTAATCCACAGATGAAAGGGATGTTTGGTGTGGAGGTTCTCATTGCGACTCCGGGACGTTTATTGGATCTGATTGATCATAATGCCGTGAAAATTTCGGAAATCCAGCATCTGGTGGTAGATGAGGCAGATAAAATGTTTCAGCTCGGATTTGGCGAGGAAATGAATAAACTCTTTGCTCTCATGCCTGCAGTGAAGCAAACAACCTTATTTTCGGCAACTTTAAATGATAAAGTTGAGGAAATGAAAGAACGATTATCCATCAATCCTGTCATCATTGAAATAAAAAAAGAAGAAGTTGAAATTGATAATATCGAGCAGTTGGCATACCATGTCGCTCCTGAGAACAAAGGTCCTTTTTTACGTTATTTAATCAAAGAAAAGAAAGTAGAAAAAGCACTGATTTTTGTTTCATCTACAAGAGCTGCAGACAATCTGGTTGAAAAACTTAAAAAAAATAAAATCAAAGCAGTAGCGATTCACAGCCAGAAGTCACAAGGTGCCCGTAGAAATAATTTAGAAGAATTTAAAGGTAATGGAGCTCAGTTTTTGGTCGCCACAGATTTGATTGGCCGTGGAATTCACATTGAATCTTTACCATGTGTCATCAATTATGAGTTGCCGCGCTCGCCTTTAGATTACATTCACCGTATTGGTAGAACAGGACGCGCCAACGAAAAAGGAACTGCCATTACTATTTTGACAGATGATGAATTACAGCATTTCAGAGTAATTCAGAAGAAAATGGGTAAAAAAGTAACGTTGCAGAGAACGGAAGGCATTGATTTGCATGGTTATTAATATATATAATCAAATAATAAAGGCTTCAGGGGTATATAACTGAAGCCTTTATTATTTGGTAAAAATATCTTGTTATAATTAATGCTTTCTTCACTTTAGATTCTTGAATTTTTGATACATTTACATGCTCTGTTATGTAGAAATTATTCAACCTGGCAGAGGCATAGTTAATCGACAATTTAAAAAAATAAAACCTATACAATGAGTGATTTAGAGAATAAAAAATTTCCGATAGGACAATTTGAAACCCCTGAAAACATTAATGATACTACACTCGATACTTACATTAAAATCATTAAAGATTTTCCCGGAAGGCTCAAAAACCTCATTGAACATTTTACGGATGATCAGCTGGATACCCCTTACAGAGAAGGAGGATGGACGGTAAGGCAGCTTGTTAATCACCTTTCAGACAGTCATATCAACAGTTTTATCCGCTTCAAACTGGCACTTACCGAAGATAATCCCACCATTAAACCCTATGATGAGGCACAGTGGGCCGAGCTTCAGGATAGTTTTCATATGCCTGTAAAACCAGCCATGCGAATGTTGAAAGGAACGCATCAAAGGTGGACAACACTTCTGAAGACCCTCACCAATAAACAGTTTGAAAGGACTTTTCATCATCCGGAACACAACAAAAATTATAATTTAAGGGAAAGTCTTGCCCTGTATGCCTGGCATTGTAATCATCATTTTGCACATATTGAAAATCTGAAGAAAGAAAAAGGTTGGTAAGAAAAAGACTTAGTAATCCCACCTATTACAGGGAAATTGTAGACAGAATTTCCGGACTTTCCGGGAACTCATCCGCAAAATGGGGAAAAATGAATGTATGCCAGATGCTCAGACATTGCGATCTGGTCCTCCAGGTTGCCTTAGCAAAAATAGAACTTCCCGAGATTAATATCCTGTTCAGGGTGATAGGAGCCGTGACTAAAGTAGAAATGTATGTTTTTAATAACGGAATTCCCAGAAACATGCCTACTTTTCAAAAACTAATCGTTAATTTTGAGTGTGATTTTGATGAATCAAAAACCAATCTGCTGAAAACACTGGAAGAATTCCGGGTGGCCTGTGAAAACAAAAAGCTGCCGGAAAACCACAGGTTATTCGGAAACATGACTGAAAAAGACTGGGAATTTTTAGAGTATAAACATCTTGATCATCATTTAAAACAATTTAATGTATGAGTTTTTTTGATAAAATATTCGGAGGAAAAAATGAAACCCCTGATCAAAAATCTTTCTGGAAAAAGATCGAGTCTGAAGAAGATCTGGCAAAAGCCATTGAAAGCTCTTTTAACCATAAAATAGCCATATTCAAACATTCAACTAGCTGTTTTATCAGCAGGACCGTATTGAAAAACTTTGAAAAGGAGGTTGAAAACTCAGGTCAGCCGGTGGAGATCTATTTTCTGGACTTACTGGCTCACAGACCTGTTTCCAATAAAATTGCCACAGATCTTGAGATAAGACATGAAAGCCCACAGCTGATTGTTATTGAGAACGGAAAGCCTGTCAACAGTGCTTCACATCAGGATATTTCATTAAGCCAGATCATATAATGAAGAATATTAATAATTATTTAGCCAAAGTCCTGAATGTTCCTCTTCAGAATGTGAATACCTGCAGCCTGCATTATGAAGTAAAAAAGATCCCTAAAAATCAGTTTCTGCTTCAATATGGAGAGATTTGCCGGCATATTTTTTTCGTAGAAAAAGGTCTTCTGAAGATGTATTCTATAGATAAAAACGGAAAAGAGCATATCATTCAGTTTGCCCCGGAAAGCTGGCTTATTTCGGACAGAAGCAGTCTTTATTTTAATGAAAAATCAAATTATTATATAGAAGCTGTGGAAGACTCTGAAGTATTATTCCTTCATCCCGATTTCTTCAATAAACTGGTGGAACAGTTTCCGAACAGTATTGAAAGAAGTGACTTCCTGTTACAGAAACATATCAGAAGCCTTCAAAACAGAATCAATTCTCTATTGGGCGAGACTGCAGAAGAAAGATATATGAAATTTATTAAAATGTATCCGGATTTATTGTTGAGAGTTCCCCAATGGATGATTGCCTCTTACCTGGGAATTACCCCTGAAAGTTTAAGCAGGGTAAGAAAAGAACTGGCAAGGAAAAACTTTGTTCCCGATAAAAAATAGAAAAAGGCCGGAAGAAGGAGCCTTTGATCACTGTTGACTCAATAGTGTTAAATCTCTTTTATAGTAAAGTAGTAGACCTTCCATCTTCCAGCCTTCTTTTCCCTTACTTCACATAAATCTTTTTAGCAAGGCTTCCGACTTGTCTGAGCTTCGTTTTTGTGTCTTCCGACCATGGGAGCCCGATGCAGAGCCTCATGCAGTTTTCAAACTGATCCTGGAAGGTAAACATTCTTCCGGGGGCAATACTTATATTCTGTTTAATAGCCAGATCATAAAGCTGGGTTGTTCGGATAGATTCATCAAATTCTACCCACAGCGATAATCCTCCCTGCGGGCGGCTTGTTTTTGTTCCTTCAGGAAAAGATTCTGCAATGGTTTGCACATAATTCTGATAATTACTTTGCAGGGTTTTGCGAAGTTGATGGAGATGTTTTTCATATCTGCCAGATTTCAGAAAGTTGGCGACAGCTTCATTTACAATGGAAATCGAAGATGTGGAATGCAAAAGTTTAAGCTTTAAAATTTTATCGATGTATTTTCCCGGAGCAATCCATCCGACACGGTAACCGGGAGCCAGAGTTTTTGAAATAGAACTGCAGTACAGTACACTTCCGTTTTTATCAAATGACTTACAACATTTTGGGCGGGAATTTCCAAAATAAAGATCTCCATAGACATCATCTTCAATCAGCGGAATATTATTTTCAGAGAGAATTCTTACGACTTCCTTCTTATTTTCATCTGGCATGCAGCTTCCCAAGGGAGAGTTAAAATTGGGAATCAGCAGGCACAGATCAATTTTAGGAATTACTTTCTTTAAAGCCTCAATTTCAATTCCTGTGGTAGGATGGGTAGGGATTTCCAATACTTTTAATCCTAATCCGTTGGCCAACTGCAAAATTCCGGGATAACAAGGGCTTTCAATGGCAATAGTATCTCCGGGCTTACCTAAGGCCATCAGGCAGAACGAAAGGGCATTCATTCCGCCATTGGTTGTCACGAGATCCTTTTCATGGAGGTTTCCGCCCCATTGCAGAGATCGCACAGCAATCATCCGTCTTAATTTCAGGTTTCCCTGTAATTCTTCATATTCGGTTCCGCCTTCTTTTAATTCGCGGATCGCATGTACAATTTCTTTTTTGAGCTTCGCCTGAGGCAACAGATCTCCGGACGGAATTCCGATGGAGAAAAAGGTAACATCTTTCCGCCCCATATTTTCATAGACTTTACTGATCAGCTCGTTCGGTTCGTCATTATTGGCCATCAAAGACGGGCGGCTTACCTCAGGCAAGGGAAGTTTTACCGATAGTAGCTGGCTTACAAAGTAACCGGATTGCGGTTTTGATTCTACCAATGACTGGGATTCAAGTTCCAGAAAGACCCGTTTGGCAGTGTTCATACTTACCTGATGTTCCTGGCAAAGCATCCTCACTGACGGAAGCTTGTCTCCGGCTTTTAAAACCCCTGTTTTGATCTGGCTGGCAATACCTTCCGCAATCTCCGTATATAAAAATTCTTTACTCATTTTTTTAAACTGTGCTCATGCAAATATACAAAACTGATACTGTGTTTATTTATTTTTCCTTTCTAATTTTGCTCCATACAATTAAAACTTTAAAAAATGATGACAGATACAATTTCAAAAGATCAGGCAGTAAGTGGATGGATCAATGGTTTCATAGGGGTATTGTTGTTTAGTGGTTCGATGCCCGCAACAAAATTGGCAGTCATGGAAATGGATCCCATATTTGTTACCATTGCCCGGGCCGTCATTGCAGGGATATTGGCGCTTTCAGTCTTATTACTATATAAAGAAAAAGGCCGGCCAAAAATCAGATATTTTCATTGGTATTGGTCTCTATAGGATGTGTTATAGGGTTTCCGCTGCTTTCTTCACTGGCATTGCAGTATCTGACTTCCGCTCATTCGATTGTTTTCCTGGGAATGCTTCCTCTGGCTACAGCTATTTTTGGTGTTTTCCGTGGAGGAGAGAGGCCACATCCGATCTTTTGGTTTTTTTCTGTTATCGGAAGTCTTCTGGTGATAGGATATGCTGTATCACAAGGGATTTCAGCTTCGCCGGTAGGAGATATTTTGATGCTGCTGGCAGTGATTTTATGCGGGCTTGGCTATGCAGAAGGGGCTAAGCTTTCGAAAACTTTAGGCGGATGGCAGGTGATTTCATGGGCTTTGGTGCTGTCATTACCTGTTATGCTCCCGTTATTCTTCATTTACTTTCCGGCAAATCTGGAAACTGTTAGCTTTAAAGGCTGGTTTGGTCTGGGATATATTTCTTTGTTCAGCATGTCTATCGGGTTTATATTCTGGTATAAAGGATTGGCGCAGGGAGGAATTACTTCTGTGGGACAGCTTCAGTTATTACAGCCATTCTTTGGATTAGCTTTGGCTGCCTATCTTCTACACGAACAAGTGAGCATGGGAATGCTAGGCGTTACAGTGGGTGTGATTTTATGTGTAGTAGGAACAAAAAGATTTGCGAAATAATAAAAAATAATCAATTATGATTGAAATCATAAGCTAGCATAATGATATTAGCCTACATTTGATAGACCACTAAAAAATATTATTATGAAATTGATTATGCTTCTACTGCTTACAGGACTTTTGGTTCTCAGCTGTAAAAAAGAAATAAAAACGGAACGTTCGGTCAGGACAGACAGTGTAATTATTGATACGGTTAGAACAGATACTGTAGTCACCGGAAATCATGTATCTCCACCTGGCAAAACAGATACAATAGTAAGAAGAGGCGATAACGGCTCTAAAAAGTTTAGCGATACCGCTACAATGCCTAAGAGCAAAAAATCCAAGTAATAAAATTTACCCGTCATATTTGCAAAAAACCCGTTTTCGCTTTATGGAAATGGGTTTTTAATTTTTAGATATTACGGAAAATCTAATAATTTCTTTTTAAAATAATGTTAATGATAAGATTAATTTAATATTAAATTATAAACAATAAAATTATATACAATGATAATTAATAATAAAATTAACTTTATTTAACGTTTAGATAAATATACAAGGCTCGATATTTGCATGATAAACAAAGCGTCCCAATGATATTTTTACTAAGATTAAGAAGAAGAAACCAACACCAAAAACAATTATTATGGTTATCAATGAGAGCATTTTACGATCAGCGGGAGCAGAAACGAGAGATTACAGACCCACAGAAAACTTATTCTGTGAGGGAGATATACCCAGTTATTACTATCAGATCATCAAAGGGGAAGTAAAACTGAACAATTATAATGAAGAAGGCAAAGAGTTTATCCAGAATTTTTTATCTGAAGGGCAAAGTTGCGGAGAATCGGTACTTTTTATAGATAAGCCTTATCCGATGAATGCTGAAGCTATTACAGATTGTAGTGTTCTGAGACTTCATAAATCTGTTTTTTTACAATTATTAAAAAATTCCCCGAATTATACATGGAGGTAAACAGTTTTTTATCTGAACGCCTCTATTACAAATTTGTAATGATGATGAATAATTCTTCCCAACATCCTTTCACCCGATTGAAAGGTCTTATGGATTATCTTAAAAGTTTCCAGGAAGATATGAGCCCGTATTCTTTTGTCGTTCCGTTTACGAGGCAGCAAATGGCCAGTCTAACGGGAATATGCGTAGAAACCGCGATAAGAACAATCAAACATATGGAAAGGGACAATATTGTCAGAATTAAAAATCGTAAAATACTTTATTAAAGATCGTTACGAACAAATTTATTTTCCTCTAATCTCCTTTGGAATTGATGAAATCTTCCGCACGTATCAGGTGCGGAAGATAAATATAACACCTGAAATACAATATTTAGAAGAAGATCAAGTAAACTTACGATAAAAAGCGAAATTCTTGATGAATATCAGTTAACATGATTCAGGTCATAAAAAAATGACTTATTATCACTTACATTTGATATATAATTTTCAGTACAACTTCTTACAGCTTAGTAAAAAAGGAGCGTAGACAGGCATTACCTTTTTATTATCAATTCGAGTTATGCGAATCAAATGGGTTGCCGTCTCTTACGAGTCACGGGGCTGCATATCATTTAATATTAACATATGGAATTATAGTATGAATTACCATTTTTAAAAATAGTATTTCAGTAAAAAATATATGTCGGACCACAGAAACTGATAGAATATTATGAGTTTGGGATAAGCTTCAACATTAAAAAATATACTCCGGACCGGTAAGTCTGAGAGCAAATCTTCCGAACAATAGGCATTCGGAGGCAGACGTAATTCATAATTCTTTTTCCTTGATTGTCCCTTCCATCAGCAAAATGAAGGGACGATCTTTAAAAACAATAAACACCACTTCAACCATGACACACAATATCACTGAAACCAAAAATTCCTCTTCAACAAAGAAGACAACAACAAAAATAGACAATGCCACTGTAAAACGTGAAGAGATGAAAAATTCTCCGCTCCACAAGTTCTTTGTAAATGCTCTGAAAGATATTTACTATGCTGAAAATGCAATTCTTGAAGCCTTGGAAAAAATGCAGGATGCAGCCACTACAGAAGAATTAAAAGATGCCTTTGAAGACCATCATCTCCAAACTCAGAAGCATGTAAAACGTCTCGAAAAGGTTTTCCAACTTATCGATGAAAAACCTGAAAAGAAAGAATGTAAGGCTATCAAGGGAATCATCGAAGAGGGAGAAGAAGTCATCAAATCCACAGAAGAAGGAACCGCCACAAGAGATGCTGCACTCATTATTGCTGCCCAAAAGGTAGAACATTATGAAATCGCCACGTATGGAGGCCTTGCCCAGCTGGCCATTACCATGGGGCATGATAAAGCCGCCGATCTTCTTGAACGGACTCTTGAAGAAGAGGAAGACACTGATTACCATCTTACGGAAATCGCAGAGACATCCATCAATTTTGATGCGGAACAGGAAGACTAAACGTTTGGCCTTGCGGCTTGTTTTATTTGGCTTATTCTAACCATGAAATCAAAAAGTATGGATTGTCAGAAAATAATAAGAACCTTGAAACACAAAGACTTTATCAAAGTAACCAACGAGGGAAAGTGGTTTGAAGACGGAGCAGCGATCTATGCCAAAGAAATAAAAGACAATATCTTTTTATTATTTGTCATTCTGAAAGATATAGACATCGAAAATATTCAGGCCCTTATCGCTCATTTTGACAGCTTCGGCAGTATCGGCTTAAAAAAACCGGAACAGATCATGTTTTACCTCTCGATCAGGGATAAAGAAGACCTTCATTATTTTGAGCAATATTTAAAGACGTCCACAAACTAATAACCTTATCAATATGATTTTTGAAAATGAAACTTTACAGCATTCCGGGTTGTACGACAAAAATAATGCGCTGGAAAATGAATCTTTATTTCCGGTTATTATTAATTCTTATGGGGTTACTGCTTTTCTGATCAAGTCATTGGAAAAGATAAAAAATAACGCAACATGTGAAATCCTGAAAGGAGCAATAAATACTTACATAGAAGAATATCTCCTTCATATCCGTGAGTTTCATACTCAAAACACCAGTGAAATCAATGACGCAGATGCAGAAATACGATATGAATCTCCCTCTTTTACTTTATATGCTAAAACAGCCTATTACAAAGTATTGAAGGAAGAAGAATACATCAATAAGCTTCTGGGTGTTCTGGAAAAAGGCAGCACGGAGTAATTTGCTGACCAAACCTTTCTGAACTGCTTTTATAATAGACCAACACAAAAAAAGAATATGAATATGGACATTAATGAAAAAAACAACAAAAAGACAGACCAACTTCAATCTCATACCACTTCCAACGAAGGCGAAAAACTGACAACCAATCAGGGATTAAAGATCAATAATAACCAGGATTCCCTTAAAGCCGGAGAAAGAGGTCCGTCATTGCTGGAAGATTTTATCCTAAGAGAGAAAATTACTCATTTTGATCATGAAAGAATTCCTGAAAGGGTAGTACATGCCAGAGGATCCGGAGCCCATGGTGTATTTAAGCTGACCAAAAGTATGGCGGCCTACACCAAAGCAAAATTTTTAACAGAATTAGGAAAAGAAACTCCGGTTTTTGTACGATTTTCTACAGTAGCAGGAAGCAAAGGAAGTACAGATCTGGCCAGAGATGTCCGTGGATTTGCCATTAAATTTTACACGGAGGAAGGAAACTATGACCTTGTAGCCAATAATATGCCTGTATTTTTCATTCAGGATGCAATTAAATTCCCGGATCTCATCCATGCAGTAAAACCTGAACCGGACAACGAAATTCCACAGGCGGCTTCTGCCCATGATACATTCTGGGATTTTATCTCTCTGATGCCTGAAAGTATGCATATGATCATGTGGCTGATGAGCGACAGGGCGATACCGAGAAGCCTCAGAATGATGGAAGGATTTGGAGTTCATTCCTTTAAATTTATTAATGAAGAAGGAAAAGTTCATTTTGTGAAATTTCATTTCAAACCCAAATTAGGTGTCCATTCAGTAGCATGGAACGAAGCTCAGATTATTTCAGGAGTAGATTCCGATTTTCATAAAAGAGATCTGTGGGAAGCTATAGAAAACGGAGACTATCCGGAATGGGATTTTGGTGTACAGCTGATTCCCGAAGAAGATGAGCATAAATTTGATTTTGACCTTCTTGATCCTACTAAACTGGTGCCGGAAGAAGAAGTTCCCGTAGAAATCTTCGGAACATTAACGTTAAACAGAAATCCGGATAATTTCTTTGCAGAAACAGAACAGATCGCATTCCATCCCGGACATATTATTCCCGGAATAGACTTTACCAATGACCCGCTTTTGCAGGGAAGATTATTCTCATACACCGACACCCAATTATCGAGACTCGGCTCGCCGAACTTCCATGAAATCCCCATCAACAGATCGATCAATACTGTTCACAATAACCAAAGGGACGGGCATATGAGGCAACAGATCGTCAAGGGAAAAAGCAGCTACGAGCCCAATTCTACCGGAGGAGGATGTCCTTTTCAGGCTATGATGTCGGAAGGAGGTTTTGTATCCCAGCAGGAAAGAGTTTCAGGAGTTAAAATCAGGGAAAGAAGCAGGAGTTTTGTGGATCATTATTCGCAGGCAAAGCTATTCTACAACAGCCAATCAAAACCGGAAAAAGAACACCTTCAGAATGCACTTATTTTTGAACTGTCTAAGGTCACATTACCGGAAGTTAGAGAGCGCCTCGTCGGACAGCTTGCCTACATTGATATGACACTTGCTTCAAGAGTAGCAGAAAAATTAGGAGTAGAAGTAAAAAAACTGGAATGGCCGAATCAGAGCTTACCTGCAGACAGTAATATCATAGAACTTCAAAGCGAAGAGAGAGAACCCAATACAAAGACATCCGGGGCCTTAAGTATGCAGAATACCGTAAAGAATACCATCAAAAGCAGAAAGATAGGATTTATTATGACTAACGGTATCAACGGCGGATCCGTAAATGACATGAAAGTAGCACTTGAAAAGAAGGTGCCGGAGTTGAATTCATTGCACCGAGTCTTGCTAAAATAAAAGCCGATGACGGCTCAGAAGTTACTCCCAAACATTCTTTGACCAGTACTGCCAGTGTTTGTTTTGACGCCCTTTTTATTTGCCCGGGAGAAGGATCAGTAAAAGAACTGATGATTCCGGAAAATAAACATCTTGTACTCCATTTTATTAACGAAGCTTATAAACATTGTAAAGCGATTTACTTCGGGGCAGATACAGAACCGTTATATCATAACAGCAACGTTGCTTCAAAAAAACATGAAGATCCGGCAATCGTTACCTGGGAAGATAAAACCCCGATGGAAAAATTCATCAAAGCAATAGAAAAGCACAGAGTCTGGGATCTGGAAATGGAGCGAAATGCGCAATCATAACATATCCTTCACACCAATCACTTAAATATAAAATAGTTATGAAAGCAGCCGTTTTTCATTCACCCGGTAATATTACCTGTGATACCGTTGAGGATCCCAGGATTCAGGATGAACGTGATATCATTTTAAAGGTTACTTCCACCGCAATCTGCGGCAGTGATCTGCACATGTACTCAGGAGGGATCCCTCAGGCCAGGCCAATGGTAATGGGTCATGAATTTATGGGAATAGTGGAAGAAACCGGGAAAAATATCACCCATCTAAAAGCAGGCGACAGGGTAGTTGTTCCCTTTCCCATTGCCTGTGGAAGCTGCTTTTTTTGCCAGCATGACCTTCCTACCGCCTGCGAACACAGCAATCCCGATCATTATGGTCCTGAGGGAGGAATCATTACAGAAAAAGGCGGTGCTTTATTTGGATATACAGATTTATATGGTGGCTATGATGGAGGGCAAGCTCAATATGTAAGAGTTCCTTATGCTCACTTTGGCCCCAGAAAAGTCCCGGAAAACCTATCTGATGAACAGGTTTTATTCCTTACCGATATCTTTCCGACAGGTTATACCGGCGTTATGTGGGGAGAACTGAAAGGAGGAGAAACGGTAGTTGTCTTTGGTGCAGGTCCTGTAGGCTCTATGGCAGTGAAAAGTGCTATTCTTTATAATGCTAAAAAAGTAATAGTCGTTGATACTCTACAGTACAGATTAGATCAGCTCAGAAAGCTGACCGGTTGCGAAACAATTTTATGGAAAGACGCAGAAAGTACCATTGAGCAAATAAGGGATATGACAGACGGCAGGGGTGCTGATCTATGTATTGAAGCAGTCGGCTTCGAGCCGGAAAGAAGTTTTATAGACAGAGCAAAAGCTGTTATCAACTTCGAAAAAGGATCTGTAAAAGTACTGGAAGCCTGCATGAGCGCCGTAAGAAGAGGAGGAATTGTCTCTGTACTCGGTGTTTATCCCGCTAATTATGATAATTTCAGACTCGGCCAGATTTTCGATAAGGGAATTACCATTAAAGCAGGACAATGCAACGTTCATCCTATTATTGACCGTCTGATGGGATATGTTCAAAACGGACAGGTGATCCTTGACGATATTATTACCCATCGCTTACCTCTGGATGCCGTAGACAAAGGCTACGAAATCTTTAATAAAAAAGAGGACGGATGCGTAAAGGTTGTACTCGACCCATGGAAGCTCTCAAGCTTTTAACATCAATCTAAACCAACTCTTCAAAAGATTATATTATGGAATTTCAAAAGAATCTTCTCGATTATATAAGTCAATCACTGCTGACTACAGATGAAACTATTTCAATTGCTGAAAGCGTTACATCAGGATGCTTGCAACTTGCATTTTCACAGATGAAGAATGCTTCTCTGTTCTACAAAGGCGGAATGACAGCATACACATTGCCTCAGAAAGTAAATTTACTGAAGGTGAATAAACAGGAAGCAGAAGAATGTGATTGCGTTTCAGGACATATTGCAGAAACGATGGCCCTGAATGTTGCCAAATTATATGAATCCGACTGGTCTATTGCTACGACGGGATATTGTACTCCCATCCGAAACTCTGACTATAAGATTTTCGCCTATTTCTCATTCTCATATAAAGGGGAAATTATCCTTACTAAAAAACTCGAACTACACCCTAAAACGCAGTCTCTGAATGCACAGATGTATTATACGGAATTTATTTTAGGCTGCTTTAAAAGTGAACTCAACAGGTTGCTAATCTTACAATAAAAAACTAATGGAACGCAGGAATCAATACGCCCTGGTCACCGGAGCTACAAGCGGAATAGGCTATGAACTGGCAAAACAATTGGCTCAGAACGGCTATGATCTTGTTATGGTAGCCAGGGATCATGAAGAACTCAGAAAAAAGGCTAATGATTTTAAAGAATACGGCATCAATGTCATCTGTATTTCCAAAAATTTATTCCTGCAGGAGGAAGCCTATTCCCTCTATTCTGAACTCACATTAAACGGAATAAGTCCTGAGATTCTTGTCAATGACGCAGGACAAGGCGTCTATGGGAAATTTCAGGAGACAGATATTCATAGGGAAACAGATATTATCAATCTAAATATTATCTCTGTTATTATATTGACCAAACTGTTTATTAAGGACCGACTGTCTAAAGGATCGGGTAAAATTTTAAATCTGGCTTCCGTGGCCAGTAAACTTCCCGGTCCATGGCATTCGGTATACCATGGTACCAAAGCTTTTATATTATCATGGTCTGAGGCTATCCGTGAAGAACTGAAAGATTCGGGAATAAGTGTAACCGCACTTTTGCCCGGGCCCACCGATACTGATTTTTTTAATAAAGCAGATATGAACAGAAGCAAATTGCTTGAAGATAGAGAAATACTCGCTTCCCCTGAAGAAGTTGCCAGGGATGGATACAATGCCTTGATGAACGAAGATGACAAAGTGATATCCGGATTGAAAAATAAACTATCCATAGCTATGGCCAACCTGGCCACAGATAGTATGGTGGCCCACAGAATGGCTGAGATGCAAAAACCCGTTACAGAAAACAAATGATAAATTATGGGAAAATTAGAAGATAAATCAGCCCTGATTACCGGTGCAGACAGTGGAATAGGAAAGGCCGTAGCACTCCTTTTCGCATTGGAAGGAGCAGATATCGCTATTATTTACCATTCGAGTGAAACTGATGCCGAACAGACCAAAAAAGAAATTGAAAATCTGGGCAGGAAATGTGTCATTTTTCAGGGAGACATTAATGATTATGAATTTTGTGAAGAAACAACCCGAAAAGTAATTGCAGCATTCGGAAAGATCGATATTCTGGTGAACAACGCCGGCATTCAGTTTCCCGCTAAAAAGATTGAAGAACTCGAAGAAAAAAATATCCGGAAAACATTCGATTCCAATATTGTCGGAATGATATTATTGACAAAAGTTGTTTTTTCTTACCTGAAAGAGGGAAGCTCTGTGATTAATACGACCTCTGTTTCTGCTTATCAGGGGCATCCCGAGTTGCTGGATTATTCAGCAACAAAGGGTGCCATTGTATCTTTTACACGTTCACTGGCATTACAGGCAAAACCGAAAGGTGTCAGGATCAACGCCGTAGCTCCGGGACCTGTAGCAACACCGCTTACCGAAGAAACTTTTGACGAAGAAGAAGAAAATCCGGATAAACCACCCTTTGAAAGGAATGCAACACCCGAAGAGATTGCTTTTAGCTTTCTTTTTTAGCCAGTTCCGATGCGGCGCAGATGACTGGTCAGGTCCTTCATCCCAACGGCGGAATCATTATAAACGGATAACATAAAAGTCCGATTATAAAACAGCAGCCGGGCCTGATTCTTTACAGAGCCCATAAGTTTAACTTTAAAATATGATGGATATGTATAGAGACGGCGCAAGAAAGAGTATATGGCAGGACGAAATCAGGAAATTTTCTATGGAAACTGATCTTAGCCACTTATTTGACGTTGTGATTGTAGGAGGCGGAATCACAGGGGTATCAACAGCCCTGAAGTTACAGGAATCAGGGAAAAAATGTATTATTCTGGAAGCTGCTAATATTGGCTTCGGAACCACGGGTGGAACTACCGCCCATTTAAATGATTTTTTTGATACCACTTTTACTCAAGCAATCGAAGATTTTGGGCCGGACAATGCCAAATTGTATGCAGAATCCGGTAAAGATGCCATTGCAATCATCGAAACTAATATCGACAAATATAAAATAAGCTGCGATTTTACACGGAAATCAGCTTATCTTTTTGCTTTGGATGACAAACAGGAAGAACAATTAAAAAATATTGCAGAAGGAGCTGCCAAAGTTGGCCATGAGATGACCTTCGTTAATGAAATTCCATTTCCCATCCCTTTTAAAGAAGCAGTCTTAATCCCTGAGCAGGGGCATTTTCATCCGATAAAATATATCAGAGGACTTTGTGAAGCTTTCATACAATTAGGAGGGAAAATTCTTGAGAACTGTCGTTGTGAAGATTGTAATGAACAGGATGACTATGTGGTGGTAAAAACTTCACGTGGCGAAATAAAAACAAAACATATCGTGTACGCCACCCATATTCCTCCGGGAATTAATGTTCTTCATTTTACCAATGCACCCTACCGGAGCTATGCCATGGCTTTTACATTAAAAGACGACAGATATCCGTGGGAGCTAGGCTACGATCTTTGCGATCCCTATCATTACTATAGAATTCAGGAATGTGACGGTGAAAATCTTTTAATCGCAGGTGGCGAAGATCATAAAACCGGCCATGCTGATGATACGGGAGAACATTTTTCGAAGCTTGAAAATTATGTGAGACAGTATTTTAAGGTGGAAACGGTGCATTATAGCTGGTCAAGCCAATATTACGAGCCTGTGGATGGCTTTCCTTATATCGGAAAACTCCCTGGCAGTAAAGGAAGAATTTGGGTAGCTACCGGATTCAGAGGCAACGGAATGATATTCGGGACACTCTCTTCACAGATCCTTCATGATCTGATCACTACGGGAAAAAATAAATATGGTGACTTGTTTAATCCTTCGAGAATAAAACCGGTTGCTGGATTTTCAGATTTTGTAAAAGAAGCTTCTGCTGTGGTGTTTGATTTTATAAAAGATAAAATTTTCGTTGAAAAAATTGCATCTTTCTCAGAAATAAAAGAAGGTGAAGCAAAAGTTATCCGTTATGAATCTGAATCATATGCTCTCTATAAAGAAAATGACGGAACACTGCATCTTTTAAAAAGCACCTGCCCGCATGCTGCCTGCGAAGTTCGGTGGAACAGTGCCGAACTGAGCTGGGATTGTCCATGCCATGGCTCCAGATTTAATGTTAATGGTAAAATGTTGACGGGGCCTTCCACCAATGACCTGAAGAAAGTATTTCCTTATCAGAAACATTAGACAATACGTTAAATATATACTTCTATGTCCCGCACAGGTTTTTTCTATCGTAACAGTCTGAGCATTGTTTTGATCGTCTTAATGATTTGCTCTCTTATCGGGCAATTCCTGACAGGCTGGAAAACAGAAAATAAGGAATTGGCTGAAAGTGGGCAGGAGGCTCTACGCATATACGAATATCTTCATAGCGGTCACTTCATACAGGCTACATTTGAAAACTGGGAAAGCGAATTTTTACAGATGATGCTCTACGTTCTTTTAACCATTTCTTTGAGGCAAAAAGGCTCCAGCGAGTCAAAACCTATGACGGGTAAAGACGATGTTGATCGGGAGCCTGAAGCACACCCCAACGCTCCATGGCCGGTCAGAAAAGGAGGGGTATGGCTAAAAATTTACAAACATTCCTTATCGATAGCTTTAGGTTTATTCTTTCTGATCAGCCTTATTCTCCATTTTTATGGAAGTATGAAAGATTTTAATCAGGAGCAGTTATTAAAAAATAAGCCGTCATTAAGCGCTTGGCAATATATCAGTGAATCAAGGTTCTGGTTCGAATCATTTCAAAACTGGCAAAGTGAATTTCTGGCCGTTGCCTGTCTGGTTTTATTTTCCATTTGGCTACGCGAAAAAGGATCTCCCCAGTCTAAACCTGTCGATATGCCTCACGATGAAACTCCCTGAAATTTCCCTGATCTGGGTTTCGTTTTCATCACGGAAAAACAGGATGAGGTAAAATCTGAAATACTCTGATAACAAGCCTTTTACGATACTTTATTTAAAGTAAATTGCCGGGTATCTATGAGCTCAATGCTTTTTAAGATTCTTGTCAGTTGATAGTACTTCTGGACTGTAATTCCTGTGCCTCATTTTCGATCATAGATTTATTCCATTTTGAGACAGACGACAACATTTCCCTGAGAACAGTCGCAACGGCAAAAACCTGTACATTCTGATAAAATTCTTCTTCAAATACAGATCTGAACAGAAATACCATCAGGTTCACCGTTTGTGCTTCAGACGTTATTTTATGAGCTTTCCCGGAAGAGATCCAGATGATATGATATTGTGGAACCAGATAAATCTTGTGATCAATATGAAAATATTGATAGCCTTCTTCCACAAAAAGTAAGCTGAGCACGACCGTATACATGTTCATTATGGTCATGTTTCCGGTCTTTTTCGCACGATAAATAAGCTTCTTTGTCGATGGTGCTTTTTGTCTTTTTAATTAGTCCACATTTCATTCTGTCGTTTCAAATATATTTTTTGGCAAATTTAATAGAAACGTCACTATTAATTTTGTAAAATCAAAGAAATAGAGTATTTCATTGATTCCGTTTTACCCTTAAAGTAATTCAAAAGTTATGGGTTAAAAACCGGCAAAAGCAAAATATAAATTTATATCTTATTCATAATGAAAAAACTATGTTCTTTTTTTATCTTAATTTTATTATTAAACACCATCAACATCATGGCACAAAATAAAGCGAATATATTGGTTCTTATTCATTCAGATAATGGAGGAACCTACGAGCTGGCCAAAGAAATCGCAAAAGGTATTGAAAGTGAAAACAATGCAACTGCAAGCCTTAAACTTGTGAAAGCATCTCAAAATCCTAATCTCAAAAACTTACCTGTGGCAACCGTAGAAGAGCTGACCTCTTACGATGGAATTGCTTTCGGTTCTCCTGTTTATTTTGGAAATATCAGTACGGGAATGAGTGAATTTTTATCCAAAACAGTTCCGTTGTGGACCAACCATGCACTGGAAGGAGTTCCCGCTACTGTTTTTATGTCTGCCGGCAGCGGAGCAGGGAAAGAACTGGCCCTTCAAGCCTTCTGGAACAGCCTGGCAGTACATGGAATGGTATTAGTTTCTAACGGAATCAGAGGGACAGAAGAACTCAATAAAGCAATTCCGCAAGGGAATTCTGTATTAGGAATGACAAGTATGGCTTCCTTAAAAGATGTGGAACGTCCTACAAAAGGAGAAAGGCACTTAGCAGAGCTTCAGGGTAAAAACTTTGCAAAAATTGCTTTTGCCTTAAAGGATACCCATCCTAAAAAAGAGTTCCGGTTGCTGAACACCATCAGAATTTTAATGACATTTTAAAACAAAAAAATATTACACTTCCCCAGGTTCCCAAGCCGGCAGGAAATTATCAACCGTTTGTACGTTCCGGAAATCTGGTATTCATCAATCAGGTTGCATTAAAGGACGGAAAAATTGTAAATCCGGGAAAATTAGGGGTAGATGTAAATGAACAACAGGTAAAGGATGCTACAGAAGTAACAATACTGAATGTGATATCTGTATTGAATGAAGCTGTAGGAGGGGATTTGAGCCGTGTAAAGCAATGTGTTCAACTGACAGGAATTTTTAATACAAAAGACGATTACACCAAGCATGCAGATCTCATGAATGTTGCATCAGATCTGACCGTTGACATTTTCGGAGATAAAGGAAAGCATGCAAGAGGAACGCTGGGAGCATCGTCCATCCCTGTTAATTCTTCCGTGGAGATCCAGGCTATTTTTGAAGTCGAATAAATATCTGTATTATTTTGCCACGAATGCACGAATTATGCTATGCTTCTAAAGTCATTCGTGCATTCGTGGCAATTAATATATTCCCGGACGTGTACAGGATTTTACTGGTTTTTAGGAACTTTATGAGGACTTACTGGACATATTGGTGAAAATTTCAGCAATAACAGGTATACTTTGTTCCAATTGCTCCTCAGAAATGGCCCCATAACTTAATCTAAAACCATTGACAGATGTTCTGCTGTATTGCTTCGGATGGATGATTTTTATTTTTTTTTCTGACAGACAACTTACAACGGCATTCCAGTCCAACTGTACCTTAGGAGTGATCCAAAAGGCGAGTCCGCCCTCAGGTAAAGTAAAATCAGCAAGCTCTTTCAGGTGTTTGTTCAAAAGATCAAATACAAAATCCCTTTTATTCTTGTAATGAGCCGTTGCTTTTCTAATATGTTTTTTTACCGCTCCTTCCCTGATCAATTGAAGAACGGCCTGTTCCATAATGACATCCCCATGAACATCAATAATCTTTCTCAGATTTCCTATTTTTTGTAACAGCCCTTCATTTTTTGTGGCCAGGTAACCAATCCGGAGGGCAGGAGCTACCACCTTGCTTAGTGTTCCGATGTATACATAATTATTAAGTTCTTCATAACTTGAAACAGGCAGAACCGGACGATATCCGAAATGAAACTCATTGTCATAATCATCTTCAATGATCGTAATATTGTGCTGGTTAGACAATTCTATAAGTTTTAATCTCCTAGCAAGACTTAATGTAACAGTAGTAGGATACTGTCTGTGAGGAGTGATATATATCGCTTTGATATTCTTATGCTGAATCAGTAATTCTTCAATGGCTTTAATATCTATACCTTCCTCATCTACAGATACCGGCAAAAGTCGGGCACCTGCATACTCAAATGCCTGCCATGCAGGCTGATATCCGGGATCTTCGACAATGATCTGATCGCCTTCCTTCAATAGGGTCTGAGCCGTCAGAAACATACCCATCTGGCTTCCACGCGTAATGGTAAGTTCGCTTTCATCAATATTCATTCCACGTTGATGATTGAGCATCTGGGAAATGGTTTTCCTGAATTCTATATCACCATGTTCATTGGCATAGCCCATCATCTGCCATTTTGCTTTGATACTGAATATCTGTCGATAAGCTCTGGCCAACTCCGTTACAGGTGCAATTTTACTGTCCGGATGCCCGTCATCAAATTTGATGAAAACTTCTCCTGGTGCTATTGAACGTCCACCAATCTTATCGATACGATTGGTCATATGTTCATGTAAAGCCGGAAGCTTATTGGATACAAAAATACCTTTTCGTTCTTTTGAAATCACCCATTCCTCGTTGATCAGAACCTGGTATGCTTCTACAACCGTATTTCTGTTGATTTTCAACGTGATCGCAAGGTTCCTGCTGCCGGGAAGGGCATCTCCGGCTTTCAATCTGCCGGAGCGGATGTCAGTAATAATGCTATCTGCGATCTGTAAATAGACTGCTTTATCAAGCTTTTTGTCAATTTCAAATTCTAATTTCCAAGGTCGGAGCATCTGGACTACTTATTTATATAAAAACTGAGTTATTTAAACAGTCCAAATATAGAATAATTTTGTCTTGCAATTAAGCACAAAACCATTAAAATTTTAAAATCATGGACAAGAAACAATTTAGTTCTAAAGATTTTCACCAGACCTTTGCGAGACCAACGTATGTAAAACCTACTCACTTAATTCATAAAAATGTGGAAAATGCGGGGGAACACAACCAATTTTCAACAGAAAGAAAGCATCCTGTTTTCTTTGTAGATCTTCCAAGCAAAAATGTAAGCATGACCATTGGCGGTCTTTTACCGGGCCAGCAAACCAACAGACACCGTCATACTTATGAAACGGTGTTATTTGTGATTGAAGGAAAAGGATGGACGGAAGTAGAAGACGAAAAAGTGTATTGGGAAGCTGGAGATGCTGTTTACATTCCTTCATGGGCATGGCACAAGCACCAGAATCTCAGTGATACTGACCCCGCCAAATATATTGCCTGTGAAAATGCTCCTCAGCTTCAAAACTTAGGAGTAGCTTTGAGAGAAGAAGAGGGAAGAGATCTTTAATTTTAGTTTAATTATCTATGAAAAACGTTCCTTTTAAAGGCATTATTGCCTATCCCATCACACCATTTGATGATCACGAAAAAGTGGATGTCCCTCTTTTTAAACACCTTGTAGAGAGATTGATTGAGTCAGGAAACCACGGAATCGCTCCTTTGGGAAGCACAGGTGTAATGCCTTATCTGTCTGATGATGAGAAAGAAGCTATTACTGAAGCCACTATACAGCAGGTAAAAGGCAGAATTCCCACTTTGGTAGGAGTATCTAATCTGACAACGGAAAAGACCATCCATCATGCACAGTTTGCAGAAAATGCCGGTGCTGATGCGGTTATGATTATTCCGATGAGTTATTGGAAACTGACTGACGATGAGATTGTTTCCCATTATGATGCTGTTGCCGGTAAAATTTCTATTCCGATTATGGCATATAATAATCCGTCAACAAGTGGAGTAGATATGTCTCCGGCTCTTTTGAAAAGATTATTGGAAATTCCAAATGTCACAATGATCAAAGAAAGCTCCGGTGATGTCCAGAGAATGCATTATCTGAGGAGAGAACTGGGGGAAGATGTAGCATTCTATAATGGCTCCAATCCTTTGGCACTGGCCGCTTTCTCTGCCGGAGCGAGAGGCTGGTGTACAGCAGCCCCCAATCTGATTCCTGAGCTTACTCTTAAATTATATGAAGCGGTGGAAGCAGGTGACCTGGAAAAAGCTAAGGAAACTTTTTATCAGCAATTTGACCTTTTAAAATTTATTGTGAATAAAGGGCTGCCAAGAGCAGTGAAAGCTGGTCTTAGTATTCTCGGAGAACAAGGCGGGAATTTAAGAAGCCCGTTGAGACCTCTTCAACAATCAGAGACAGAAGAATTAAAAAGAATTATTCAAAACATTACTAATTAAAAGAACATTATGAAAAAGTCAGTTTTTTATCATGCAGGATGCCCGGTTTGCATCAGTGCGGAGCATGATATCGTTAACCTTATAGGTACAGAGAATGTAGAAATCATTCATTTGGGGAATGATAAAGCAAAAATTGCACAGGCAGAACAATCCGGAGTACGCTCAATACCAGCCTTGGTAACGCCTAGCGGAAATGTTCTTCATATCAATTTCGGAGCCAGCATGGAAGAGGTGAAAAAATAGCAGTTTGATTTTATAAAGGCGGGGCTTCATAATGCTCCGCCTTTTTTGTGATCAATAATTTTAGCTGCAATAAAATCTAATTGCCACTCATAAACCATACAATGATCGTTGATAAGTGGCAATTAAAGGTTGCATCCCTTATGAAGTTTTCAACTATAATATTGCTGATAATCAGGAATTATGAATTAAATCGTTGCATTTCCTTCTACACCATCTGAATTATCGGTTTTCTTTCCGGTAATTGCTGAAGCCACAAAGCTAAACAGGCTCACAAGTTTACCGGCCTTCGTGTCCCAATAATATGTCTCCTTAGGTTCTACACGGATGATGGTAACATTCGGATCATCTTTTCCGTCAAACCAGGCATTGGCCAAAGGAGACCATTTATCTTCAATAGTCGCTTTGTCTTTGTAAACAGAGGCTTCTCCGTATACGGAAAGATACTCGGCATCACTATTATTCATAAAAAACAACTGAACCCTGCGGTCTTCTTTGATTTCAAAATTTTTATTGCTGGTTCCGCTGCTGATAAACCACAAGTTTCCGCTGTCATCAGTTTCCTGTAAAGACATTGGTCTGGAATTGACAGGTACACGGTCTAATTCTGTACAGAACATACACGTTCTTGCTTTTTCCGACAGTTCTTTAATTTTTTTGATCGCTTCAAGGTGGGTAAGATTCTGTGTTGACATAATAATATATTTAAGTGATTGGTTGTTTTGTATAAAAAGATTCTTACGAAAGAATCAAGATTACTGCGGTAAATATTCAAATATCTGACCAAAAGAATCGAAAATGTGGTACGTGCTATGAAATATTATAAAAATTATTTACTGATATGATGGGTAAAGAATCCGCTTATGGTTTATAGCTCAATAATATTTACAGCTCATGAAATTTGTGTACATTTGAATATGCAGATTTCGCCCCCTCCACATCTGGCACCGTTTATCAGGCATTATATCTATCTGGAAAATTCCCGGGAGGCTGGTGAAAATATGAGATTGTTTACTGACGGGAGTACCGGGCTGATCCTGTCTGGTGATATGAATCTGTATTCCAAAATTTCAGGAGATCAAATGCCCCTTTCATTTTTTTATGGGGTGCCGGATACGTACAAAGATTTTTATTCAAAAGGAAAATTTTCACTGATAGCGGTGGTATTTCAACCTTACTTTTTAAACATCCTTCTAAAGACTTCAGCCAAAGAGGTTCGAAACCAGATTATTTCTGTGGAAGATGTTGTAAGAGATAAGTTACAGCCGTTTCAGGAAAAACTTTTTACCCAGACAAACCCGTTATCTGTAATCAATGGTCTTAATCTCTTTTTCAGCGAATTTTTAGCACAGGAAACAAAATCCGATTACAGCTTTATTTCTACAGTGCAGCAGTATATTCTTAAAAACAAAGGTTCCGTATCATCCAAAGAACTGGAGCTGTTTACAGGATATTCTGAGCGACATCTGGAAAGAAAATTTGAGGATTTCATGGGCGTTTCTCCGAAGAAATATAGTACTATCATCCGGCTTCATTATTTTTTAAGCCTTATCAACAGAGGAATAGCCGGTGATAATATGACAGCCCTTTCTTACAATGCAGGATATTCTGATCAATCTCATCTCATCAGGGATTTTAAAACCAGTGTAGGACTCACTCCGCGACAGTATATCAAAACAAAAAATAAAATGGCTGTCAATTTCATTGAATTGTAAACCAAAATGTCGGTTTTATACAATTTTTCAGTACTTCAAATGCTTTAGTTTTGCTGAAAAAAATAATGAATATTAAAATTTCCACTGCCCAATTTGAAAACAAAAGCGGAGATAAGGACTATAATCTTTCCATTATAGAAAAACTCGCTGCCGAAGCAGCTTCCAAAGGTTCTGATGTTATTGCTTTTCATGAATGTTCACTTACCGGATATACTTTTGCCAGAAAACTTTCCAAAGAACAGCTTCTTGATATTGCGGAACTAATTCCTGAAGGAGAAAGTATTCACAAACTCCAACAGATTGCCGGCGAACATGATATTACCATATTGGCAGGCCTTTTTGAAAAAGATGAGAACAATAATCTCTTTAAAGCCTATGTATGTGTTGATAAAACAGGACTAAAAGCCAAGTACAGAAAATTACATCCGTTCATTAATCCTCATCTTACTCCCGGAAATGAATATTGCGTTTTTGATATTCAGGGATGGAAATGTGGTATTCTGATCTGCTATGACAATAATATCGTCGAAAACGTAAGAGCAACCAGACTTCTTGGTGCCGACATCATTTTTATGCCTCATGTAACGATGTGTACCCCTTCTACAAGACCCGGAGCAGGATTTGTGGATCCAAAACTTTGGGAAAACAGAGAAAATGATCCTACCTCATTACGCCTGGAGTTTAATGGCATGAAAGGCCGTGATTGGCTGATGAAATGGCTTCCGGCAAGAGCTTATGATAACGGATCTTACATTGTTTTTTCTAATCCTATCGGTATGGATGATGATCACCTTAAAAACGGTTGCTCTATGATTATTGATCCTTTTGGTGATATCATAGCAGAATGTCATTCGTTTGATGACAGTTTTGAAACGGCTTCTATCACATCTGAAAAATTGACGCAGGCAGGAGGATACAGGTATATCAAAGCCCGCAGACCGGAATTGTACAAAAATATTATTGGTCAGGACCATGTGCCTGATCAGAAAGTGGTCTGGCTGAATGACCAGCAAGGTAAATGATTTTATCCTTCTACAAGGTAAAGAAGCGACGAATTGTATTTTTTCCCTGTCATTTTCTGCTTTTGCCATGACTGCACGAATTATTCTATTTGTGCAGTCATGATACTATTCCCATTAATTATCTGAGAGGATTTGAGGATTTTAAACCTCATAAATTTCTGAATCTGTAAAAACAAAAAACTTACTTTTGCCGGGCAGGTTCTTAGTGTCTAATCCTGTAAATTCACTGAAAGCAGGCAACAGCAATTGGTTATGACTAAGCGCAAAACAGGGAAGCCTGATACTTTTTACTGCAGAATTCAGCACTATTCCGGGATGAATATGACCGGTAATTTGAAATGTCTGTAGAGACGAATCAAAGTCGTGAATAAATGTAAAGTTTTTAATCGTAAGCGAAGCTTCTTTACCATTTAAACACAGTTTTTTCTCCAGGGATTTTGAAATTCTGTCGTGATTTCCTTCGATAAGACAGAAGTGAATATCAGGATACTGGTTCCGCCATGCGCAGAATTCATCAACATCAGAATTATCCCCTGCGTGAAGCAGATCTCCGACCACTATAAATTTTTCAGGCTGAAAAAATTCAATCAGGGCAGATAATCTTTCCAGATCACTTTTCATAATATGATTGGCTAAGGCAATTCCATTTTTACGGAAATGAGCGGTTTTTCCGATATGCAGGTCAGAAAGAATCAAAGCTTTCTCTTTTTCCCAAAAAACAGCACGTTGATTGGTTAAAGTAAAAATTTCGTTCTGAACGGACAGGTTTCTGGTGACTATAAACACTTGTTAAAAAGTTGATAATTGATTATTTATACTGTTTTTCTAAGTATACTTGAGATTTCTAACAGGAGGATTCCGCTTAGTTGTCTATTCTGCTGATGTGAAAATTCTCATCAAAGATATAGGTTAGCGGAATTCCGGTAGCGATTTCACGTTCCAGGATTTCTTCAGGAGAAAGATTCTCAAGGTACATAATCAGAGCGCGGAGACTGTTACCATGAGCAACAATCAGTACATTTTCACCTTTTTTCAAAAGAGGAAGAATATGCATTTCATAATACGGGATAACCCTGCTATACGTAATCTTCAGACTTTCACCTCCCGGCGGAACTACATCAAAGGACCTTCTCCACGTACGAACCTGGTCGTCACCATATTTAAGGGCGGTTTCAGCTTTATTCAACCCTTCCAGATTTCCGTATGAACGCTCGTTGAGTGCTTTATCCATGATGACCGGGATATTGGGTTTCCCCATTTCGTCCAGAATGATGCTGAGAGTATGCTGGGCTCTGATCAGGGCCGAAGTAAAAGCTACATCTATTTTTTCCCCTTTCAATGCAATACCTGCTTTCTTTGCCTCTTCGATACCCGCTTCAGTTATATCGATATCCTGCCAACCTGTGAACCTGTTTTCAAGATTCCAGAGTGACTGTCCGTGACGGACTAAGAATAATTTTGTCATTGTGTATATTTTATTTTATTCTTTCCCAAGAAGATATTCTAATTTACGATAATTATTGGGAGGAGTCAAGTGATTTTTGTCATCAATCGGTACAAATACTGCTCATTGTGTCCTTTCACAAAAAGTGTTTTATAGTTTAAGCATTCTCCTGATCCTTGCGTCTAATCCTTCACTGGAAAGCGTTTGTCTCAGGCTGTCTACTTTTATAGGAAAGCTGAGTGGGGTAAAGGAACGGGAACGTTTCAGAATAATCTGAGATTTTTCGATTCTTTTAAAAGCTTCCACAAGCCTTTGTTCCTGAAGCTGCATATTAAACACTTCAGTATATGCCTGTTTGATAAGAAAATGATTGGAATCGTAATCTTCAAGGACTTTAAAAATAAGTCCTGCAGAACTTTGCAGAGACTTATTAGACCGTTGCTGGCCCGCATAGTTCTGAATGACCATTCCTGAAATCACAGCAATATCACGGAATTTCCTTCTTGCCATTTCTGCAGAATTGATACTGGCAATCACATCTGTCATCAACTGATCCCTTGTCAGCACCTGATGGAGATTTTCTTCGTTAAGAGGTATTTCTTTATCGCTGAAAAGCTCAA
This sequence comes from Chryseobacterium indologenes, assembly GCA_016025055.1. NCBI lineage: Bacteria > Pseudomonadati > Bacteroidota > Flavobacteriia > Flavobacteriales > Weeksellaceae > Chryseobacterium > Chryseobacterium indologenes. The sequence goes on from CP065590.1 coordinate 4,108,738, forward strand.
ATCCATAATCATTCATTGCCATGGAAAAGGATATGGGAGCCAGTTTTGAAATCCGGTAGGCGATCAGAGCAGCCATGACTTCATGTACCAGGCGACCTTCAAAAGGATACATAAAAAGATGATATCCTTCACGGTTTTTAATCAATTCGACAAGGAATTCGTTCTCCTTGGGAATGTGTGAGTTTTTTTCCTGATTGGTTAATAACGGATGTAAAAATTTCAGCTCTTTTTCCGAAGTCTTCGGGCTTAACGCATGCGAAAGTTTTTCCCTTAAAAAATGTCCAAGATTAGAACTTAAGGGTAATCTACCTCCAAGATAACTTGGCACCAGTGCTTTTCCTTTGGCAGACCTTACATAGACGGTCATATCTTTGATCATGGCTACTTCAAGAGTTCGTCCTGCCAGAATAAATTTTTCTTCTTTTTTTAATTTTGAAATAAAGTATTCTTCAATCATTCCGATATACCCGCCGGAAATAAATTTTACTTTCAGCATGGCATCACTTACGATCACTCCCATATTCATACGGTGCAGCATTGCTATTTTCCTGGAAGTCACTTTGTAGAGCCCGTCGTCCATGATGACAATTTTATGGAATTCTTCATAACTTTTTAAAACACTTCCACCAATAGTCAGAAATTCCAGGATACTTTTCCATTCTTCATCCATTATTTCCTGGAATGCATATACTTTTTTGATTCTTTCGTAGGTTTCATCAGGATAAAAACCATCTCCTACAGCAAGTGTCATCAGAAACTGCACCAGCACATCAAAACACAGAACCTGAGGCTCCCGGGGCTCTACCACTTTTTGTTTTACCGCTTCTTTCAATGCAGACACTTCAATCAGCTCTAAAGAATGGGTTGGGACACAATAAATTTTAGAGGTTTCAAAAGGGGAGTGCCCGCTACGTCCTGCCCGCTGTAAAAACCGCGCTACTCCTTTTGCAGAACCAATTTGAATGACAGTATCCACAGGCTTAAAATCTATTCCCAAGTCTAAAGAAGAAGTGGAAACAACGGCTTTTAGTTTTCCGGAACTCAGGTTTTCTTCAATCCAGATTCGTAAATGAGCGTCAATAGAACTGTGATGGATGGCAATCTGGCCTGCAAAATCAGGATAGGCTTCCAGTAATAACTGATACCACATTTCACTCTGGCTTCGCGTATTTGTAAAAACGATGGTCGATTTTGAATCTAGAATAATGGGAACTACTTTATCAGCCAGCTTATTCCCGAGATGACCTGCCCAGGGCAATATTTCTATTTCATTAGGAAATACAGGGATGATATCGATTTTTTTATGTTCTTTTGCCGTGATTTTTACCTTTTTAATGTCATAGGGAATGAGAATATGCATGGCATCATCCAGATTCCCAATGGTTGCCGTAATTCCCCATATTTTCATTTTTGGAACATACTTTCTCAGTTGTGATATGGCCAGCTCTACCATGACACCACGTTTTGATCCCAGGAGCTCATGCCACTCATCTACAACAATGGATTTCATATCACGGAAAAAAGTTCCATGATTTTTCTGTGCTAAAAGTAAATGGAGACTTTCAGGAGTGACCACCAGAATTTCGGGCATTTTTTTCACCTGCTGCTGCCTTACTTTAGGATCAGTATCTCCGTTTCGTACCCCGACAACCCAATCCAGTCCGATTTCGTCCATCGCTTCCTGCATGGCTTTGGCAATATCTTTTGATAAGGATCTCAGAGGCGTGATCCAGATCATCTGCAGTCCTTTTTTATAGTTTTCGGGATGATTGAGAAAATCTGAAATCAGTGCCAAAAAAACAGAAAATGTCTTTCCGAATCCCGTAGGTGCCACTACCATTCCGCTATAGCCGTTTTGAAATTTGCGCCATGTATCGGTCTGGAATTTAAAAGGAGACATTCCTTTATCTGTCATCCATTGCTGAATGATTTTAAAACCATCTGTATGTTCAAATGCTGCCAAATTATTGTATCAGTTTTTTAATTTCTTCAAGGTCATCAATTTCGTTCACTGTTTTATCTTTCCGCCATCTTACAATTCTCGGAAAACGAAGGGCGACACCACTTTTATGTCGGTTGCTGAAGCCTATTCCTTCAAAAGCAATCTCAAAAACGAGTTCTGCTTTTACCGTTCGTACAGGACCAAACTTTTCAATGGCGTTTTTGGTAACAAAACGGCTGACTTCCATAATTTCTTTATCTGTAAGCCCCGAATAGGCTTTTGCTATTGTTACAAGGCTGTCTCCATTCTTTACGGCAAAGGTATAATCAGTATAATAGGCACTTCGCCTGCCACTCCCTTTTTGAGCATAGATCAAAACGGCATCTATGGTAAAAGGATTTATTTTCCATTTCCACCAGTCACCTTTCTTACGACCGGCATGATAGGGAGATCTTTTTTGTTTCAGCATTAATCCTTCGCTATTGACTGATCTTGAGTTCTCACGGATGGCATCCAGCTCATCCCATTTTTCAAAATCTACTATTGTTGAAATTCTTATGTTTTCAGGGTTTTCATTTAATAATAATTCTTCCAGCATAGCTCTTCTTCCTGAAATGGGTTTGTCTCTCAAATCATTATTCTCAAGTTCCAAAAGATCATAGGCAAACACCTGGACAGGAATTTCAGAAAGCATTTTTTTGTTAAGGTTTTTCTGTTTAATCTTTTTTGTAATTCATTAAAATTTAAAACCTTATCATCTTTTACGGCAAGTATTTCACCGTCTAAAACAAAACTTCCTTTCATATTTTTTACAGTTTCCACAATTTCAGGAAATTGTTCGGTAATGAGTTCTTCTCCCCGTGACCATATAAAGATTTCATCATTTCTCCGGATAATCTGCCCGCGGATTCCGTCCCATTTGTATTCTGCCATCCACTCGCCGGGCTCTCCAAGCTCATCTAGAGCTTTTTCCAAAGGATAGGCGAGGCAGAACGGATAGGGTTTTGAATCGTCAGGATTGATATTTTCAGCGGTTATCAGCTCCCGGAAAGACGTTTCATCCGGAAGCCATTTTCCCATCAGGCTGTGCATAAGAGCACTGGATTCCTGTCCCGAAAATTTTGTCAGGGCGTTAATCAATGTTTTATCGGAAACCCCGATCCGAAAACTGCCTCCGATCAATTTATTGAAAATTAAACGTTCTGTATAATCGAGACCGTTCCATGATTGAAGTACAAATTCTTTCTTCCCAGCCTCTGTCTTATTTTTTTAAATCCACAATGTCATTCATCCATTGTGATAATGTACGGTCTATTTTTTCCCCGGGTGGAGGAAGGATTAGTGAAAGGGTCTCGCCAAGATCTCCTACGGAAGAATAGCTTTCCTGAAACAGCCATAATGGAAGTTTTGTGATTTCCAAAGCCCATTCCTTCATATAATTAGTGTTGACATTCCTTTTGGGGCGTTTACCGGTAAACAAAGCGATAAACCATACTTTATCATCGTCAGGAGCACGCTCAAGATAGTCAATGATCGCATCAATTTTTGCATTGGTTTTGTTGGTGGTTTCCAGCGCGTTGATTAATTCTGCAAAATGTCTCATGGTTCCGGGGTTTCTAAGGTTTCCTTTTCAGCTTCTTCCTCATCTTCGCCAAAGAGAGTTTCCACCACATCCGACCGAATTCCTATTTCATTCAGATACTTGGAAAAAACCTCTGTCTGCCCATGGGTCACATGTACAAGCTCTGCTTCTGTGGCTTTTACCGTTTGCAATAATCCTTTCCAGTCGGCATGGTCACTCATGGCAAATCCGGCGTCAGCGCTTCGCCATCTTCGTGCACCGCGCACCTGCATCCAACCTGAACAGATTGCTGTTGCCGGATCTGGAATTTTCTTGATAATATTGCTGTCCAGCAGAGCCGGCGGTACTATCACTATTTCATGTTGCGTTTCTTTGGGGCGTTCCCTGAAATCCGCGACGGTATATTCCGGAAGGGCAACTCCCACCGCCTCAAATGCTTCGTTTAATTTTCCGATAGAATAGTGGACATAGATTTGTCCCAAACCTTCCACCGCTTTCATAATTCGCTGTGCTTTTCCTAAAGAATAGCCGATAAAGACGGATGTTTTATTGTTTTCTTTATTTTTTAATACCCAGTTTTGAAGTTTCTTATTTAAATCCGGAACTTCAAGCCAGTTGTAAATAGGAAGTCCAAAGGTACTTTCAGTGACAAACTCATTGCATTTCACCAGTTCAAACGGAGTGCTTAAACCATCTTCCTGGACTTTGTAATCACCTGAGATAACAGCTACATAACCTTTATATTCCAATCTTATCTGGGCCGAGCCAATAATATGACCTGCAGGATGCAATGACAATTGTACACCATTCATATTGATTTTCTCTCCATATTCAAGACTCTGGCATTCAATATCCGGGCTTATGCGTTGATGCAAAATAGGTTTTGTAAAATGATGGCAAAGATATTTTTTCATTCCCCACCGGGCATGATCAGCGTGTCCGTGGGTAATGACGGCCATGTCTACAGGTCTCCAGGGGTCTATATAAAATTTCCCCTGAGGACAGTAAATTCCTTTTTTAGTAAATGTGATTAATTTCAATGGTGTGATTGGGTTTATAGGATATGCTTCAAAAACTTAACCAAATTACAATAAAGTATTGATTTTATTCTAACCTCTCATCAGTAACTGAGCTTACGTGGTATGTTTTTAAACATTTTGAAGATGACCGGCTATAAGGTTTAACCGTAATAAAGCCAAGCTCTAAAGTGTGTATACTGATTGAAATAAAGTGAGCCTCTGGACACTAAAACAATGAACTTTACAGCAATATATACAGACTGGAAATCTTTGAAATTTGTATTATGATTTTAAAAAAAAATACAATGAATAAAACAATTCTGATTACAGGAGCAGCAAGTGGATTCGGAAAGATTGCCGCTTTCGATCTTGCTAAGAAAGGGCATAAAGTAATTGCCACTGCACAGGTTTATCCTCAAATGAGTGATCTGATCCGTGAAGCCAAAGAACTGGGAATCGACCTGACCGTTGATAAACTTGATGTAACCAATTCCACAGATATTGCTTATATCTTGAAAAAGTATGACATTGATATTTTAATAAGCAATGCAGGAATTATGGAAGGAGGGCCTATAGCCGAACAACCAATAGAATTAATCCGTTCCATGTTTGATGTCAACGTATTTGGGGGACTGGAACTGGCTCAGGGTTTTGTTAAAAAATTTATTGAACAGAAAAAAGCCGGTAAGATTGTGTTTACCACATCGATGGGAGGTCTCTGGACGGTACCTTATGTTGCTGCTTATTGTGCTTCAAAACATGCGATGGAAGCTATTGCCGAGGGTTTAAAAACGGAACTCGCCCCTTTTAATATCAAAATCGCGACCTGCAATCCGGGAGTATTCGGTACAGGTTTCAATGATAGAGGGGTAGATTCCATATTCCGTTGGTATGATCCTGCTATCAATTTCACACCTGAATCAGCCTTTGATGGCGCTGCAGAATCTCTTGCCCATCAGCTTGATCCACAATCTATGGCAGAGGTCATTGTAAATGTAGCATTGGATGAAAACAGCAACTTCAGAAATGTGCATCCGAAGGAAACAGAGGATTTTGTAAAACAACTTCAGGCAGAAGCCTGGACTGCAAAAAGCTAATGATATGGATTTAAGCTATGATCTCGCACAAAAGGCACTGCAATCTGCAGTAGAAAAAGCAAAATCACTGGGAATTCCGGTAAGTATCGCCGTGGTAGATAAAGGAGGCCACATAGTTGCTTTCGCAAGGCTCGACAGCGTGTATGGAGTGATAGAATTTGCGATAAAAAAAGCCCGTACAGCCGCTATGTTTGGAGTTGACAGTGATATGATGGGAAGTATTGTTGCCGGAGCAGAAATGCACGGATACGGTATGATTAACTCGAATGACGGTCTTTTAACCATCGCAGGCGGTGTGGTGATTAAAGATTATGATGGAAAAATCATGGGTGCTATTGCGTCTTCCGGCGGAAGTCCCGGACAGGATAAAGAAATTGCTTCAGCAGGAGCGTCTGTTATCGCTTAAATTTCAGATATTTGTACGATGGAAAAGACTTCTGAAATCATATTTGACAAGCTGGTATATTCTTGTGCTTTTGAATCTTACAAAGGGCATGAGGAGTTCATTCCTGATCATTTTTTAGGATTTCAGCTGTCGGGAGAAACGCATGCTTTTCATGAGCAGGGTAAAACTGTAATTAAAGAAAATACTGTGGTTCTGGTCAGGAAAAATCAACTGATCAGGACCATAAAGTATCCTGCGAAAAATGAAAAATACCAGTTTCTTTCTATTACACTGGATGATGAAACCCTGAGGCAATATTCGGCGGAAAATAAAATTGTGACGGACGCGGCGTTTTCGGATAACCGACGGCTATTTTTTGAATCTGATGATTTTTTTAAAGCCTATTTTACGTCACTTATCCCGTATGTGTATAAAATGAAGGAAGTTCCTCCAAGGTTAGCCGTTTTAAAGGTAAAAGAAGCTATAGAACTTCTTCTTGAGACTGATCCTGATGTCAAAAATCTCCTGTTTGATTTTTCGGAACCTCATAAGATTGATTTGAAGGAATTTATGAACAAAAACTTCATGTTTAATGTATCAACAGAAGCTTTTGCAAGATTAACGGGTCGCAGCCTGTCAGGTTTTAAAAGGGATTTTAATAAGATATTCAATATGAGTCCTAAACAATGGTTGAAAGAAAGGAGGCTGAAGGAAGCCTATTATCTAATCAAAAACAAGAATCAAAAGCCTTCAGATATTTATCTTGATCTGGGATTTGAAAATTTGTCTCACTTCTATTATTCATTCAAGCAGAAGTACGGAATCACCACTACAGAGGTATAATGATTTACAATTTTGTCTCTGAAGTATGATCTGTTTTCCATTAGATATGAGAGACAGCCAGTTTAAATAAATTTTTCTTAAAAATTAAACTTTCTACACACTGGGGCTCTATTTTTCAAAATCATAGAAATTGATCCCGATATTTTCATTCTTTATTTTTATAACTTTTGTAGGCAGCGGATAAAAAATAAATTCACCTGCGCCATTGATTTTGGCTTCCAGAAGGTGACCGGCCAGGGCTGTATAATCTGCTCTTCCAAGGGTAATGTGCAGATGAAGGGTTTGCCGGCCCGCGATCTCAGAAACATTTCCGGATATGTTGGTAACCTCCATTTGCTCATTGAAAGTCTTATCGACATAGTCTTTTGTGGCAGGATTAAAAAAACGGAGAGTAGCTTCGCTCACGGCACCTATTCCGGTAACTTCCCCGGCATAAATATCCTGGTTCCGGATAAAATCCGTTAAAGTTTCAACAATATTTGACTGATTGTCAACACTTACGATGTAAATAGAATCAACCTTTCTTGCTGACCAGCTATTTCCTCTAAGATTCTGTATTTCCATAGTATTAATTTTACTGATTTTTCTTTGATAATCCGGTATGAGATTTTTTAATAAATTTTCAGCATTATACAAAGCAATAATTGTGCATTATATAAAAATAGATCATATAAAAGAGCCTGGGAACCCCGGAGCTTTTATAACTCTACATCTAAATATCAGGCAAAGGTTTAATTTCTTATTTTACATTGTTGATCAAGCAAAGATTGGATTTACCATTATTGAGGTAGTAAGATTAACTCAACTTTTACACTCATCCTAAAAAACGGCCTCTATTAAATTTTTACTATAAGACCCCTGTAGTACTATAAAATTTACAGAAATTTGCATAAAATAAAAAATCAATGAAGATTGTAGATATTGAGCAATGGAACAGAAGGGAGCATTTTGAATTTTTCTCTAAAATGGCAAGCCCCTATTTGGGTATTACCACAGAAGTAGATTGTACCAAAGCTTACGAGACGGCGAAAACACAAGGTTATTCCTTCTTTGCCTATTATTATCATAAATCGATGGTTGCCGTGAATACCGTTGATGAATTGAAACTCAGAATTATCGATGGCAAGGTCATTTTGTTTGATATCGTACATGCAGGAAGTACGATCGGCAGGCCGGATGGCACTTTTGGTTTTTCATTTACCCATTTTTCGGAGGATTTTGAAATTTTCAATGCAGAACTACAGAAAGAAATAAAAGAAGTGCACGAATCATCGGGACTTCGTTTGAGCAATGAAAGGCTAGGGAAGAACCACATAAGACATACTACTATTCCATGGAATTCTTTTACGTCCATCCTTCATCCTACAGATTTCAATAACGGCGAATCGGTTCCGAAGATCTCTTTTGGTAAATTCAGTGTCCGGGAAGGAAAAAAGTGGCTTCCTGTCTCTGTCGAAGCTCACCATGGATTGGCAGACGGTATCCATCTGGCAAAATACCTGGAAGAATTCCAGCGACAACTAGATCTGTAGTGACTTCACTGTTTTAGCATCATTTTTCAGGTTTTACAAAGCTGCTATCATGACCCCGAAAATTGAGGAACAGTGAAAAACTTATTTTCAATACACAGAATTGGCCGGATCGTACATCGAATCCGGCTTTTTACATTTATTACATTTCCCGGGCCGTATTTACGAACCAAAAAGTATTATTCTTTACATACCACAAATCTTCTTTAAAATGTAAAAGTATTGATCAGGATCATAAAAAGTAAACCTAAATACCCGCTACATTTACAGCAGATTTAAAATGCCAGCCAAATAATCGGAAAGTGTTTATGGCAAACGATTATGATATTTTACCTAAAGACAGAACGTGGTATGTATGTGGTACACCATTTTAACAAAATTTTAATCATTTTTTCTTTCTTTGCCTTGTATAAAATGAGATAAAATTCAAATGTGTGAATATTTTAACACAATAATTCATTATCCACAACATAAACAGGGTGTTTTACTGAATTATATTAAATAGAACTTATTGAATTTTGAATACATCAGAATAATTGCAATTCTTGTATAGTCTTTTAATATGCGAATTGAAATAAGAGAAAAGAATTTGTACTGTTGCACAAAAGCTGCGCATCAGAAATTAGTAGAGATGAAAACGTATTATGAAAAACAAAAAAACTGAATCCAATCCAGAGGATTTGAACCAAAAGATTCTTGTACAAGATGAAATTATGGCTTTAGCAAAAGCAAATTCTCCCCGTCTGCTGAATAAATTCAGATTGGTCTATCCTGATTTTTTTGACAAGTTATCCGCCATACAGCCTAACCTCAAAAACTCTGAATTGATCTTTTGTATTTATCTTAAGCTCAATATGACGACCAAAGAAATAGCAACCTATATTTTTGTAACTCCAAAAGCAATACAAAACAGGAAAAACCGGCTGAGAAAAAAGCTGAATATTCCTTCGGAATTTGATATCTATAAATGGTTTAATGCAATTTAAACCATTTTTTAGGCTTCAATTACAGCCTGATCCAAATCATGATAAAGAAGTATTTTCCAGCGGTCTTGGGCCGCTTCTTTTTCCCATTTGAGCCTTAATTCCATTGCTTTTCTGCCGTCAAAATCACTTTTATAAGCTACATGATATTTTAAATAGGAAGATTGCGGAAGATCATCGGCTCCGTAGAATACCGTTTCACCGTTTTCTCTGATCCAGAAAACCTGCATAAAAGGCGTATGTCCGCCAACCACTTCATATGAAATCTCGTTAGTAATTTGTCCCTGATCTTCATCCATCCAGATGATATTGGGTAAGGCAATAAGTTTTTCCAGAACATCAAAATCAAATGAAGGATTGCCTTTGTTTTCCAGAGCAAAATCAAGTTCACGTCTTTGGATGTACATTTTGGCATTGGGAAAGGTAGCTTCAAAACCTTCATCCGTCACCTGAACTGCACCGTCAATATGATCTTTATGGAGATGAGAAAATAACAGTTTTGTGATCTGGCCGGGATTGATGTTTTCTTTGTGGAGAATTCCGGAAACGACAGATGTACCGTCTTGATTTTTCCAGCCAATACCTGCATCCAGGAGAATATAATCATTTTCAGTAATGATAAGAAAGGGCTGTACAGACATTTTTATCCCTTTTACCGTATCAAAGCTTTCATCTGTTAAAAGGCTAAAATCTTTGGTTTTGCTTGCGGAGAAATTGCCTTCTTTAAGCGGAATAATTTTCATCCTGCAAATTTCCTCAATATTTCCCACATGCAAAAGGATTTTCATCGATATATACCATCCATAAAAACAATCAAAAGCTTACCAGCTATTCAGGCCGTTTTCCAGTGCTTTTGTATAATTTTCCTGATCGAAAGAGTAGAGGTCGGGAGATTTGTGGGCTCCGCCACGTCTTTGTTCTTCTAGTTTTTTAAGGATTCCCAGATTTTTAATTTTCCGGTAAAAGTTTCCGCGGTTAAGTTCTCTTCCTAAAATGGCTTCATAAAGTTTTTGCAGTTCCGGAAGGGTGAATTTTTCAGGAAGTAAATTGTAACCAATAGGTTTGTATGAAATTTTTTCCCGTAAGGTAAGGAGGGCTTTTTCTATAATTTCCCGATGATCCATCGCCAGATCAATTTCCGGAAGCTGCTTCAGATATACCCATTCACATATTTCACTGATTTCATCAGCCACCGGATTGATTTCTGAAGAATTTGACAAGGCATAATATCCCACCGAAATGAATCGCTGCTTCTGAAACAGGCTGTCATCAAAATCCTCAAAATAAAATTCACTCCGGTTTTTCTTCCCAAAAACTGCGAATTCCTCAAGAAAAACATTCGTAACACCGGCTCTCGATTTTAAAATTCTTATCACAGCCTCGTCCAGATCTTCATCTCTTCCCACATAGCCACCGGGTAAAAGCCATTGTTTTTTATAGTGCATTTTGGCAAGCAATACTTTTAACTCATTTTTATCAAATCCGAAAACCACCGGGTCGGCAGAAATATGTGGAATGAAAATATCTTTTGCCTCCACAGATCTTTTGAGAAGCTGTTTTTGTGAATCTAGATCATTCATACAGTAGGTGTTGTTCCACAAAAGTAAAAATAAATTCATATAAATTTCAGAAATACTTTATTTACGCCTATTATAACAACTTTTTTCTATGAATTGACTCTGTAAAATCTATGAGAATATATATCCTTTCTTTATTTTATTAACTACCTTTGAGCTCTTAAAAACTGATAGTAATCTATTTATCATCAATTTATAGTGATACAATAAAATTCCGATTTTCAACATGCAGGTAAATTCTACCCATATTTCACGGGCTGTAATCTGGCTGATGGCCATTATTTCAGGTCTCGTTGTCGCCAACAATTATTACAACCAGCCTTTACTGGCCCTTATTTCAGAAGATCTGAACGTTTCTGAAACTGCTGCCAGCAGGATCTCTGTACTTACACAAATCGGCTATGCCTTAGGATTATTATTAATTGTACCTCTAGGCGATAAATTTTACCGTAAAAAATTAATTCTCATTGATCTAATTCTTGTTTTTGGAGCTCTGTTATGGATGACATTTGCCACTGAGCTCTGGATGTTATACGCCGCAAGCCTATTAATTGGGGCTACTTCAGTGATTCCTCAGCTGTTTGTTCCGATTGCTGCAGAACTCTCTTCGGATAAAGAAAAATCCGGGAATATCGGTCTTGTGATGTCAGGATTATTGCTGGGCATTCTGCTGTCCCGTTTTGTAGGAGGAATTGTAGGTGAAGTATGGGGATGGAGGGCCATGTTCGGAATAGCCGCGGGGCTAATGGTTTTCGTTTGGCTCGCCGTTTATAAAATGCTTCCGGAACTGCACCCAAATTTTAAAGGAACGTATAAAGAATTGATGCAATCTGTCGCCCATCTGGCCAGAACACAACCTATTCTCCAACTGGCAGCTTTCCGTGGGGCAATGGCCTTTGGATCGATGTGTGCATTGTTTACCACATTGGTTTTCCATATGGAGAAACCTCCTTTTAATGCGGGTTCTTCTGTGGTGGGAAGTTTTGGATTAGCAGGAGCGGTTGGAGCCTTAGCTGCTGCTAAAGTAGGCAAATTGCAAAAATACTTTGATATCAACCGGATTATCCTTTACTCTTTACTCATCGTGATTGGAAGCTGGGGCTTTACTTATTTTGCAGGAGAGACCTATTGGGGACTGATTGTAGGCGTAATCCTGGTAGACCTTGGAGTACAGTCAAGTCATATTATGAATCAGACCAATTATTTTCTTATAAAATCTAATGCTGTGAACCGGTTGAATACCGTTTATATGGTAGCATACTTTATTGGTGGATCTCTTGGAACTTGGCTGGCTTCAATAGCCTGGCAAAAAGCCCAATGGACGGGAGTTTGCTTTATAGGAGCCCTATTTGGAGTTCTGGCCCTGATTGCTCATATATTGTTTGCTCAAAAGGTCAATAAATCCTGATTCAGTAGGGTTTCATGATATTTGCCCCAAATTCAGGAATGATCTTATTCCTGAATTTGGGGCAAAAATATACAATCCTTTTGGTTTAAAAAGATTTTTCTTCTAAAGCTTCCGAAATCTGGATTAAATCACTGTGTTTTCCTCCGCATTCGCTCAACAGCTTCCATATTGGAATAAGCTCTCTTACCATCTCTGTAAGTTCATTATCTACCCGAAGAGGAATCAATGCGTACACTGTTCTTTTTACCAAACCTTCTTTTTCAAGTTCCCTTAACTGTAAGGTGAACATCCTTTCTGTAATTCCTGATATTGATTTTCTCAACTCGCTGAACCGTAGTTTTTCAACCTTTAACTTATCCAGAATCAGCAGCTTCCACCTTCCGCCTATTTTGCATACTGCATAGATAAGGTCACATTCATGAATATACTGTCTGTTGATATTGTTTGTCGAACTCTTTTTTATTCTACCCACTACTTACAAATTTGTTAGTACCATACAAATCGATGTATACAACGCAAATCTAATAAAGACAACACAGGTTAACATATGGGATTTTGTAAAAGATTTAGAAAATTAATTTCTATAAATACACATTATTTATTATTGTACATAGCCATAATGTTCACTGAAACTAGAATCAAGGCTCCTATTATCTCAAATAAATTAGGCGTTTCATTAAAAAAGAATATACTTAGTAAGAAAACCCAAACAAATCTTAAAAATGATGATGAAACCATAGTAGTAGTATCACTAACCCTTAATGCTTGAGCCATAGTTATTTGACCTAAAGCGGCTAAAATTCCTGCTATAGCTAGCCACATAATATTTAAGCCTTGTGGCCATTCCAACGAAATAAATGAAAATGGTAAAGAAAACATTATTTGTGTAATACTCATCCATACACTAATAGTAAAGTTTGATTCACTTTTTGTCAAAAGTTTAATAATAATAAAGATGCCAGCATTATAAAACATTGATATAAAAACAAAAATAATCCCAAGATTGAAACTTTGCTTCAGATGTTGTTTTCCGAAAGTGATAAATATAGCCGCTATAAGTGATAAAATAAATACAACCTTTAAACGAGACGGAATATTTTCTTTAAGTAGTATTGGAACTAAAAAAGCAGTAATCAATGGGACTAGAAGACTAATAGAGCCAATCATAAGAAAGGCTCCATTTTTCAGTGCATAAATATAACTAGCCATTGCTCCAAATCCAAATATTGCTCGAAGTAATATCATTTTTTTATTGACAATTCTTAATCCTTTAAATCTTCCTTGTATTAATAAGGGTAGGAAAAATAGAAGACCAAAAATGTTTCGAAACAGAACTATATTAAATATATCTATACTTAATGTGAGATTTTTTAGAATAGCTTCTTGGAGTACATATAAAAGAGTTGAAATAGCCATCCATAATATACCAGCACGCGTACTCTCTCTCATAGGAAAGTATCATGGATAAAATTTATATCTTTATTAATATATAGTTCGTTCATATTTTTTTAAATACTTACAACTACTAAATTTTTATTCATTGGAAGTTTCCATTCTCATTTCAGCAATTCCACATTTGGCAGGTGGCATTAATTGACCTGAATGGCTCATGACTTCAGCATGCGTTTTAACAGGATCAACAAATAATAAGGATAAGCTATGTTTATTGAACTTAGAACTATATGCTGTTGAAATCCCTGAATATGTATCTGGAATACTTGTTGTAGTCGGAAAAATTGCTTTATCTTCATACAGTCTTCCACTCCATACATCATTAGAATTGTATACCGGCTTAGTTTTAGACAAGTCAATTAGTTGAGTTACGGCAGCTGTCATGGGGAAGCGTAAGCTATTCTCAGCAATAAGAAAATCTTTTTCAACCAACCAATTTACTATATTATCTTGTCTTTGTTTTAGTTGATAAATATTATAAGATGCAGACATTATAATAGGTATAACAATTCCTCCCAAGTTTCTATATTCTTGTATAAATTCTAATCTAGTCTTTAATTGTGCATTGTTATCCATAGCACTTATTGAAACTCTAATCTCTGCTCTATTGGAAACAAGTTGTAACATTACTTATTTTGAAGGTTTGATAAAAACTTTAGAGATGAAGATTGTTAGTATATTATTTTTCATTAAAATTTCAGCAAGTTTATTGGCTTTATCCCAATCCCATGATGGATCACTATTCCAGCCGTTACGTAAGTACCGTTGAGATTTTGGCAAAACATCTAAGTCTTTTTTAATTAAGTCGATATCTAAAATATTTTTCCTCCTAATTCCAAAATCAATACCTTGCCCCCAAAAACCTTTTGCGGCAAAACAAATTCCATAACATGCTTGTTTAGCAGATAGACACCCAGAGACAATATCTCCAGTAACACTATTGTTTGGCATCCCTCCGGCTATGCCAACTCGAATTGGTATACTTTCTGGAGCAACTAATACTTTCGAAGAAATGTATGACTCATTGCTTTCATAAATAAGTTTTGCAATTTTTGATGAAAGCTCTTTAGAAATAAATAACTGTTCCATATTAAAATTTTTATTTAAGAAATAACCTTTCCAGGAATTGAAGTATTATATTTATCATCTGGATATATTTTAAGGGATTTTAGAAACCTTATTCCTTCATATTTCTCTCTACGGTGCAACAACTGCGCGTTGTCATATAATATTATATCACCCGATTGCCAATCATGTGAATATATTTTATCAGAAGTCAATAAATCTTGTAAAATATCATATTTGTTTATTTCTTTTTTTGCATTATGAGTATCCCTGAAATCGATAGTATTTTCACTTACATAAACAAATTCCATTTTAGTATAAGGATTTTGTAGTATTGTAGGATGAGAGACTGTAAGTCTGGGTGCGTTATCATGAACAACAGCAGGTTCTCTTGTACTCCATAATCCTTGAAGTTTTTTTATTTTATTTTTTTTTACAAGAGACATAGATGTACTTACAAAGCTTGTTTGTCCTTCCTTCTCCGGGGGGATTAAACAAAATAAAATACCTATAGATGCTGGGTTTTCTCTGAATTCTTGATCAGAATGCCAAAAATCTGTTGTATTTAAGGAATTTCCCAGAGGGCTCCCATCAGGACGCTTTAAGTTAGTAATATATCCTACTTCTTTGATTGCTTTTCCATGATTAACAGAAAAAGCAGAAGCTTCAAGCCTACCATTTCCAACTTGTTTGCCCAATGAAATAAGATCTTTATCATCAAGGGCTTGGTTTCTAAATAAAATAAAACCTTCTTTTGATAACTCTTCTTTTATACTAATAAGATCTTCGGGCTTGATCTTTTTTAGATCTATAGCACTTGCTTGAACACCTATTTTTTCCATTTTAATGAATGATACATTAATATTATCAACTTTTGTCATAGCAAAAAAGTTATTATTTGAAAGGCCAAAGTATAACTAATTTTTATTAAAAGACAAAAATAATTCCTTTTATTTAGAATTATTTTTTTATGTTAAGTTATTGATTTTAAAATGTCTATATACCTACTTTTGTGTTTTAAAATCAAGTAAGAATCAAATATACACTGTAATAAAAAGTTAAAATTCATGTAAGCAGAGATAATCCTATTCTAACAAGATTACTAACCTATAATACCTAAATAACTATTCTTAATAGATTTTATCCTTAACCTGTTTTTTCACTTTTAGTGAGCAAACCTTTATCGGATGTTTGGTCTTCTAGCCGTGATCACCACAGAATTTGGAGTTATCGATATTCTTACTCAATTGCAGAATTCCTTAGAATTTGCCAACAGTCCTGCTACCTCAATTGGAAATATGGGAGTAATTCTTGGGAGGGTGGATTAACATTACAAAAGGTGTAGAGTTTACCCCATGGATAGCGTAAGTTTTTGAAAGGTCCGCTTATCCGATGATGTTGGCAAGAAATAGGGTTGAGGGAAAAGACATGATAATTTCTATGTGTAAATATTAAACTGTAACAAATTTTATTACATTAAAATAATTTTGTATCTTTGTCCTTTAAATTATATAAAATACATCCAATGAAAATAGAAATATGGTCGGACGTTATGTGTCCGTTTTGTTATATCGGAAAAAATAATTTTGAACAGGCATTAGAAAAATTACCATTCAAAGACCAGGTAGAAGTAGAGTGGAAGAGCTTTCAGCTGGACCCAACATTAGAAGCGGATAAAACTCAGGATACCTTTCAGTATTTCAGAGAAAAAAAAGGATTTCCGGAAACTCAGGCTTCCCAAATGCTGAACCAGGTGACGCAGATGGGGAAAGATGCAGGGATTGATTTCAATTTTGAAAAAGCTTTGATCACCAATACATTCAAGGCCCATAAATTACTTCATCTTGCCAAAAAGTATAATAAATCAAACGAAATGGAAGAAGCTTTATTCATCGCTCATTTCATTGATGGTAAAAATGTAGGTGATAGTAATGTTTTGGTTTCTCTTGCCGAAAAATTAGGGATCAACAAAGAAGAAGCAATAAAGGCAGTAAGTTCTGACGAACTGGATTACCAAGTGAATCAGGATATTCTTGAAGCAAGAAACAATGGTATTTCAGGAGTTCCTTTTTTCATTCTGAATGGAAAATATGCGGTTTCCGGAGCCCAGCCCGTTGCTGTATTTGAAGATGCCCTTCAGCAAACCTATAAAGAAAGTGTAAGTCCGCTTAAGGACCTTTCCGGTAGCAATGGCACTTCATGCGATGCTGACGGATGCAGTATTTAAAATTTATTGAGACCTCAAAACAATGTTTTGAGGTTTATTTTTGTGCGGAATTGATTGTTTCTGATAACTATCGTATCTTTGTAATGCAGTACCAACAGCTGCTTAAATCCTATATTTCAATGATAAAAATTAATCACGAAACACAATATCCTATAGCAGATACTCTTTTTGTTTTCGCTTTAGATTCTGAAGCAGGAACTGTATTTGACGATAAAAATAAATTAATTACTGGTATCGGAAAGGTAAATGCTGCCATCGAATTAACCAAAGAGATCCATACAAGAAAACCAAAACTGATTGTGAATTTAGGATCTGCAGGAAGTAAGGGCTTTCAAAAAGGAGAAGTAGTATGTTGTACCAAATTCATCCAGAGAGATATGGATGTAAGAGGACTGGGATTTAAACTTTATGAAACTCCGCTTTCCGGTGTACCGCCGGTACTGGAATATGGACTGATGATTGATGTTTTGAAAGAAGGGATCTGCGGTAGCGGTGATAGTTTTGAAATGAACCATTCCGAAACGGATTACAATATTGTAGACATGGAGGCCTATCCGTTGGCACTGATCGCTCAAAAAGAGAATATTCCGTTTTTATGTTTGAAATACATCTCTGATGATGCAGGAAGTGACGCAGCAGATGATTGGAGTGTGCAGGTACACCTGGCTTCAGAAGCCTTTAAAAAAATATTATTTTCATAAACTTTTATCCTATGACCTCTGTTACTATTAATAAAGCATCCCTGGAAGACCTGGAAATTATACAAACTTTGGGCATACAGACATTTTCCGAGACTTTTGCAGAAAACAATACCGAAGAGGCCATGAAAATGTATCTCGAAGAAAGCTTTAATACTGGAAAGTTACAATCTGAGCTTAATAATGCGGACTCTATTTTCTATATTGCCTGGGAAGAAGACAATCCAGTAGGATATCTGAAAGTCAATTCCGGAAAAGCACAGACCGAATTACAGGATGATACCAGTCTTGAAATTGAAAGGATCTATGTAAAGAAAAGTCATCATGGCAAAAAAGTAGGCCAGCTTTTATACAATCAGGCGCTGGAAACAGCTCAAAATCTCAAAAAATCCTATTTATGGCTGGGAGTCTGGGAAGAAAACCTGAGAGCCTTGAATTTCTATGAAAAGAACGGATTTGTAGTATTCGATAAGCATATTTTCAGACTGGGAGAAGAGGAGCAGATTGATTTGATGATGAAAAAAATACTGAAGTAAACCCTTCTAACACGAACACATGGGCTTGTTACAGCCCAAAATTCTATGTGTCTATGTGGTTTTATAATTCTACCACATGTACACATAGATTTATATAAGTTATCAATGTATAATTTTATTCGTGCATTAGTGGCAATAATATTTATATGCAGATAATATTTGGAAGATCTGTGTAATTTGCAAAATCAACGGGAACAAAATACTATAAAGCAGTCCTGCATTTGCATTAAAAATTCGTGCATTCGTAGCATAATATTTCACGCTGGAGACTAAACAGATCATATTGAGAAGATCTGCGTAATTTACAAAATCAGCCAGAACAAATAAAAACATCATGATAAAAGAAGCATTCAATCCTTGCGTCTTATGACATTCAAAAAACTTACGCCTTTAGGTATTTCCAACATATGAATCAATCGCTATTTTTAGAACAAACCAATCAATATTATCCTTTATCCGACGAGACGGCTGAAGCTCTGCTTGCTATTTGCACAGAAGAAAAGTACAGCAAAAATGATCTTCTGCTGGAAGCCGGTCATATGGCAAGGTATTACTATTTTTTACAATCCGGATTAATAGGTTATTATACTGTTGATGAACAAGGGGATTCTATCTACAAGACTTTCTTTGAAGAAAACAGCTTCGTGGCTTCCACTGCCGCTATTATCAAAAATGAGCCCAGTGATTTTAATATCATAGCTTTAGAAGATTGTGCTGTCATGCAATATCCTGTAAAGCCCTACCGTGAATTGCTTGAAAAACACCATGATCTGGCACTTTTTCACACCTATTATCTGGAGAAAAACTGGGTCGTGAAAAAGAGCCATTAGAAGTTTCCCTTAAATATGAAACAGCCAAGAAACGTTATCTGCAACTGCTGGAAAACAACAAGCTGTATAAAAGACTCAAGCAGCATCATATCGCTTCTTATCTGGGAATCACCCCCACACAGCTCAGTCGCATTAAAAAAGAAATAAATTTATAAAGCTTCAACATATGTTGAGGCTTTTGTTCTTTTTTGGCTGCACCTTTGTATTGTCATAAGATAAGACACATTATATTTTTTTGGAAAAGAAGAATAACTCTATCAAATCAATTTACAATATACCTGGTTATCTGAAAACTTCCATTAAAATTTGTGCTCTGATATTATGTTTTTCATTAATTAAATAGTATAACAGCATGAAGAAGCTTATCAACATTGTGGTCATCCTGACCGCTTTTACACAAATGTCAGCTCAGAAAATTATTCATCAGGAAATTTTCAGTCCTAAAATGAATAAAAAAATCAAAACAATTATCATTACCCCCAATGTGCAACCCAAAACCACTTATCCGTCGGTCTATATCCTCCATGGGTTCAGTGGTACTCCCGATAGGATTCTTAAAGAGGATATTCCGGATCTGGTTAAAAAAGCTCAGGAATATAAAACCATTTATATATTGCCGGACGGAAATTACAGTTCGTGGTATGTAGACAGTCCATTGGTTAAAGATTCACAATATCAGACTTTTATTGGTAAAGAGCTGGTAGAATTTGTGGATAAAAACTATCCTGTAAAGTCTGAAAAGAAATACAGGGGTATTTTAGGGTGGAGTATGGGTGGATACGGAGCTACTAATATCGGAGTTATATACAACAAAACATTCGGCATTGTCGGAAGTTCCTGTGGTGCGCTGGACTTCACGGTTTTCGGGGAAGGATATCAGAAATATATGGTTAATAAAGTTTTAGGTCCGTTGGAGTCAATCAATCCAACCTTTCTTACCGATAACAAAATAAAACTGATGGCAACGGCAGGCCAGCAATACATTTTCGACTGTGGTACCGATGATACCCAGATGATTCAAATGAACAGAAATTTCCACAAAAAACTGACAGAAGCTAAAGTTCAGCATTTATATACAGAATCTTTAGGAGGTCACGTTACGGAATACTGGAGCAGATCATTATCTGAGCAATTGTCTTTGTTTAACCGATTTTTTAAACAATAATTTCAGAAGGCTGACCCCATATCTTTTAGCTATGATGGGATTACTTATTTTTTTATTTAAATTTCATAAAAAATCCTTTTTAAGACGAGCTTAAAAAGGATTTACCATTTAGGACGATAAAAAAAGTCTAATTAATACTACAAATGTTGAAAGTTCTTGCCTAAATGTTCTTCGATCACAAAAAACGGATCTTCAGTTAAGGTGTGTGCCCGCATATCGATCAGGCTCACTTTACTCATCATGCGAAGCATAATTCTTCTCTCACATGCTTGTTCAATGCCATCAATATTTCTTACTCCCGCACGGAAAGCAGATCTTCCGTGGGCGCATAAATGATTATTTACCAAGATAACATCTCCCGCCTGCGGCGTAAACCCCGAATAAATCAGATGTCTTGCGTCGTCCCAGAATTCCGTCAGGCATTGCCGGGCTTCAGCCGACTGTTTAATGCTAGGATTAAAAAGCTGTTCTGCAGCATCAAATCTCATGAATGGCAGCTTGTAATTCCCATATAAAACAGAATCCAGCGTTTCTTCCTCACTCTCACCGGTTTCCAGATTGGCATCCTTGGGAATTTTATACATCTTTTCAAACAGAGGTCTGTAATTTTCTCCGATAGATTCGTGAGAACGGATAGAATAGAGGGTGGAAGGTACCTGCTCTTCATTTCTCACGTACATAAAGCTCAGAAAATCTGCCTGATGTTTAAGGAAAGCATCTTCCGTATGCACATACAAATCGGTTGCAGAACCAGAACCCGTCTGTGTTTCACGCATCTTTTCATCCGGTATAATCGCATGGATTAATCCGCCTCCTTTACGTTGTGAATAATATTGTACAGGTTTCGACGGTAAAGCTCCGTGAATCAATGCGCAGGCAAAACCATACAGGTTAAACTTGGCATAATCCGCAGACTGCCAGTTGGGTGGAGTACTGCCCAACCTTTCCTGATCAATATCCATCAATCCCTGGAAAATCAAGGCTCCATATTGATTTTCTGAAAAATCGTTCGCAAAATCGGCCGCAATATGTAAAATTCTCTCGGGTAGAAAATAGGAAGCCATTTGATGCACATGCTTTATAAAGTCACGGTTTTCATAGCTTCCGTATTTTTTCTCCAGATGCTCCGCGGCATCTTTTATCATTCTTCGCTCCTGAGATGTGATCTCAATGACTGTAGGAAGCAGTTTTACTGCTGTCATACTGTCGTTATCTAAAATTTCTAAAGAATTCATTAAAAAAAATTTGGTGTTTAATAATAATTTTTATCTTTGTTTTTAATTATTCTAAATAACAATAGCGAGTTCAAATTTAGGAATAATTACTGAACCACCAAACAAAAAAAGAAAAAAATGACAAATTTAAAAACCTGACTGTCAGGCATATAATATCATATGTCGAAAAACCGCACACAATCTATTGATTTAAAAAATCACCTTACAAAAAATATATGAACAACAATTTTGCGCCCCTTGAAGAGGTTTCACACACTACTTCACCTCACATTTCGGGGAATTTTGGAAGTATTTTCCACCAGGACAATTACGATCATTATCGTAATGCAGTCAACAGCACTTTAGAACTTGTACAACAATTTCTTTACAGAAATGACAAGCCTTTCAGCGGAATCGAAGCCAAAGAAATGAAAGGAATGGTACAAGAGATCGATCTTAACCAAAAACTATCTACCTATAAAGAACTACTGAACGAAGTAGACGATATTTATGTAAAGCATGCCACTGCTTTTCATCTTCCACAATATGTTGCCCATTTAAACTGCCCGGTGGTGATTCCTGCTCTAGCGGGAGAAATTCTGGTAAGCGCTATCAATTCATCACAAGATACTTATGATCAGAGTGCCGGAGGAACATTTATGGAAAGAAAACTGATCGACTGGACAGCCGGTCAGTTGGGCTATAATACCAATGAAAGCGATGGTGTTTTCACCGCTGGCGGGTCCCAAAGTAACCTGATGGGGCTCGTTATGATGCGTGATTGCTTTTCTCAGAAAAGGTACAATCACAATATAAAACTCGATGGGTTACCACAGGAAGCTAGCCGTTTCAGGATTTTCGTTTCCGATAAATCGCATTTCAGTAACCTGAAAAATGCTTCTATCATGGGTCTTGGTGAAAAATCAATCGTTAAGGTACCTACCGATGACAGATTCCGTATGGATATTTCTCTGCTTAAAAAATATATTAAAAGAGAAGAACAACTGGGGAATATTCCTATTGGGATTGTGGCTACTGCCGGAACGACAGACTTTGGAAATGTAGATCCACTGGAAGATATTGCAAATATATCTGAACAGTACAACATCTGGATGCATGTAGACGCAGCGTACGGATGTGCGCTACTTTTAAGCGAAAAATACCGTCATCTTCTGACAGGCATTGAAAGAGCAGATTCTGTAACGATAGATTATCATAAATCCTTTTTCCAGCCGATCAGCAGCAGTGCTTTTATTGTTAAAAACAAAAAAGAACTGTTAATCCTTAAACATCATGCAGACTATCTGAATCCTAAAGAAATGGATGAAGAGGAAATTCCTGCACAGATCAATAAATCCATTACGCAGAGTACCCGAAGATTTGACGCGTTAAAACTTTGGTTTACCCTGCGAATGATGGGAAAAGAGCAGCTAGCAGAATATACGGACACCGTGATCGACCTTACAAAGATGCTGCATCGATGATCGATGAAGATGCTGATTTTGAATTGCTTTCAGATTCTGATTTAAGCGTATTGGTTTTCAGATACGTAAGACCTGAGATTACAGATCTCAATGCTTTGAATCAATATATCAAGATGAAACTGTTTTACAGTGGAGAAGTATTGGTTGCCAGTACAAAAGTTGACGGAAATTTCTACCTGAAATTTACCTTCCTCAACCCGATTACCACCACAGAAGATATTCACGGAATTCTTACTAAAATCAAAAAACATGGAGAAAACTTTGGTACAGAAAACTAAGTGGAAAGAAAAAGCTGAAGCAATAACATTCCGCATTTTACTGAACGGAATGCTCAGAGAGCTTAGAAACGGAAAATTTTATCAGGGAATTCCTGTCTATGACCCGTTAACAGCTGAAGCGCTGAAAAATACGGGTTATTCGTTGCATATGAGGTTTGAGCTGAAAAAAAGCGGGATCTTTTTATTTGCGCCGGTAACATATCGTTCTGAAAGCCCTTTCCATGAATATGGATTCCCGGTTTGGGCGGTAGATCATCAAAACCAGAAAATTTTTGAAGTCAATGCTGAACAATTGATTTCATTAGTGTATAAAGAGTTTTCTGATACTTCGACAGAGGCAGGGCTTCAGCGTTTCAAGGACCGGATTTTAAGCAATCTGAAGAACCTGGAAGAAACATTAACCTGTTCGAAAGATCAAAACAGCCTATCCTATTCATTTATAGAATCTGAACAGCTTCTTCCAGTTGGTCATAACCTTCATCCTTTCACCAAATCTAGGATGGGATTTTCAGAAGAGCAACAACAGACCTATTGCCCGGAATTTGGAAAAGGATTCCAGCTTGACTATTTCCTGGTTAACAGGAATTTGGTCACTGAAAGATCTTTACCCGGTATCTCAGCACAGGAAATTATCGGAAAACTGATTCCTTCAGAGGAAAAACTCAGTAAAAACTACCTTAAAGAAGGTGAAAACACAAATGACTATTATATCCTTCCCGCTCATCCGTGGGAAGCTCAATATCTTTTAGATTCAAAAGAATACTCCGATTTGTTTGAATCCCGAAAAATAATACATATCGGATCCAGAGGTGAAGACTTTTATGCAACTTCTTCTATCAGAACGGTATACAATCCTGATTTCAGGTGGATGTTTAAGTTCTCTTTGCATGTACTGATGACAGGTTCCGTAAGAACCAACAGTCTGAAAGATCTGAAAAGAGGCTATGCGTCAGCAATTTGGTGGGAAGATGTGCGTCCTTCCTTTGAGGAAAACTATAAAGATTTCAAACTTCTGCTGGAACCAGCAACGATAAGTGTTGATTTTGAAGGTAAAAATATCGACAGTTTTAACACACTGATCAGAGAAAATCCATTCTCACCGAAGGATAGAGTATTATTACTGGCCAGGTTATGTCAGGATGAGCCTTCTTCTGCAACGGGTTTTGCCACTCATTTTTTTGAAAATGTTATTCAGAATATGGGGCTGGAAGGAGAGGAAGCGGTCATGTTATGGTTTGAAAAATACATCAAACTACTGCTGTCTCCTTTAAATAAATTATTCAACACCTTCGGAATGGCCCCGGAAGTTCATCAGCAAAACCTGATGATCGAACTGGATGAAAGCCTTCTTCCGAAAACAATTTGGGTAAGAGACGGACAAGGATATCTTTTACGGGAAAGCAGTAAAAACCAATACGAAAATCTGATTAAAAAGTATCCTGAAATAGAGGAACTTTTCATCCGCGATGAACGTCTCCTTGATATTATCTCGCATCACCTGCTGGTAAGCAATCTTTCAGCCCTGATCAGCTCAATCGGTAAAACCGGACTGGCAAACGAAAGATCATTGATCGATATTCTTTATCAGGAATTTGAGTATCTGCATATACATAAACCATCTGCATTAACTGATTATGCTTTGAATCAAAGGTATTGGTCCGTGAAATCAAATCTTCATTCTGCGGTAATGAATGTAGATGGCGGAGTGAATGCAGCAGCGGTTTCATATGCTAAAGTTCCAAATCTGCTGCATCTGTATTTCTTCTCGGATCAGCTTATCCAGCCTGAAGGAGCAGATGTTTTTTTCAAACGCTATTTCCCGAAGGAAGACGTCACCATGAGTATACGGCCCATTGATCTCGAAAATGACCTTGAAATGCTGCATGAATGGTTTAATCGTGAGCACGCCGTAAAAATATGGCAGATGAACTGGCCGATCGATGAGCTTGAAACCTACTATCGACTGATGCTTCCAAGCCAGGAAGCCCACAGCTATATTGTATTGAGCAATGATGAGCCTTCCTGTAATATTGAGATCTATTGGGCATCCAGAGATATGGTAGGAGACTATTATGATGTACTGCCTACAGATTATGGAACGCATCAGTTTATTGCTCCGGTGGATCCGAAAAAGAAATATGTATCACCTTCCACGCAATCTATGGTCGACTATGTTTTTGCTCAACCTGAGGTAGGTAAAATGGTAGGAGAGGGCTCGGTAGATTCACTCGCTTCCATGATGAATAAGGCCCACGTCGGTTTCAAAGTAGAAAAAGTGATTGAAATGCCCCATAAAAAAGCAAACCTCAACTTCTGCTACAGAGAATGGTACTGGGAAAAATTCCCTCAAAACAAAAATGTAAAAATCACCACCAACATCACAGAACATGAATAACGAAACTGTATATAACGTCATAGGAATAGGTATCGGCCCCTTTAATTTAGGTCTTGCAGCATTATCACATCCCATTTCCGAATTGAAAACCCTCTTTCTGGATCAAAGAGATGGCTTTGACTGGCATCCGGGATTGATGATCGACCATGTGACCCTGCAAACACCTTTTTTATGTGATTGTGTTTCCATGGCAGATCCAACCCATCCGTTAAGCCTTTTAAATTACCTTAAAGAAACCGACAGGCTGTATAAGTTCTTTATCCGTGAAAACTTCTTCATTCCACGAAAAGAATACAACCGCTATTGCCAATGGGTGATAAAACAATTGCCTGAATGCCGTTTTTCAACACAGGTAACGGATATTGAGTATGAAAACGGTATTTACCTTGTTTCTACAATTGATACAAAGACTAAAGAAAAACAGGTTTTCAAAACGGAAAGACTTGTCCTTGGAACGGGAACACAGCCGCATATTCCTTCTTTTATTCCTAAAAATGATGCCCGAATCATCCATACCAGTTCCTATTTATACCGAAAGGAAGAATTATTGTCTCAAGGTAAAAAGATTGCTATAATCGGTTCCGGACAAAGTGCTGCTGAGGTTTTTTATGATCTTCTTCAAAGCAGAGATGAAGACACGCAATTGGGATGGTACTCCCGTCCTGACAGGTTTTTCCCTATGGAATACTCAAAGCTGACACTGGAGCTGACTTCGCCTGATTATGTGGAATATTTCTACAGCAGAAGTGAAGAGGCCAGAAAAACAATTTTAAGCAAGCAGCAGGCCCAGTTTAAAGGGATTAATTATGACCTCATCAATGATATTTACGATTTTATCTACGATCTGAATATCGATAACGCAGATCCGAAGTTGACGATCATACCTAACAGCCAGCTTGACAGGGTTAATAATGAAAGCCCTGAATCTCTTCATCTTGAATTCACGCAGCTGGAACAGGAAGTACCTTACGAACAGGAAGCAGATTATCTGATTCTCGGCACGGGATATCGTTATCATGAACCTTTATTCCTTAAAAATATACAATCAAGAATAAAAAGAGATTCTAACGGCTTATTTGCAGTAAACAGGAATTATTCCATTGATGAAAACGGAGGAGAAATCTATGTGCTGCACGCAGAAGTACACACCCACAGCTACATTTCCACAGATCTTGGAATGGCAGCCTATCGTAATTCTTTTATCATCAACGATATCCTTGGAAGAGAGCATTATAAAGTGGAAAAGAAAATCGCTTTCCAGGATTTTGATGTAGAGAAATACGCTGAATTACCAATCGCAAAAATATAACAGAAATGAACACCCATTTAGAATATACAATCAGCCAGGAAAACTGGAATGAGGCCAACAGAAACCTTATGGCCAAAACTATTGCAGAATTAATGCATGAAGAATTACTAAAACCTGTTGCAACATTTCAGGACGATGAAGACTTTACGGTTTTTACACTTGAAACAGGAGTGGAGGTTATTCAATACACCTTCCGTGGCCAGGAAAGAATGATGGACTACTGGCATATTGACAAAGACAGTATCACCAGAATGGAAAATGGAGAAAAACAGCCTGTTGTAGATGTTGCAGCCTTTTTTCTTGAAATGCAGTCGGTTTTTGACCTTGATCCATACACCATCGCAAGATACACCGAAGAATTATTGCACACTTTATACTGTGATGCCATGATTCTGGCTAAAGGAACAATGACTTCACAGGATCTGGCAGCTTCGGACTATCAAACCATTGAACATCACATGACAGGGCATCCCTGGGTCATTGTGAACAAAAGTAGACTGGGCTTTTCGCCACGTGATTTGCAGGCATTTGCTCCCGAATCGGATCAGAACCTGAAGGTTTTATGGCTGGCTGCTCACCGCAGCAGATCTGCATTCCAATCCCTGGATTCTATTGACAGAGAAGATTTCTACCGCTCTGAA
Organism: Chryseobacterium indologenes; assembly: GCA_016025055.1. Lineage (NCBI taxonomy): Bacteria > Pseudomonadati > Bacteroidota > Flavobacteriia > Flavobacteriales > Weeksellaceae > Chryseobacterium > Chryseobacterium indologenes. The sequence continues at coordinate 4,136,397 of CP065590.1, forward strand.
ATAGGCCCCGAATTGTTTGATCAGTTCAAACAAAAACTGACCGCTCAGGGAAAATCTGTAGAAGATTATCATTTTATTCCTGTTCATCCATGGCAGTGGGAGCATAAGCTGAAGATTCATTTTGCTGGCGATATTGCCTCAGGACTGCTGATCCGGCTGGGAGAAGGAAATGATGTTTACAGCCCGCAGCAAAGTATCCGTACTTTGTTCAATTCAGACCATCCGGAAAAAAGATACTTAAAAACAGCGGTTTCCATTTTAAGTACCGGAAATATCAGGGGATTATCACCGAAACAGATGAAAATTGCTCCTGCAATTACAGCATGGGTAAAAAGCTTGATTAAAGGTGACACTTACCTTGATCATAAAGGAACTATTTTCCTGGGAGAAGAGGCTTCTATTGCCTATTTACATCCTCAGTACGGAGCTATTGCCAACGTACCTTATCAGTACAATGAATTCCTGGGAGCTCTTTGGCGTGAAAGTGCCGAAAACTATCTGGAATCAGATGAAGAAATGGTAACAATGGCCTCCCTGTTGTATGTGGATAAGAACGGGACACCGCTGGTTCAGGCATTCGCAGAAAAAGCAGGAATGACGATCAGAGAATGGATCACCCAATATCTGGATGCTTACCTGACACCGCTGCTTCATATTTATTATACCCATTCATTGTGTGTAACGCCTCATGGTGAGAACATTATGGTAGTTTTAAAGAACGGAGTGCCACAAAGAATCGTGATTAAAGATTTCGTGGATGATATCGTTCTTACCACAGAAGCCAGAGAAAAACTCCCTGCACACCTTGCGGATGGTCTTATCCAGTCTTCCAACAAGGAGAATGTTCCTTTGTTTATTCTGTTAGGCGTTTTTGATGCTTTCTTCAGATATTTATCCAATGTTCTTCATACCTATTCAGAATTTGAAGAAGAGACGTTCTGGACCCTTGTTCATGATTGCATCGAAAGTTATAAAAATGACAATCCTCATCTGCAGGAAAGATATGCTAAATATGACCTGTATGTTCCGGCATTCAAAAGGTTCTATATCAACAGTCTTCGTTTGAAAAATAACGGGTACAGCGAAAATAAAGCATTTGCGATTCCGAGAAAGGATGGAGCCTTACCGAACCCTTTACATCAGATTACCAACAAAAACTCTGTAGCAGCATTATGAGGAAATTCCTGCATATGCTAAAGGAAGGAACGGTTTTTACCTACGGAGCTCTCGCCGGAAAAAAGGTGGAGCTGACATCGGGAAGTATCAACCGTTCTATCTTTAGTTTAGCCATTCCAATGGTGATGGAATTGGTGATGGAGTCTGTTTTTGTAAGCGTCAATCTCCTGATTATCGCCAGATTGGGGGATAAAGTATTGGGGCTTGTGGGAATTACAGACAACTACATCAATTTTGCCTATGCTATTGCAGTAGGACTTGGAATTGCTGCAGCAACTCTTGTGGCCAGAAGAGCAGGTGAAAAGGATACCGAAGGAATGGGCAGAACGGCTCACTATATTATTCTTTTAGCTTTTTTCTTCGCCGTTTTGATCGGGGGAATTTCCTGCCTGTTTGCCTCGGAAATTGTTGCGTTCCTCGGGATCAGTACAGATGTCGTAACCGATGGATTATCATTTTCAGCGTCTGGTATTTCTAAGCATCGGATTGGTTATTCTAAGGCTTTCCATAAACGGACTCTTCAGAGGAGCCGGGGATGCCGATCTTGCGATGAAGTCATTATGGTTATGCCATATTTCGAATATTGTTTTTGCCGTAGTTCTTGTTTTCGGTGTGGGATTTATTCCTGCTTTCGGATTAATGGGACTGGCCTATGCAACGATTTTATCGAGGCTATTAGCTGTCATCTATCAGTTTTTCATTTTGCTTTCGGGTAAAACGAGTATTAATATCCTGATGAAATTCCATCTGGACATTCCTCTGCTCAGAAAAATACTGAAAATAGCCTTTGGCGGATTGGTACAGTACATCATTCCAACTTCCAGCTGGCTGATTATGGTGAAAATCATTTCTACTTTCGGAACGACAGCATTGGCAGGATATATCATTGCGCAGCGTATTGCTTCAGTAGCGACGATGCCTGCCTGGGGAATCGGAAATGCTGCCGGAGTTCTTACAGGACAAAATCTGGGAGCCGGAGATCCCGACCGAGCTGAAAAAACAGTCTGGCGGGCAGGAACCATCAATATGACCTATCTTATTGCTGTAGCCTTGTTTTGGCAAATTGCAGCCGAATATGTAGTGAAATTTTTCACCACAGAAACTGAAGTGGCCAGATATGCTGTTCAGTACATTCATGTCGTATCTATGGCTTATCTCTTACTGGGCTTTACGATGGTGATCAGCCGTGCCCTTAATGCCGCCGGAAATATCATGCAGGTTACCATGCTTTATATCATTATGTTTTATGTCATCCAGCTTCCTCTGGCATACCTGCTGGGGGTAAGATTTCAATGGGAACTGACGGGCATATTTACCGCCATTGTCTCATCAGAAATAGTACTGGCCGTCCTTTTCTTAATGATTTTTAAAAACGGTAAATGGAAAACTATAAAAATTTAAAATGAATACAACAGAAGAATTTTATGAAATTATCGCCTCAGCTATTGCGATAAAAAAGAACTGGTGAATGAAAATCTTACCTACCAGGAAATCCCCGAATGGGATTCGATGTCTCATTTGCTTATTGTAGAAGCATTGGAGCAGTTTTATCAGATCAAATTTGACTTTAACGATATCCTGGAAATGGGTACGGTAGGTAAAATTCGTGAAAAAATGAAAAAATACGAGGTCCTCGTAGAAAACTAAGAATATGAAAATTTTAGAAAATGTAATTGCCAACAGAAATCTGTTGTTTACAGACGCTACCACCGGAAAAACTATTCCGGTTGGTACTCTGTACAGATCTTTAGGCCTTAACCCCGTAGAAAAAGGCCTGATCTTTTTGTACAATGACAATCAGCTTTCTTCCATTGAAGTCCTGCTGAATTTTTACGGAACAGCACACACCATTGCTGTTTTAGGCCAAAAACTTCACACGGAGTTCAAAGCACGTTTGGAAGAAGAATACCGCCCGAAATATATCTTTGACCCATCACGAGAAGAAGTTCCGGGTTATACTGTCAAAGCTTTTTCGGATTCGGTGAGTATTCATGTGAAAAAGATTATCAATGTGAAGTGGTTATCAATCCTGAAATCAAAATATTGTTAAGTACTTCAGGAACCACAGGCATTCCCAAGCTGGTTAAATTATCCGACGAAAGTCTGTATCAGAATGCGTTAAGTATTCTTCAGTATATGCCTATTTTAGAATCGGATGTGGTTCCTCTGAATGTTCCGATCAATTTTGTGTACGGTTTTTCCATTTTTACGACCAACTGTATGCGTGCCGGAAGAATTGTCTGCACCGACAAAGACATCATGCAAAAAGCTTTCTGGGATGAAATGGAAGAATTCGGGTACAGTACTCTGGGAGGAGTTCCTTATCTCTACGAAAATCTGAACAGAATCGGTTTTTTTAGAAAAGACAGTCCAAGTTTAAGATATATGACTCACACCGGAGGAGTGATCAATGGCGAATTGAGAAAAACCATTTTTTCTTACTGTCATGAGTTTGAAAAACAGTTTTTTGCACAATACGGTCAGACCGAAGCAGGTGGAAGAATGGCTTATCTCACCACAGATGGTCTTCTTGAAGATGAAACATCCATCGGAACTCCGGTTCATGGAGGCGATTTCAGTATTGATCCGGATAACGATGAGCTTTTGTTCTCTCACAACAGTATTTACGGAGGTTATGCCCATACGCTTAAAGATCTGACCTCTTATGAGCAGCCGGCAGTGCTCCGTACAGGAGATACCGCTCAAAAGGGAAAAAACGGCATCTATTATATTACCGGACGTATCAAAAGAATCATGAAGCTATTCGGAATCCGTCTTAACCTGGATGAAGTGGAGTTTATCCTGAAAAATGAGATGGAAGGAAATACTTTTGTCTGCCTGAATTCCAACGACAAGAAAATCATTGTATTGTACGACAATCCGGAGATTGATCCACAAGTTATCACAGAAATTATTAAAAACAAACTGCGCATCAATCCTCAATATGTACGCGCTGACCTTATAGAATCATTCCCGTTATCACAAAACGGTAAAATAAACTATCCCCTGTTACAAAACTTACAGCATGAAAACATCTAAAACCCTTATATTACTTCTTGGTCTTGCTTTAACTTCAAATCAGCTTTCAGCACAACAGAGCGACAGAGTTCATGGCAAAATCATGCTGTCTGAACAGGCACCTGTAAAAAATGCCGTTTTAAGGCTTTTGGATACGTCTCATCAGGCAAAAACCAATAATTTAGGAGAATATTACTTTGAAAATGTACCACCTGGAGAATATATGCTTCAGGTGGTTTTAAATGATATCGAATTGATGCGTGAGAAAATCAGCATTAAAAAAGATGTCTATGAAATTCCGGCTATTTATGCTTCCATTCATAATAATGTGATTGAAGGAATTACCATTTATGCGGTCAGCAGAAACAAATTTCTGGACAAAGACAGCACTTCTGTGGCAAAAATGCCCTTAAAAAACTTAGAAAATCCTCAGGCATACACGAGCATTAATCAGCAAATCATGAAGGAGCAGCTTACCTATGATGTTTCAGAGGTTTTGAAAAATGTTCCCGGTATGGTAAAAATGCAGGGAAGTCCGGGAAGGGGTTCCGGTGACGGAAGCTTTTACTACAGCTTACGAGGTTTCCCGACAAAAGTATCCATGGTTGATGGAATTCCTGCGACGACCAACGGAGAAATCGATCCTTCAGATATTGAACGTCTTGAAGTAATTAAAGGTCCTTCAGGGACATTGTACGGAGGAGCGGTAACATCATTTGGAGGGCTGATCAATTTAGTTACAAAAAAACCGAAAGATTATTTCGGAGGCGAAATATCCTACCTTATGGGAAGCTACAATCTGAATCGGGTGACAGCAGATGTCTATGGCCCGATAACCGACAACCGGAAAACATTGTTCCGCCTGAATGCAGCTTATCAGTATCAGAATGGCTTCAGGGATTCTGAATTCAGAAAATCATTCTTTGTCGCTCCAACAGTAAGTTATCAGGTCAGTGACCGTTTGAAATTCAGTTTAGGTGCTCAGATCTATAATTATGAAGGAACCAATACTCCGATTATCTTTCTTTCCAGAACAAGACCTTATGTTGCACACAATCCTGATGAACTGGGCTTCGATTGGAAAAGATCGTATTCCAATAATGATATGACCCTGAAAGCTCCTTCCATCAACGTAAGAGCTGAAGCCAATTATAAAATTTCAGATAAATGGTCCTCACAAACCCTGCTTTCAAGAAACTTCAGAAAAACTGAAGGTATATATCAATATCAGTTCATCAGAGGTAAAGATAATGATAAGGATTTGGAACGTAATGTACAATTGCAGAATTCGGAAGCTGCTTCTACAAGTTTTCAGCAAAACTTTAATGGGGAATTTAATATTGGTAAAATCAAAAATAAAGTTTTAATTGGATTAGATTATTTAAATCAGTCTATCAACAACAATCATTCTCCAATTGTAGCATTTGACGACAAGTATATTGATGGACAAAGCTTAACGGGTAGTTATGGAAGTATCTCCAAAGATCTTGCCCTTCAGAAAATCCAGGCTTTTACCCAGGAAGCCATTAAATTAGGGAAAACACCTTTGGTTAGAAATACATCTTCTGCTAATCTGTATGGAGCATATATTTCCAATGTAACCTATATTACAGACCGACTAATTACTTTATTAAGTTTGCGTGTTGATCACTACGAAAGCAAAGGACAGCTTAACCTGAATACCAACGTTCGTGCAGGAGAGTTTAAGCAAACAGCCTGGTCTCCGAAGATAGGTTTGGTGTATCAGATTATTAAAGATCAGCTATCAGCCTATGGAAACTATATGAACGGCTTTAGCTATACACCGCCTGTGGTACAGAAACTGGCAGATTATAGTGATGATATGAAGCCACAAATGGCCAACCAGTGGGAAGTAGGCGTAAAAGGAAATTTTTGGAGAAACAAAGTGAATTTCACGGTAGGATACTATGATATCCTTGTTGACAACATTCAAAGAGGAATCGGAGTCGTTCGTGATGGACAAGAATATGCTATTGTTATTCAGGATGGACAACAAAGGAGTAAAGGAATCGAAATTGAAACCATTATGAATCCTGTTCAGGGATTAAACATTATGGCAGGATATACCTATAACCACAGCAGATTTGAAAAAGCAGATGCCGATGTGGAAGGCCGCCGCCCGGAATCTGCAGGTCCTGCCAATGTATTTAATTCGTGGATCAGTTATATTATTCCCATTAAAGGGCTTCAGGGATTAGGAGTAGGTTTCGGGGTAAACCGTGTCGGAAAACAGATTACCGGAAATAAAGTAACAACCGGACAATTTGCATTTCCTGCCTACACATTGATCAATGCTTCTGTTACTTTAGAAAAAGAAAGATATCGCTTAGGATTTAAAATGAATAATATAGGCAATGTGCAGTACTTTGCAGGCCAGGGAGTGATTGTGGCTCAGATGCCGCGTAATTTTGTTGCCGAAGTAAGTTTTAAATTTTAATACTACCAAGACAGAAGTGAAGAGTCTATATAAAGGCAAAAAGAAAGCTTGCTGATTTTTATCGACACATACACTTTCCACTACTCCTTATAAGCTATGAAACTTAAATTTAGAAAAATAGCCTATCAGTTACATCTATGGCTCGGACTCGCGTCCGGGCTTATAGTTGTCATAATGGCTGCAACAGGTTGTATCCTTTCATTTGAGGATGAACTGAAACATCTGATACATCCCCAAAGATATTACATAAATGCGATAGGTAAAGAGAAATTACCACTTGCCGAATTAACTGCTAAAGCTGAACAGGTACTTCCTGAAGGCTTAAAAATCAAAAGAGTACAGATTTCTTCGGATCCTTACGGAACCTATATGTTCAGAACGTTGAAAATGGATAATGAAGCGTTGACGTATTGGGGAACTTACGTGTATTATTACCGGGTATATCTTGATCCATACACCGGAAATGTTCAGGAAGTAGAAAACGCAAAAACGGATTTTTTTGAAATTGTCCTTGATCTCCACCGAAGATTGCTTCTGGGAGAAAAAATAGGGAAAGCCATTACCGGTTATTCAACCTTAGTATTGGCTGTCATTCTTTTTCCGGACTGGTGATATGGTATCCGCGGAAAATGAGTAAAAGTATGCTCAAAGGCATGTTTTTTATTAAGCTCTCTGCCAACTGGAAAAGAATCAATTATGATCTTCATAATGTGCTGGGATTTTATTCGATGATCCCTTTACTTTTGATTGCCTATTCTGCTTTGATATGGAATTTTAAGGGTATGGATACATGGATACAAGATTTTTTAAATAACAATGGCAAAGTAGAACAAAAAATAAAAAGCAATAAACCTAAGAATGAATCTACTGATCGGGATATGGTTCTTGCCAAGATATGGAAAACTGTGGAAAGTCAGATGGTCCATAAGAAATCTGCAATGATTAACTTTCCCAGAACAGATGAAGGAACATATTATGCAGAAATAACAAAAGGTGAAAAGCAATACCAGAACGAACAGTTCAATTTTGATCAATATTCCGGAGCAAAGCTGAAATATCAGTCGTATAAAGATAAAAACATTGGAAACGGAACTGCCCTTAGGGAAAGGAATTACGACTTGCATACCGGAAGTATTTTCGGAATGACCGGACGAATCCTATACTTTCTGGCAGGAATTATAGCCACTTCATTACCTATTACCGGTTTTATTATTTTTTTAAACAGGAAAAAGAAAAAGCCAAAACACAAGAAGAATAAGATTGTTTTTCCTCGCCACCACTAATTATCTTCAGTAAGAGGGATGCTGCATATTTTAATACCACTAATGCACGAATAAATTTTCTTATAAGCCTATGTGCCTATGTGGTTATATTTTTTACCACATAGATTTAATGCATAAATTCTTTGGTTTTTTAATTCGTGCATTCGTGGCAGAAAAATCACTCTATCAATCTTTTCACATTGTTGGAAAAAACATCAACACTTTTTTCCATTTCATCAGCATTAAGATCTCCAAATCCCAGTCTCATGGCCGTCAGATTTTTATTCTGATACAACAATGTTTTAGGAATAAACAGGTTATCCTGCGCGCATCCGCGGCTCAGTTGCATCAGGTTAATGGGAACATTCCATTCCAGCCAGATGGCCAACCCGCCGGAAGGTATTTGAAAAGTGATGAGGTTTTCAAGGTTTTCTTTAAGGAGAACAGCAAGATAATCCCTTCTTTCCTGATACACTTTTAGTGATTTTTTCAGGTACCGGTTAATTTCTCCCTCTTCAATCATTTCTCCCAATGCTCTTTCCATAAGAATATCACCTTGACGGTCTATAATTCCCAAATACTTCCTCATTTCAGCCATCAGATTTTCGGGAGCAACGATGAACCCGGTTCTGAATCCGGGAGCCAGAGACTTTCCAAACGAACCGATATAAATGACCATTCCATTGGTATCTGCACTGGCCAAAGGAAGGATAGGACTTTTGTCGTAATGAAATTCGTAGTCATAATCGTCCTCAAGAATAATAAAACCATATTCATTGGCCAGCTCCAGCAATTCCAATCTCCTTTGTGCACTTATGGCAACAGTGGTAGGATAGTGGTGATGTGGTGTGAGGTAGAGCATTCTTATTTTTTGCTTTTTGCAAGCTTCCCGAACATTTTCTACTATGATTCCCTCTTCGTCAATAGGAATTGAGACCATTTGAACTCCGGCTTTCATAAAAATCATATTGACGGAAAAATAGCTTAAAGCTGCTACCAATACTACATCTCCGGGAGAAAGAAGGATTTCGGATACAATATAAATACTCATTTCCGTGCTTCGGGTGATCAGAAGATTGTTTTTAGAAATGGGTAATCCGCGCGATAAATTGAGATATCGGGATAGATGTTCCTTGAAAAATTCACTTCCGTCATGGTTATAATGTCCGGAAATCTTCTGATTGGACTTCCGTTTAAGAATAGAACTATAAAACCGCGAATGCTGGGCAATCTGGGTCAGTCTGATATCAGGAACCCCGTCATTGAAAACATATTCACAATCCGAATGTTCAAAAGGATTATCCAGAATATTGGATGTTTTAAATAAGAACCCTGTTGTTTCAGGATAATTTTGAAGATTATTATGTTGAAAATCATTAACCTTTATGGGCTTTTCCTCATCTTTTCCAATCACAAACGTTCCTTTATTGGGAAAACTCTCTGTCCAGCCTTGTGCCGAAAGCTCGTCATAAACCGCTACCGCTGTATTCCTGTGGATTTCCAGCATTTCACTAAAGGTTCTTGTACCCGGAAGTTTGGTTCCAAAAGGTAAAAAACCTCTTTGTATAGCATTGATCAGTTGATTGGCAATTTGTAAATAGATGGAAGTGTCTGATTTTCTATCTATTTTAATAAAGCTTTCATAAGGAATTCTAACCGGACTATCCATAATATCAAAACTGGCACCATATAGCCATCCGGCAATATACTACTTTTGACATCAAAATAAAAATCTATGGAATTTCATCACTTGTTGAAAAGGATTGTACAGGAAGGCAATACCCACGCTAAATGGCTGAATACTCTTTCATTTATGGAAAATGCCGGAGCAAGGAAAATATCAAAATGTGAGCATCCGGTTTTGGTCAGTCAGATCCAGTTGAAACATGCTGCTGAAGAACACCGTCATGCTTATTATTTAAAAAAACAAATTGGAAAAATAGATCCCGAGCTTTGCAAAACCTATGAAAGCAAGGAACTTCTTGCTCCCGTAGCGACACGACAATACCTTCATTCGCTGGATATCAAAGCTTGTAAATACCTACAGCAGGCTTTTGGACTTACCAAGGAAGATTTAAAATATGCCGCTTATCTTTTTGTAACCTATGCAATTGAAGTGCGCGCTGATGAACTTTACCCTGTTTATCAAGAGATTCTTACGGAAGAATCGTCTAAGATCATGGTAAAATCTATTATTTTGGAAGAAGAAGGTCATCTTGAGGAAATGATTCATCAGTTAAATGAATTCTCCGCTGAATGGCAGCAGCACGCCCATCATATTCTGGCCATTGAAAAAGAACTGCATGAGCAATGGATTGCCGCAATCATTCAGGAAGTAGCATAATTATCCATGCTTATTCATCATAAATTTCAGGAACTGCTTCGTAAAAGGAAGGAAGCCGGAACTTTCAGAAGTCTGAAGCCCCAGGCAGACGGAATTGATTTTTATTCCAACGATTATCTGGGCCTGGCAAGGAATAAAGATTTCCGGAATATATTGTTGCAGGCAATTAATGATCATCCGGAACTGATTTCAGGAAGTACGGGGTCAAGGCTCATCAGTGGGAATACCGGTATTGCTGTTGTCACAGAAGAATATATCGCAAAAAAGCATGGGTTTGCTGATGCATTGCTTTTCCCTTCAGGCTATAATGCCAATCTTGCTTTGTTTTCGACTCTTCTAACCCGTCATGATACGATAATTGTAGACGAACAGATTCATCGTTCAGTACATGACGGTTGTAAAATGTCACATGCCAGAAAGTTGAAATTCAGGCACAATGATCTGGAAGACCTGGAAAAAGTATTAAAAAGACAGAAAGGACAATGTTATATTGCAATAGAAAGTCTCTATTCTATGGATGGCGATCTGGCACCCATTGAGGATATTGTGATTCTTGCGCAACAATATAATGCGGGTATCCTTGTAGATGAAGCACATGCTTTTGGTGTTTTGGGCTATGGATTGGTAGAACAATATCAATTACAGGATAAGGTTTTGGCGGTGTTGGTGACATATGGGAAAGCACTTGGTGTCCACGGAGCTGCTATCTTGTGTAATGAAATGGTGAAGTCTTACCTTATCAACTTTGCAACCCCATTTATCTACACAACTTCCGCACAGGATTTTCAGTGGGTAAGTATTAAATCGGGTTATGAATTCCTGAAAAATCACCAGGAGTTACCCAAAAAACTTCGGGACAATATTGATCTTTTTAAAAAGCAAGGGCTGAAAACCCCGTCATCATCAAAAAGTCCTGTTCAGGCTATTATAATTCCTGATAATCAGAAGCTGAAAACAATGCAAAATATTTTATTGAAGGAAAAATTTTTAACCTATGCCGTTTATAGCCCAACCGTAAAAGAAGGAACGGAAAGATTACGGATATGTCTTCACAGTTTTAATACGGAGGATGAGATCATACGATTAGCAGAAATCATGAAACAACATCTAAACTAAGAACATGAAGACTGAAGATAAAAACACTTATTGGTTTAACCTTAAAAATTAATACATAAAACATCCACATCACGAATGAAACTATTCATCACAGGAATCGGAACAGAAATAGGAAAAACCGTATGCTCGGCCGTTCTGGTTCAGTATTTTAAAGCAGATTACTGGAAGCCGGTACAATCCGGTGACCTTCATTACTCAGACAGTCATAAAATTGAAACATGGACGGAGAATACAATTTGCCATCCTGAAACATATCGCCTTCAACGGGCAGCTTCTCCGCATCAATCGGCAAGGGAAGAAAGCATACAGATTGATCTTGATCACTTTCAGGTGCCGGAGACTGAAAATGCGCTGATTGTAGAAGGTGCGGGAGGATTGATGGTTCCTGTTTCAGATAACAGGTTTATGATTGACCTGATTGAGACTTTACACCTGCCAGCAGCATTAGTTGTAAGGAATTATCTGGGATGTATCAATCACAGCTTACTATCAATTATGGCTCTACAACAGAGAAATATAAGATTAGAGTACCTGATACTAAATGGTGAATTTCCTGAGGATACAGAAAGAGTGATCTGCAGCTTTATTGAAAACGATACAAAAATCATCAGGATCCCCGAGATTCCCGATACAGATAAAGAACAGATAAAGATCGCTGCCAAGCATTTAACAATAACAAAATTATGATAATGGATACAATAAAAACAACGAGAAACGACTGGACTAAAGAAGAAATAGAAGAGATTTATCACTTACCTCTGATGGAACTTATTTATAAAGCTGCTACCGTGCACAGAGAGTGGCACGATCCGTCTGAAGTTCAGATTTCCACATTATTATCAATAAAAACAGGAGGCTGTCCTGAAGATTGCTCCTATTGCGGACAGGCAGCCCGTTATCACACGAATATCAAGGTGCAGGCTTTATTGCCGACCGAAACGGTCATTGCCCATGCTCAAAAAGCAAAAGATTCGGGATCATCAAGATTCTGTATGGCGGCAGCATGGCGTGAAGTTCGTAACAATCGTGATTTCGACCGGGTTATTGATATGGTAAAAGGAGTCAATGAGCTGGGGCTGGAAGTATGTTGTACATTGGGAATGCTTACCGAAGAACAGGCCGTCAGACTTCAGGAAGCCGGATTATATGCTTACAATCACAATCTTGATACTTCTGAACAGTATTATGAAGAAATCATTTCTACGAGAACGTTTGACAACAGAATTAATACAATTAACAATGTCCGAAAAGCAGGAATTACCGTGTGTTCCGGAGGTATTATCGGTCTTGGAGAAACCCACAGAGACAGGATTTCCATGTTACTGACTTTGGCAACAATGCCCAAACACCCGGAATCTGTTCCGATTAATGCATTGGCAAGAGTAGAAGGAACGCCATTGGAAGACAACGAAAAAGTAGATACATGGGAAATGGTAAGAATGATTGCAACAGCAAGGATCGTGATGCCTGCTTCCATGGTGAGATTAAGCGCCGGACGTATCGAAATGACAGAAACAGAACAGGCATGGTGCTTCATGGCAGGAGCCAACTCTATTTTCACGGGAGAAAGAGAAACTTTACTGGTGACCCCAAATCCTGGAGTTTCCGAAGATATGCAGATGCTGCAAACCCTCGGATTAAAACCTATGATGAAAAAAGAAACATGTTGTTAAAATAATTATAAATGATAATTAATGAGTTATGAGCTGGATCATAAGCATAGTAAAGTTTGTCATCTTGCTGATATCCGATATTCTGGATATGAACATAGATTTCTGAATAGTATGATATTTTACAAAGGCTGATCTTGCATGCAAAGAAACATTTACTTTAAATCCATTGATATTCCATCATTAATCCATGGTTAATCACTATATGAATACAATAATGTCAACCGGTCTTCAACAAAGGGATAAAGCAGTGAACTGGCATCCTTATACTCAGATGAAGACCGCAGATGATATCATTCCCGTTATTAAAGGAAAAGGTATCTATTTATACGATGCAGAGGGTAAAAAATATATGGATGTAGTCTCCTCGTGGTGGGTTACTCTACACGGTCATTCGCATCCTCATATCGCACAGCGTGTTTTTGAACAATTAAATACGCTGGAACAGGTTATTTTTGCAGGATTTACCCATGAACCTGCCATACAGCTTTCAGAAAATTTATTGGAACTGCTGCCTGACAATCAGGAAAAAGTTTTTTATTCCGATAATGGCTCTACTGCAGTGGAAGTTGCCTTGAAAATGTGTATTCAGTATGCCCATAACCAAGGAAAAAAGAAAACTAAAATTCTGGCCTTCAAAAATGCCTATCATGGTGATACTTTCGGGGCGATGTCCGTAAGCGGGAAAAGCTTCTGGACGAAACCATTTGAAAGCATGCTCTTTGAAGTCGTTTTCATTGATACCCCCAATGCTGAAAATCTGGAAAATTTACAAAATCAGATTAAAGAACTTGTCGATGAAACAGCCTGTTTTATTTATGAACCATTAGTTCTGGGAGCAGCAGGAATGCTGATGTATAAACCAGAAGGTCTGAGTCAGTTGATGAAATTTTGCAGAGAGCAGGGACTTCTGTTGATCCAGGATGAGGTCTTTACTGGTTTTGGAAGAACCGGGAAGCTTTTTGCAGCAGATCATCTTACAGAGCAGCCTGATATCATGTGTTTTTCAAAAGGATTGACAGGAGGCACTATGCCAATGGGCATTACAACCTGTTCCAACGAAATTTATGACGCTTTTCTGTCTGATGATAAGCATAAAACTTTATTTCACGGGCATTCTTTTACGGCTAATCCGTTAGCCTGCGCAGCAGCATTAGCAAGTATGGAACTGCTGCTCAATGAAGAAACACAGGTGAATATTAAACGAATTACTCAACAGCATTCAGAGTTTATAAAAGAACTGGGCCTTCATCCTTGCGTTGAAAACGCTCGTCAGACAGGAACTATTCTGGCATTTGATTTCAAAACAGGACAGGGAACCTCTTATTTTAATGAGATCGGTAAAAAACTGTATCAGGAGTTTTTACAGAGAGGAATCATCATGAGACCTCTTGGAAACGTAATCTATCTGGTTCCGCCATATTGTATTACGGCTGAAGAGCTGGAATTTGTATATCGGAATATTTCGGAAGTTTTGGATCAGTTTAAAGCCTGATGATTATAAAAGTATTGTTTTACCAATGCTTACACCTTATAGGTTTTAGAAACCTATAAGGTGTAAATATACACCTCAATTAATCTTCAACGTATTGATGTTTTGCTGCTTTCATTCCAAAGTACAACATCAGAACCACTGAGAGGCTCAAAAAATAAAATGAGCTTTCCCAGGAAAGATCCCAATCATGAAGTTTCCCAAAAACAGGAGGCCCAAATGCTGCAATAAGATAACCGACAGACTGTGCCATTCCCGATATTTTTACGGCATTGATGCTGCTTTTTGTTCTTATAGAAAAGAATAATATGGATAAGCTGAAAGACAAACCATTCGCTATCCCGATAATGACAGCATTGACGTAAATCCATTGCGATTTCATAAAGACAAACATCATCGTGCTTCCAAACATTAAAGCACAGATAAAAAGGATCATTATTCTCTGATCTTTCATTTTATTGGCAATAAGCGGACAAAAGAAAGTAACAGGAATCATTGTAATCTGAATAACAAACAGCACCCATCCCGAGCTTTCACCCTGCATATTATAATCCGCTAAAAATGAGGGTAACCACGCTACAAGACAATAGTAAAATAAAGATTGAAGCCCCATAAATGCACTGATATTCCAGGCTTGGGAAGATGTAAACATATTAAAATCCGAAGTGCTCAAAGCTGTTTTGGGCTGATCAGTATTTTTTTGTTTACTATAAATTCAATAAGTAGTACCAGAAATCCCAAGGCAGCGATCACCAGCCAGATTCCTAAAGAACCCCGCCACCCAAAACCGGTCCATTCGCCGATCTTAACACTGAATCCCGAAGCCAATGCAGCGGTAAGATTCATTGATACGGCAAAGACACCTGTCATTAAAGCAATTTGTTTCGGGAAATTATTTTTAACATAACCCGGTGTCACTACATTTCCAATGCATATTCCAAGCCCGATGAATACAGACCCCACAAATAATAACCATTGGGAACCCAATATCCGCAGAAATAAACCAAAACCTAAAATAAGTAAAGAATACATTAAAAGCTTACTTATTCCAAATGTATTTGAAAACCTGCTCACTAACACAGAACACACCGCAAACATAAAGAGTGGAATAGAGGTGAGCAGACTCACCTGAAAGTTATCCAGCTTCAACGCATCCCTCACATCACCCAGAACAGGAGAAACCGCCACGATAGGTGAACGAAGATTACTGGAAATAAGGATAACAACCAGAACATTAATAATTAATAAAACATAAGAAACATTTTTTCGAACTTCATTCTTCATCATAATAAAAACTTTTCTACAAAATTAAGACAGTAATTTTGTTTAATTTTGCCAAAGTTTTAACTTCAAACGACATGAATGCCAACGACAGCATAGCCATTGATGAATTGAAAAAACCTTATTTTGTATGGTTTGAAGAAAACTGGATCCATGATAATATCCTTCATCAGCATCAAAAAGGTCAGCTGGTCTATGTGGAAAGTGGTTTTCAGTACATAACTATTGAAGAAAAAAAATACCTGCTCCCTCAAAACCATGCTGCCTGGATTCCCCCGAATGCTATCCATAAAACCAATTCACATTCTGAAAAAATCAAATTGATGATTATGTTTGCAGAAGTTGACAGCAAAGAGCCGTTTTTTCAGGAAGTAAACGTTTTTTCGGTTCCGCCGGTTTTAAAGGAAATGATAAAATATTCAGAAAAATGGTCTAAACTGATGACAAAAGACCATCACGAAACTGTGTTTTTGCAAGCTCTTTTCAATGAATTACCGCGTTTTGCCGAGTATTCTCTTAAACTTCACATCATTCTTCCCAAAGATAAACGCCTGACTCATGTTATCGGATATCTTCACGATCACTATCAGAATGAAATTAAAATGGAAGATCTGGCTGATATCGCTTTGCTTTCCACACGAACGCTGGAGCGCATCTTTAAAAAGGAAACCGGGCTCACCTTAAGCAAATATCAGCAAATGCTCAGAATTATTAAAAGCCTTGAGTTTCTCAGCTCAAATGATCTCACTATTTCAGAAACAGCTTATAAAGTAGGATATAAAAGTGTACAGGCATATACCAGAAGCTTTCAGTCTGTGATGCAGTTCAGACCAACCGATTTTATGAAAAACATGAAATAATTTTTCACACTGAAAAGTGATTTATTATATAGTTGTTTTATTGCTACGTATTTATTTAAGGGCAATATCGAAAAACGCAATATAACATATTTCACACTTTATTAATTTTTCCATATCGGTATCAAATAATCAATTATGACCCCATAAAAAATAAAAAGGCCCCCTAGAATGGAGACCTTAAAAAAACACAAATGATGAAAAAAATTATTTCGATTCACAAATATAAGTAAAAATTATATTATGCAAAGCACTATAAGTGTATTTTTTTTAAATATTATTTATTTTAATTAAAAATGGCTATCCGCTAATTGATCTGATGTTTTTTTAAGATTATGAAATTCGACCATACAGAGTATACAGGTCCGGAAATCTCATTTAAAAAGGTTGATAAAAGGAAAAAACATGAGCTAAAATATATTTTGTATTCCCCTAAAATGTAATGAAATAGTCCGGAGGAATAACATAAACAGATAGAAGTCCGTTCTTTTGAATTCACTTTTTTCAGATTTTGTCTTCGTTTACTGGAAATTCTTATGTGATTGTGGTCATAAAATAATCTTTTCTGTTTTTATTAATTTGTATAAAACTGATTGTATGAAACCGAAGCATATTAAAGGCGTTCCCCCACAAAAATCCGGTGGTTTTCATGATACTGAAAGCAGGAAACAGTTTGACCAGGCACTTATTCCCCTGAAATTTGAAATACTGCAAAAACGATTTTTTCAGATCAATAAATGGAAAAGCTACTGTGGAGAGGCGTTTGCAGAGTTTAAACTCCATGACAGCGAAGGCAATCCTATTGACCGTGAACCTCAAAAAGGTGACTTTGTCCGAATCAATATTCCGGGACCGGGAGAAACCGAAGCGAAAGGGTATGACTGGGTAGAAATTACGGATATCTGTTTCTATCAGGATAGTATTTCGGAAAGTATCATGATGACCTGCAGACCATCCGGGAATCCTCAACAAAAAAACAATCGCCATATTGCCCATTTCTATAGTTCCAGGGCGACTTCTACCTTTATGATTTATAAAAGCCCGACCCATTTAAAAACAGCTGTTTACGGAAGAAATGAATCTCCAAATTTTAATGCAAAATGGTTTGACGTGATCAGGAATTTTTTCGTTGCTGCAGGAGGGATGATGGGAATTGCCAAAATCCAGTGGAAGCAGCTCACTGATGGTTTCCTGGATTTTGAATAAATAAAGTAGGCTACCGCAACAGATAAATATATCAAAAACATTGACTAATACACCATTAATCGTACATTTGTCAATGACTGATATATACACATGGAAGAACGCTTAGTCTCATATATTACAAGTAAAATATCGGTAACAGAAACAGAGCTGTGTACCATACTTTCTTATTTTAAACCCATTCAATTAAAAAAGAATGAAATGCTGCTCACTAACGGACAGTCGAGCCAGAGAACGTTCTTTGTAACTTCCGGTTGCCTCAGGATCTTCTTTATCAACGAAGATGGTCAGGATTCTACCAGATATTTTGCCTTTGAGAACCAGTTTGCTACCGCTCTGGTGAGCTTTATTACCTCCGAACCTTCGGAAGAGTTTATCCAGGCAGTGGAAGATACTGAGGTCTATTATATAAGTCACAGCAACTTCTATCACTTGCTGGATATCATTCCTCAATGGGAAAAATTCTACAGGATATATCTTGAAATCGCTTATGTCACCAACACCAAGCGTCTCATGTCATTCCTGGTTCAGGATGCTCTGGAAAAATACCGTCAGTTGCTCAGTGAAAACCCCGTTATTGTCCGCAGATTATCCAACAAAATGGTAGCTTCTTACCTTAATATTTCTCAGGAAACGCTAAGCAGGCTGAAATCGAAACTGTAAACAGAGATGTGTTTTTTTTTTTTTAAAAAGGATAAGTTATGCTGAATTAAAGCAAAAAGTTAAGACCATCAAACTCTGTTGTTAGCCCTCTCAAACCCTTTATTTAAAGGAAAATTAATCTTTAATAGTTTTTTAAAAAAATTTTCGCCTTATATTTGCCGCAATGTTAAAATGGTTTTCCATATTATGCTCAATGATGTATGTACTGGCTACCACCAATGCGGGGGAAGTCTTCAAAGTGCCTATGTTTGTTGAACATTATATCGAATACCACGGAAGTTTATCAGAATTTGTGATGGAGCATTATGACAATCACAAAAAGGACTCTGACTGGGATACCGATCAAAAATTACCATTTATCAATCCACCTATTGTACTAACGGTACATGCCCAGCTTCCCGAACTTGATTTTGAGATTAAAAAACCTAAAGAAATTGCCATTCCACAGAAAAGCAGTATCTATCAGGAAAAGGATTTTTCCAACCTTTACCTTTCCCGGATTTTCCAGCCTCCACGGCTTTCCTAATTGATTACCAGATTGAAAATTAATGCTTTAAACAACTCATTAAAGCAGTAGATTCTTGTTACATATCAACTAACCCGCTGTCGTTTATAAACTTTAGCCAAAAGTTTCATCCATTGTTACAGCACTGAGCTTTGGCTTATCTTAATGGTAAAAACTTTTTTATAAAGTGGTAAAAATATTTCTGTAAACTATTCCGGGTTATCAATTAATTATTTTTTCATGTTAAATAAAATCATTGAGTTTTCTGTAAAGAATAAGCTCATCGTTGCCTTATTTACAATAGGTTTGGTAGTGTTTGGGGTCTATGAAACTACCCAGCTACCTATTGATGCTCAACCGGATATTACCAATAATCAGGTTCAGATTATTACCACGGCACCTTCTTACGGGGCGGCAGATATAGAACGCCTTGTCACATTTCCCATAGAACAGGCTACCAGCAATATCAGTGGAATCACCGAGCTTCGGAGTCTTTCAAGGTTCGGATTATCTCTGGTGACCGTTGTTTTTGACGATAATACCGATGTATACTGGGCCCGTCAGCAGGTTCAGGAACGACTGCAATTGGTACAGGACAATATTCCCGAAGGAATAGGAAAGCCTGAACTGGGGCCTGTTTCTACCGGATTAGGAGAAATCTTTCAATATGTCGTAAGAGCCAAAAAAGGTTATGAAAATGTATATGACGAAACTGAACTCAGAACTATACAGGATTGGGTCGTCAGAAGACAGCTGCTAGGCACAAAAGGAGTCGCAGATGTCAGCAGTTTTGGCGGAAAATTAAAACAGTATGAAATTGCCATCAATCCTAACCAGCTACAGGCTTTCAACATCAATATCAATGATGTCTTTGCGGCGCTGGAAAAGAATAATCAAAATACTGGAGGCGCTTATATTGAAAAGAAAGAAACTGTTCTTTTCATCAGAAGTGAAGGCCTTTTAGGAAGTACGGAAGACATCGGAAATATTCAGGTAGCAGATACCAGAGAAGGAATTCCCGTACACATTAAAGATGTAGCATCCGTGAAGATTGGCTATGCCACAAGATATGGAGCCATGACCTATAACGATACGGGAGAAGTATCCGGAGCCATTGTTTTAATGCTTAAAGGGGAAAATGCCAACGTCGTGATTTCCAATATCAAACAGAGACTTGAAAAGATCCAGGAGACATTACCCGAAGGAGTGGTGATCGAACCTTTTCTGGACCGTGCCAAAATGGTTAATAACACGATCAGTACGGTAAAAACCAATTTAATGGAAGGGGCGTTAATCGTCGTTTTCATTCTCGTTTTATTTCTTGGAAACTTCCGGGCAGGTCTGCTTGTTGCTTCCGTGATTCCTTTGGCAATGCTTTTCGCGATTATCATGATGAACATCTTTGGAGTGGGCGGAAACCTCATGAGCCTCGGAGCACTCGACTTCGGACTTATTGTAGACGGAGCTGTGATTATTGTAGAAGCCGTTCTTCATCAGTTAGCCCATAAAAAGCACTTTGGGAAAGACAATATGCTTACCCAAAAAGAAATGGATGACCAGGTTTCGGGCTCTGCGACCAAAATGGTCAATAGTGCGGTTTTTGGACAGATTATCATCCTGATTGTATACCTTCCTATTTTTACACTTCAGGGCATTGAAGGAAAGATGTTTAAGCCTATGGCACAAACTGTTGCATTTGCCTTAATCGGAGCATTTTTATTGTCCCTGACCTATATTCCGATGATGAGTTCTTTGGTTTTGAGCAAAAAGAAAAAAGTGAAAGAAAATATATCAGACAGAGTGATGGCCAAAGTTGAAGCAGGTCATCAGAAACTTCTGATGAAAGCCCTTAAATTCAGGAAAACAATTATTGCAGGAGTAATAATCCTTTTTGCAGGGGCAATTTTTATTTTGTCAAAAATGGGTGGTGAATTTATTCCGTCTCTGGAAGAAGGCGATTTTGCTGTTGAAATGAGAATTCTGCAAGGCAGCAATATCACTGAGACGAAAAAAGTAACGACCCAGGCTTCCGCTATTCTTTTAAAACAGTTTCCGGAAATACAAAAGATCGTCGTTAAAATCGGAAGTGCTGAAATTCCAACAGAACCGATGCCCATGGATGCAGGCGATATGATCATCGTTTTAAAACCCAAAAAAGAATGGACATCTGCAAAATCATTTCCCGAGCTTTCTGAAAAAAATGAGCAAATCACTCAGTAGTATTCCCGGTTTGACGACCAGCTTCCAATTTCCGGTACAAATGCGCTTTAATGAACTGATGACCGGTGCCAGACAGGATGTGGTATGTAAAATTTATGGGGAAGACCTGGACAGCCTTACAACGTATGCAAAAAAACTGGGAAGTATCATTACTACCGTCAAAGGTGCTCAGGATCTTTATATTGAACCTGTTGTAGGAGCTCCTCAGGTCGTGATCGACTACAACCGTGCCGAATTATCCCGTTACAAAATTTCTGTTGCCGATATCAACAGGGTAATCAATATGGCATTTGCAGGGCAAACGGCCGGAGCCTTGTACGAAGGAGAAAAAAAGTTTGATATTGTCGTAAGGATGGATAATGAGCGTAAAAAAGACATTACGAGCATTCAAAACATGTTGATTCCTACTGCTTCAGGAGAGCAGATTCCGTTGTCACAGGTTGCCAAGGTAGAACTGAAGAACAGTCCGAATCAGATCCAGAGGGAAGATACCAAAAGGCGGATTATCGTAGGATTTAATGCTAAAGGGAGGGATGTACAGACCATTGTTGAAGAACTACAGCAGAAAGTGAATGATAATCTCAGATTCTCCCAGGGATATACGGTCTCTTACGGCGGGACATTTGAAAATTTAAATAAAGCTAAAGCTAGACTGGGAATCGCTGTTCCTATTTCCTTAGTGATGATTTTCCTGCTGCTGTTCTTTGCTTTCGGCTCTGTAAAGCACAGTTTGCTGATCTATACTGCAATTCCTTTATCAGCAATTGGCGGGGTATACTTTCTGGCATTACGAGGAATGCCGTTTAGTATCAGTGCCGGAGTTGGTTTTATCGCTTTATTCGGGGTAGCAGTACTTAACGGGATTGTTTTGATATCAGAATTCAACAGACTGAAAGATAACGGAATAACCAATACCAGCAGAATTGTGTTGATGGGAACAAGAATCAGACTTCGTCCGGTATTGATGACTGCTTTTGTAGCCTCTTTAGGTTTTTTACCTATGGCGTTAAGTAACGGGGCAGGGGCAGAAGTACAACGACCCTTAGCTACAGTGGTTATCGGTGGCTTAATGCTTGCCACATTCCTGACTTTATTTGTACTCCCTATTCTATACGTCCTTTTTGAACATATTAATAAAGATAAAATGAAATTCTCAAAAAAAATAAATCCTCAAAAACTATCTGTTTGCCTGCTGCTGATTTCTTTCGGAAGCTTCCATGCACAAGAAAATATCACTTATGAACAGGCATTGGAAAAAGCTTATCAGCAGAACGGAACCATTAAAAATTCAAAATTAATCTCAGAATATCAGCAAAAATTAAAAGCCAGTTATCTGGACATTCCGCAATTAGAGGTCACGGGAGGATTCGGGCAGATCCAGGGTGAAGAGACTGATAACTCCTTCGGTGTTTCCCAACGATTCAGTTTTCCTACCGTATATTCAAAGAGGAAACAGATGTTGGATGCAGAGTGGACGGCAAGTGTAATCAATCAAAATCTGACAAAAACACAGCTTACCAAAGAAATTACAGATACTTTTTACAGGATTTTAGTCCTGCAGGAAAAGAAAAAGGTACTGGAATATATCAGCCGTCTGTATATTAATTTTGCTGAAAAAGCAGGTTTAAGACTTAGAAAAGGGGAGGCAAATGTTTTAGAGGAATCTACGGCAGAAATTCAAAAAGAACAGATGAAGGTACAGCTCGTAAACCTTGAGAATGACCTGAATATGGCAAGACTCCAGCTACAGCTTCTTCTTCAGTCAGACATTCCTTACCAGCCTGTTGCCGATAGACCGATTATGGATATGAATCTTCAGATTTCAGAGGATAAGGTAAAACAACATCCGGAACTTCAGTATCTGCAACAACAAATCAAAGTAGGAGAGGCTGAAGTACAACTTGAAAAAAGCAAATTACTCCCGGAGCTTCTTGTTGGATACACCAATCAAAGTATGAAAAACATTAATAATAATCGTTTTAATTCAGTGCAGGTAGGTGTGGGAATTCCTTTATTTACAAAGGGGCAAAGAGCACTGGCAAAGGCAGCTCAGACAAAAATTGCTATTTCTGAAAATCAGTATCAGAGAAAAGAAATTGAGCTTAAAAACAGATTGAGCCAGCAACTCAGCAACTATATGAACCAGCAACAAATCATTGAAAATTATGAACAGAAACAGCTTCCAAAATCTGAAATCATTTTACAAACAGCCCAAAAACAAATGGAAGTCGGCGAAATCGATTACCTGAACTGGGTAATTCTGGTCAATCAGGCTGTAAAAACAAAAGCCGACTATATTGATCAACTGGAGAAACTTAATCAGATCGGAGCAGAACTTAAATTCTTAATTTCAAAATAACAGCGTCATGCAATTTAAAATACTATCAATATACAGCCTTGTTATAGCACTTGTTTTATCTTCATGCTCAGGAAAAAAAGAAGAGGAAAAAACCGTATATGAAAACACTACATTCAGGAAAAATACAGAAAATACAGTTCATCTGACAGAGAAACAGATGCAATCTGTAGGAGTGACAACCATCACAATTCAGGACAGAAACATGGAAAAACTCGTACGCCTGAACGGAAAAGCGGAAATTGCGCCATCTCATATCAGCTCGGTTTCCAGTATTATGGGCGGACATATAAAATCGATTAATGTCATCAACGGAAGTCATTTCCGAAAAGGGCAGGTCCTGGCTGTGGTAGAAGATCCCCAGTTTATTCAGCTACAACAGGACTATCTGGTGACGAAAGCACAGCTTGAGGCAGCACGCCTTAACTTCAACCGTCAAAAAGATCTCAATACAAGCAAAGCAAGCAGTGACAAAACAATGCAGACAGCCCAGGCAGACTATTCAACGCTGAGTGCTACGTTAAAAGGGCTTGAAGAAAAACTGAGAATTATCGGCATCAATACCAAGGGATTAAGTACCGGGAATATCAGAAGCAAGATAAATATTTATGCTCCGTTTACAGGATTCGTAAGCAAAATCCTGGTCAATAACGGACAGTACATCAACCCGGCTGATACATTATTTGAACTGATCGACCCCAGCGGATTACTTTTAGAATTAAAGGTTTTTGAAAATGATATGAACGATGTCAAAGCTGGACAGGAAATTATCGTTTACAATAATCAGAATCCTGATGTAAAATCCAATGCCAAAATTGTTAGCGTGGTTCCAAGCATTGAAACAGGCGGTTCTGCGACGGCAATTGCAAAGCTTTCCTCCATAAACTCCCAATTTGTGAAAGGGATGTATATCAATGCGGAAGTTAATATCAGCAGCCGTTTTACTCAGGGACTTCCGAATGAAGCAGTTGTTTCTTTTGAAAACAAAACATATGTATTTGAAGATCTCGGAAAATCAAACTATAAAATGGTTCCTGTAATAACCGGAATTTCGGATGATCAATTCACAGAAATTATTAAAGCTGACTTCTTAAAGAATAAAAAAATTGTACAAAAAGGAGCGTACAGCCTTCTGATGATGCTCAAAAATAAAGCAGAATAATACTTTTTAGAATACTTTATATAACAAAGGTTTTGTTTACCAAAAGGTAGATGAAACCTTTGTTTTTATCTGTTTGGCTATTGGAGAGATGCAATTCTTTTAATATTTGCTTTATCGGCTCAATCTACGAGAGCTTTTTAAGCCATAACAAAGAGTTTCATCTGTGCCAATCCGTGAAATCTGTAGAAATATGCAATACATTTTTTTAACCACAAAAGTCACAGAAGATTTTGACCACTTGAGTTGATTAAGTTTCCATCTTTGCGTATATGAAGTGCACATAAGTTTAAAAATCGAAGATTTTTGCTATAGCATTTAACTTTAAAATCTGTGTATAGCCTCGAATCTGTGGGAATATGCAATACTTTTTTTAACCACAAAAGTCACAGAAGATTTTGACCACTTGAGTTGATTAAGTTTCCATCTTTGCGTATGGGAAGTGCATATAAGTTTAAAAATCGAAGATTTTTGATTTATTGTTTGATTTTAAATTATATCAGAGGAACATAAAAAGAGAGCTTTTACTTTTATCACACCCTTAAACATCCTCTAAAACCTCTCGCAGCATAATAAGAATCTGCTCCATTGTGATACATAAATACCGTGTTATATCGTCTGTCACAAAAAATAGCACCTCCTAATTCCCTTATTTGGGGTGGCGTATGCACCCAGCTTGACGTTTTCTGATCAAATTTACCCAATTCCTGAAGCTTGCGGTATTGTTCTTCTGTGAGCAGTTCAATTCCCATTTCGGCTGCGGTATCAATGACATTGCTTTCCGGTTTGTTGGCTTTGCGGGCATTCCAGGCCTGGTAGTCGTAGCAGAGACTGCGTCGTTTTGGACTTTCCGGGGAACAGTCAAAGAAAATATATTCGTCAGTTTTCTGGTGGTAATCGACTACATCAGGTTCACCTTCTGTTTCTTCCATTTGGTATAACGACCATAATTTCTCAGGATGGGCCTGTAGTTTTGCCTTTATTTTGTCCCATTTAAGGGTTTCGTGGCGGGACATATTTTTTCCGAAACGGGATTCTAAGGTTGTTAAAAGTAATTCCCTTTGTTCGGGTGTTAATTGCCTGTTTTTCATAGTAATCTTGTTTTAATTGGTATTTGTTTTTGGGATCAATTATATTTGATAAAATTTTCAATTACGTTTTAATTGTTACTGATAGAAATTTTTCTGCTGGAAGGTCTGAAATACCACGAAATAAGAACTAAGGCCAACAATAAGACGGCAGGGAAGGTTCTTCCCGCAGGATCTCCAACGATAAGATGGGAAATAACGGCTCCCGACATTACAAAGAAAAAACCGGCATAAGCCCATTCTTTCAATAGTAATCGTTTTGGAATAAGGATGGCTATAACGCCCAGCAGTTTCCAAACACCTAAGATGGTCATGAGATAGGAAGGATAGCCTAAATTGGTAAAGTTGGCAAGTTCATCTTTATTTTTCAAAAGCTGAACGATGGCAGTAGAAACCATACCGAGCGCCATCCACAAGGTAAAGATCCAGTAGATGATTTTTTTTCGTTTTTCTGATGTGTTTGATGTTTCCATTTGGTGTTGTTTTTAAAGGTTAATCATTAAGTCCTTTTCCGTTAAGGATTTGTGGAAGGTATTTTTCAATTCTTGCTTCTCTGGTTTTAGATTGTTTAGCGGAGGAAAAGTGGAGGAGATAGGCTCTTTGTCGGCCTGGAGTAAGGGTTTCAAAAGCTTCTTTTAATACCTGATCATGATCCAGCTTGTTTTGAAACTCTTCAACCATTTCAAAATCTTTGGTTTTCTTCATTTCAACCTTAGCTCCGGATTCTTCAATTTCTACAGCTTCAAACATATAAGCCTGAAGTTCTTTTTCAAGATCGTTGATCTGCTGAAGATCTGTAAAACGGATTTGTCTTGCCGCCTGTACATTTTCAGACTGCTGAATTAAAATCTGATCCGGATCTTTCATCAGAGCGCCTTTAAAAAGAGTAGGGCGCAATATTCTTTAAATCCGTGAATTAAGAATATGTTTTTCCCTTCATAAGTATAACAGGGGCAGCCCCATTTTAAATCTTCTGTCAATTCGGTACTGAGGGCAATGGTTCTTAATTTTTCAAATTCTTCTTTCCATTGTGGGGCTTTATCGAAGAAAAAATCAACTTTTGTATTCATGTGTTTTGAGTTTGAGGGTTCTAGGGTTGGAGAGTTTGAGAGTTATAGATTTATAGAGTGGGAGAGTAAGAGCGTCTGAAGTTTAATGTTCAAGGTTGTTATCGATTCGCAAAGCATTGACGATTCACTTGCAAAGCAAAATTCACTATTGACATTCTCCATTTAAACTTTGGCATCCACGTCTCTCATCTCTTCGTCTATTATTTTTCCCTCTCTTTAAACATTTCCTGTAAACGATCATGCGCCCTATTAATTCCCTGTGCAAAAGGCATTTTCAGGTGCTGGTCTCTGAAGTCTACAGATTTGTAAATGGTTTGGATTGTGATTTTGCTGGTGGTATCCGTTAGTTTTTCAAATTCTAAAAACTCAATCTGAACCGGAAAAGGGGTGTTTTCCATCTGAAAAGTCCGGATAATTTTTTCATTGGGAACGATATCATGAATAGTTCCGTTGGCGCTGAAAACTACTTCTCCAGAGGAATTAGAGGTTTCAAAACGGTAACTGCCATGTTGTTTGTTTTCCATCTTTATGACTTTGGTGCCCATCCATTGTTCGAAGAGTTCAGCTTCTGTATAAGCTTTGAAAAGAAGTTCGACAGGAAGATCAAATTCTCTGATGATGAAGATTTCCTGTTTGCCGTCTTCTGCGTGTATTTTTGTTTTTAGTTCCATATTTTGGGTTTGAGGGTTTTGGTGTTTGAGAGTAGGAGAGTTTTAGAGTAAAAGGGGTTTAAGGTTCAAGGTTGTCATTCTTTCACTGATAAGATTCATTTGCGAAGCAAAATTGACTATTAACAGTCACAAACCAAACTTTGTCCTCACTGACTCTCATCTCTTCGTCTATCCGTCTTATCTATTACTCTTTTTTCAAGTTCTGATACGCTTTCATCACACTTTCAAGCTTATTGAACTTCTCATCCCACATTTTGCGGAACGGCTCTATAAAATCGGCTATTTCTTTCATTTTATTGGGATTTAGGTGGTAAATAATTTCACGGCCGTTCTGTTCAGATCTCAACAGTTCACATTCTGTAAGGATCTGAAGGTGTTTGGAAACGGTAGGTCTTGCGGTATCGAAATTGGAAGCAATGGCTCCTGCAGTCATAGATTGTGCAGCCACCAGCATCAATATAGATCTTCTGGTAGGGTCTGCGATTGCCTGAAAAACATCTCTTCTTAAATTCATTGTGTAGCTATTTGACTACAAATATATGCGTAGTTATTTAGCTACGCAAGTTTTTTTTGAAAAAATATTTAATCTAAATAAAAACCCTTTTGTTTTTAATTGACAAAAGGGTTATTTTATAAAAATGAATATATACTATTTATAGAATATATTATCCATTTAAATATTCATAAACTGAAGCAGTCGCAGCACTCTTTACAAGCCTTGCTCTTTTGTCGCCAACATAGTGTGCTCTTTTCAAGTTTGTTTCAGTAGTATTTAAAATATCATTAATAGTATTAATATTAATTGTTCGCAATGTCTCTTTAATCCAACTTGTTAAGTCTAAAACATCAATAGATTTACTAAGTTCTTTTTCAAGTATTTCAGTAGTGTCATTTTCCGTAAAATTAGGAATTTCATCAACTAAAGGTTTAAAGTTAATATTATTCATTCCAAACTCGGTCATTTTTTTAGGTGTTAAATTACGTGCTATTGATAATGAAGTGCTAGATGGTGTTGCTTCTTGGCCAAACAAACAACCCAAATTTATTAGATACCTAGTTCCAACTTCTGATGTGGATGATTTTATTCCTTTTCCATGTTCTTGAATAATTCCAGTATATTCTAACAATCTTAAAGCTTCTTTTACAGTTTGCGGAATATCTTTATGAATCCAAATAAAACAAGAGGTTTGTTTATCACTGAGTAAATAATTATTATTCTTTTTATTAAGTTCTAAAAGAACAATATTTTCAATAAAGTTTCGACCCCAATCAATCAATCCCTTTTGTCCAGGGTATTTTTCGCTTAAGTTAGTATGCTCTGCTAATAGTTCTATTTTATAGAATTCTCTAATAGTTTCATTAAGTTGTGATGAGCTTACATTAGATGTTCTTGATATTGTCTTTAATAAAAACCGTGGATTACCCGATCCTGCATAAGCGAGAATTTCAAAATTGTTTCGGTTGCGGGAAATTTCGTTTAATAATTTGCTATCAGAGTTAGCCTGCTTTTCAACTATTTCCCGCATTCTTTCAATATAAGAATTTGAAAGAATATCTCTATTTATGTTAATAAAAGTTGCATCTTGAGAATATTGGAAAATATCACCATATGATGTAACACCAGGATAAACGGCAGCATTACATGAAATAAAAGGAGAGCGTAAATCTCTAAACAAAGTAAAAAATTGTCTTTGCTGCTCAGGTCTAAATATGTGGGCAGCTTCGTCTATTAGCAGGTTTATTCTTTTAATCCCCAAATCTTCACAAATCTCTTGAACAGCATCTTTAAAATCATCAACGGTTGGTATTGAGGTAATTGCAATTTCCTCAGTCGGGTTTTTCCATGATTCTTCATAACTTTTAGCAACTTCTTCAATTTTTAATAAGTCTTCAGAGTATGTGCCACCACTTAAAACATTAATAGAATGTGGTAAATTAGCTAATAGCCCTTTTTTTCTAAGTTGCCTAATTATCTTAGAACATATTAATGATAACATCCAATTAGTAAATTGTTGTTTGTCTTGAGAATGTATTAAAGAACTTTTATTAAATGTTAGATAAACAGGCAAAACTTTACCATTTTTAAAACTTTTATTTAATTCTTCTTCAGACACTTTCATTAAAAATGACTTCCCAACACCACGACTTCCAACCAATATGATTGGTGAAATTGATTTTAGTTTTTCAATGACATCCCTATCCTGACTTGTCTCTACAAATAAACTTAGTATTTCGTCATTAGGTATATCTTCTGTTCTAAAAAGTAAATCTGACATTGTTTATTAATTTATTAATTCTATAATTTGAGTGATTCCTTTAAATTCGTCGGTTATTGTATTTTCTATTTTTTTGACATCTTCAGGTTTTAAATGTTTTAAATATCTTAAACAAAGAGTAAATAAAATTACTCGCCTAATAATATCAGCTTTTGAATTCCATTCATGAAAAAGTTCTTTAGAATATTCAAAGCTATTGGGTATTTTATCAATTACTGTTTTGTTTCCATGAACATATTCGGAGCATTCTCTGTAAACTTTAGATGTAATAACGTTAAAGTGATTCAATTCATCTTTTAGTTCTGGAAAAAATGCTTTACAAAATTTATGTGAAAATATACCTTTATCTTTATCTAATAGCTCGTTCCAATAAGTATCTCTTTCTCCAATTTTCCAAAGATTAAGCTCTATTTCATTGGCAGAAAAAAGTATAGCAACTAAAGTTCGTTCTAAAAAGAAACGAAGCCCCATAAAAGCTTGTTGGTAAAGTCCAAGGGAATTGCTGAAAATTCCAATTTGATATTCCTTAATCGCATTTTGTAGAATATTTATTTCAGGTCGATCTTTAAGAATATCTAACCATTCTGCAAAATCATGTAAAAAAGCATGATTAGTTGAAAGTAATAGTAAATCTTCATCAGCTAGTGATTCATTTTGAATTTCAAGAGCTTTTTTACCAAGCTTTTCATAGTGATCTTTAACTTGCATAAATTTTTATTGTAGGCTTTTAGTTTATTTCTTCTCAATCAACCTTTCCAACTTCTCAATCATCTCTTTCTGCTGCTCAAGCATACGCTCATAAAGCTCTACCATTTTATCAAGAGGATTAAAAGTACAATTAAAATAACCAGAGTTGTTAGCAACTGAACCTTCATGAAATGTATTGGCTATAATATTCACCGCCTGTTCCTCATCAAAATTCTCAATCGCTTCTGCCGGAACTTTCAAAATCTTCGCTACCTGCGCCAGGATATCAGATTCTACGGTTTCTTTCTGTTCTAAAAGAGAGATTTTCTTCTGGTTCCAGTCATCACCCAGTTCAAAAGCTAAGGCTTCCTGTTTAATGCCCAGCATTTCACGGAAACGTTTTATATTTCTACCCTGATGTATTTTTTTATTTTGCATATCTGTGTCAATCATAATAACAAATATAAAGTTTTTACCGCTGAAAAAGAAGCTTGTTTCTAAAATAAATTATCTTCTAAAATAGCTGCTTTTCAGCATAAAATATCCTATTCAGAACTGGTATAACCTGCCGGATTTTTCTTGCTTTGATGAAAAACAACAAAATGAAAGAAATAGTTATTCGGGGCAAATATAAGATCGTGTCCATTAGGAACCTTACGGTTTCCCATAAATCATTTGAAAGAGCATACAGAAGGCTGGTTTTCTTCCCGGAAATCCGGCTGGCAGGGAAGTGGCTGCTGGAGTGTGGCTTTGAACCGGGAGATCATGTGGTGGTGACGGTTCGTAGAAATCAGATTACATTAGAAAAGGAGATGAATTACGAAGAGATGTAAACACACAGGTTATCTACGAAAAATATTATCTGCCACTAATGCACGAATAGGATATTTCGTTATGGTAAATAAAGAACGTTTTTTATGAAATTTATAAGATATAATTGTATAGGCTAAAATCAACGGATCCTTTTTATTTTAGTGAATTCGTGGCAAAAAAATCTGCAGAATCTGGTTAATCTGCAAGAGATTACTTTCTTTTGACGCAAAGGTTTTATGATGCGGCAGCCTGTTTTTAGGGAGCTAAGGAAAGGGCAAGTGAACTTGCCTGATGGAAGGGTGTAAATAAGATTTTCGGCGGCCTCCGGCCGCCGAAAATCATCTGCCACAAAAATATTTTAAAAAGGAAAATAATCTCAATTTTCAGAAAAAATCCTGTATTTTACTACTTTCAACTGACAGCAGGGAACGTCTTTCGTAGCAGAAATTAGTTGTAATACCTATTTTTCAGCCAAAGACTTGAACGTACAAGCAATATAAGTACCGGAACTTCCACCAATGGACCAATAACACCAACAAATGCTTGTGGTGAATGGATGCCAAACACTGCAATAGAGACGGCGATTGCCAATTCAAAGTTATTTCCTGTTGCGGTAAAAGCGACAGATATATTTTTATCATAAGGAACCTTAAGCGATTTATTGATAAAAAAGCTCAAGAAAAACATCAAAACAAAATAAATCACCAAAGGAATCGCCACTTTTATTACATCCAAAGGTAATTCTACTATTTTATTACCTTTCAGACTAAACATCAGGACGATAGTAAACAGGAGAGAGTAGAGCGTAATGGGAGATATTTTCGGTATAAATTTCCGGTTGTACCATTCAATACCCTTCGTCTTGACTAACGTATAACGACTTACAAAGCCTGCTAAAAAAGGAATACCTAAAAAGATCAATACACTTTCAGTTACATTACGGATAGATACATTGACGTTGAAATCTGCCAATCCTAATTTACGAGGTAATATATTGATAAACAGCCATACCAGGAAACTGTAGGTAAAAACCTGAAAAATACTATTTAATGCCACCAATAAGGCAGCGTATTCTCTGTTTCCCTTTGCCAGGTCATTCCAGACAATCACCATGGCAATACATCGGGCCAAACCGATCAAAATTAGACCTGCCATATACTCGGGATCGTTCCGTAAGAAAAGTACAGCCAATCCAAACATCAATACGATGCCAACCATCCAATTGAGAAATAAAGAGATTACAATTGTTTTTTTGTCTTTAAAAACGCTTGGCAGTACCGTGTAATCTACTTTTGCTAAAGGGGGATACATCATCAATATTAAACCTATGGCCAGAGGAATATTTGTAGTACCCACTGATAAACTGTTCGTAACATTTGAAATAGCGGGTAAGAAATATCCTAATCCAATTCCCACAATCATTGCCAGGAATATCCATAAAGTCAGGTAACGATCAAGAAATTTTAGTTTTGGTTGCATTGCTTATTTTTTTATCATTGAAAAGACATAGAAGAGCTCAGCTGCAATTTCTAAACTTCTTGAAGCGTACACCTTAGTTTCCTCCGGTGTGTTATCAGAAACCTTAGGGTCTTCAAAGGTGACAGGTATTCTTTTTTCAGCTCCTGCAATAAAGGGGCAACCGGAATCTGCCTGAGAGCAGGTCATAATGGCCGCGAAATCAGATATCGGATTGAATGGATTATCATATTTTTTTGAAAATCCAATTATCGGTAAATCATTATCACTGTATTTTACTGCATAAACAGGATTATCAGTATTGGAAATCTTAAAAATAGTAAAACCTTGATCATTCAGTGTTTCAGCAATTTTAGGATACAATGCCGTTTCCTCTGTTCCTCCTGAATAGCAATATACATTTGGAATTTGATAATATTTTGCTGCAGTTTGTGCCCAAATTTGTGACAAATGACTTCTACGTGAATTGTGAGTGCAGATAAAATTGAGGTTTACATCCACCTGACGGTCAATTTTGCCCTGGATAAACTCGATTAACGGCTGTAATACAATTTTGCGATCATGTGTGATATGCTGATGATCACGAAGACTGTTTATGATTTCTATTAAACTCTTATACATTATTAGAACGTTTTTAAAGGTTAGCAACAACCAGAATCCGGTGTACAGCATGATGCCTTACTCACAGACAAGTCAGCTACATGTTGTTTTTGTTTTTCGGGGAGAATACCACAAGCATCCAATGC
The DNA here is from genome assembly GCA_016025055.1 of Chryseobacterium indologenes. Classification (NCBI taxonomy): domain Bacteria; kingdom Pseudomonadati; phylum Bacteroidota; class Flavobacteriia; order Flavobacteriales; family Weeksellaceae; genus Chryseobacterium; species Chryseobacterium indologenes. Next base: position 4,170,004 of record CP065590.1, read on the forward strand.
CAGGCAAGCTGTAGTTTTGCTTTTCAGTACAAATGTGTTTCCCAGGAGGTCCAAACTGTATTTCCCTATGGTGTCGGATTGATATTCTACTTCAATTTCAAGGTCTTCAATACCTAATTTTTCTTCAGATAGCTTAATAATGTTTAATAACTTGGTTGGTTTAAGCCTGTGTTCGTAGTCATTGGCATTCCATAGTTGAAAATTCACTACTTTTTCGGTACGAATAACCCCACCACAATCAATAAAGTTTTTGGTGATCATGCCAACTTCTGTTACATGGAAATGTTCTGGAACAAATGCTCCGTTTTCTAATTGAAACTCAACATTACTCAATGTTGGAAGAATTTCTTTGATCTCTGATAATTTCATAAGAATTGTTTTAAAATTTATACATAATGTTATATTGCAATATAACGATATTAAAAAATAAAAAAAGTTATGAGCAGCAATTGCTCACTTTCACCTCCTGATTAAAGAATGAATTAAAGTTATTCTGAATTTCTTTCCATACAGTATGATCGATACAATAACAAACAGATTTACCTTCTACTGTACCCTGTATAATACCCAGACTTTTTAGCTCTTTTAAATGCTGTGAGATTGTCGCCTGAGCCAATCCCAGTTCATCAACCAGATCATTACAAATACACGCTTTTTGATTGATAATATGCTGAAGGATCGCAACTCTAGCTGGATGGCCCAAAACTTTAAATGCCGAAGCTAATGTGTTCTGTTCATCCGTAAATATTTCCGATTTTGTAAGTCCCATCTGTATATTTTATAATCGCAATATTACGATTATAATTTAGAAAGACAAAACTTCTTTATGTCATTTTTCATATTTTTTTGAATATGAGTAGAATAATTATTTTATAACACTGAAAACTAGCTTCCTTATTTACTCAACCATGATTTAATACGACAGCTGGCTATTTTTAGCTGAGATAAATCTTGTACCAATGCAATTCTTACATACCCGGCTCCTGCCTTCCCAAAGCCGGAACCTGGTGTTATCAATACCCCGGTATCTTTAAAAAGTTGTTCCACAAAGGCTATATCATCATCTTTTTTCAAGAAAGTATCAGGTAATTTCGTCCAAAGGAAAAAACCGGCTTTGGGCTTTGGAATTAGCCATCCTATTTCGGCCATGCTGGAAATCCAAAACTCAAGCCTCTCCTCATAAACCGCTTTCTGAAGATCGCTTTCTACTTCTAGCTGATCAAGGATTTCAATTGTTACCATTTGTAAGGGTAAAAACAAACCAAAATCAATACTGGATTTAATTTTGGCTATCTTCTCAATTATCGTTTTATTTCCGGCTATAAACCCTATCCTCCAGCCCGCTAGACTACACGACTTACTCAAACTATGTAATTCAATGGCAACTTCTTTACCTCCTTCAATAGCTAATACGCTTGGAGGCAAGTCATTATCATCAAAAGCTATTTGCACATAGGCAAGATCTAGTATAAGTAAAATTTCATACTTTTTACAGAAAGCGATCACTTCCCGTAGGCAGTCTTCAGTTACTACATGTGTTGTAGGGTTGCCTGGGGAACACAGAACTAATACCTTAGCGGCAACGGCATCTTCTCGGGTAATATTATCAAGATCAGGGTTTCCATTTGATTTGAGATTGATTTTTACCACCTCTGCACCTAATAATTCGGCAACGCTGTTGTATACAGGATACGAAGGGTCGGGAATTAGAATTTTATCTCCTGATTGAAGTATTGAAAATAAACTATAAAAGATACCTTCTTTACTTCCCAGTATATCCAGTACTTCCTCTTTATAATCTAATGAAGGATTCTCCTGCGATTTTGAAAAACGGCGCTTGTGGTAGGTTGCAAACTTATTTTTTAAAGTGTCATTAATTTCAGTATTAAATTTAGCATAACCATGCAACTCTGGGTTCTGTATATGCTCAGACAATTTTTTGATCCAAAGGATATTGGGAGTTAAGTCTGGATTTCCAATAGATAGATTAATTATAGAATGTCTGCTGGCCCCTTCCTTTATTTGTTCTTCATAAGCTCTTGTCAAGGTGTCTAAAATAGCAAAAGCATCTTTCTGGTGACACTCTTCTGTACAATTAATTTGTTTTTCTATTTTCTGCATAAAATTATTTTTAACGTATAGGTTTTTCTAAAATACGCGTAGTCAAACTTTTTAGAATTTACTATGATTTCTTTTTGAAAGGCTATAACCTCATTGGTGATATCATTTAAAATTTTATCGATACTGGCTGAACTAAGATCTGTTTGCATGGGGTAAAGTAAGAATGCAGTCGTCTTATGGTCGGAATTATGGTCGGTTTTGTAATCCGGTACAATACTAAAAAAAGGAAACACTTCTCCCTTATTAACCTTATCCCAACATCTTTGCATAAAAGCCATGGCTACCTGATGAGCATCAAAATTTTCTCTCTCTGCTGATAAAAGCATTGTAAAATCAATAGAAAACACTATTTCCCATCCCAGAGATGAGGAATTGAGCACCTTAAATAGATTCCGGTGTTCCATTTTTTTTATCAGGCGACTCTGGGCCTTATGAAGTTTTACCAAATATTGTAATAATCCATTTCTTCCCAGCTTTTTTAACATAATCCAACTCGCTAAAATCCCCTGAGACGGGCGCGAATTTTCAAGCGTGTAACGATATGCTCTAAATTGTTCGAACTCTAAATCTTGGCTGCCATAGGTATAATTACCTTGTGTAAGCATATTAAAACAGTTTGAATTTCTACTAATAAAAAAACTGCTAGAGTAAGGGCATAAGCCATCTTTATGGAAATCAACACCAAAAGAATCAAAAGACGTTAAACCTAGAAATCTTTTCCTGACCTCTAAAAATTTATTTAAAATAGAAGCGGGAATTCCTAAGTTTCTAATTTCTGTCTCTGATTCCCTCAAAAGTGTAAAGTAAATCCATCCGATAACGCTATCTAGATGAAGATAAGGACGATAGTCTAATTGGTGATCATCCACAAAACGGTCCACCAATTGGCTTACTAATAAAGTTTCGTCACAACAAAAATTAATAGTAGTCCCTCCGCAACAAATTATAGCAGCTATGCGGTTCCCTTTTTCAACTTGAATTGCAAGCAGTTGCTCAAGTGCTGTCATATTCATTTTACCCTCAGCATTTATGGGCACTCTTAAACAGTTAGTGGCACCTATCCCCAATAAACTGCAAATGTGTTCCACACAATAATGGCCTCCCTCATTTACCATTACTACTAAATTATTGGGGATGCCTTCTCGTTGAGATTCAGGAGCTATTCTGGAAATAGCAGACTTTATTGCATAAAGCATCGTAATTTTCCCCCGTTACAGGCAATGCCGTAGCTTTCGTTCCAATTAATCCACTGGCCAATAGTTCTTGCTACTTTCTGTTCTATTAACAGCGATTTTCCACCATACATATCCATTAAAGAATTAACATTATAAATAGTTGATATGCAAGATGATACAACAGCATCCACCATCGGCTCCGGTACCATATTGAATAGAGATAAGTGTGATTGTGGCCGAGTAGATCCTTGAAGAAAAGAATACATTTCTTCTATCAGATCTTCCTCAGAAAGTATATGTTCATCTAAATTGGATAACTCAGTCTCATAATTAAAAACTTCTATTGGATATTTAGGTCCCAATTCTTTCTGAGCCTTCTTTGTTAATAAGGTCTGATGATTTTTAGCCCTCGCTTGAATGCCATAATGAACCTTTTTAAGTTGTTTTAAAAATTTTTCAAACGGTTCATCTACAATAGCATTATTAGCATTAATAATAGAATTCATAATGTTGTAAAATAAAATTTAAATATTGAGTCATTTTAACTATTTTGAGATATAAAGTGCTGTTATTTTGATAGGTCCCATTCACGGATATTATTAGCTTTTGCTTTTTTTCTTTATAATATTTTTCAACTTCTTTAATTGGCTCATTAGCTAACTTCCTGGTATCAACAGCTATTTATAAAAATCGCTGTCAAATCTGTTAAAAAATATCGCCTGATAGTTTGGTGTAATATCCAGATACATTATTTAGTCCCCACATTATTTTTTCAGTAGAATCTTTTACAAATTTATATTTCTAAATAAGACGTTGATTTTGAGCATAGGAAAGTATTCCTAATAAGGATTATAAAAGCAATCATCATTTTTTATTTGTTACATTTTTCACTAAAGTATGAAAAATATGATTCACATACGGATAAACGAAAAAAAAACTAAAACTAATCCACAAGTGGTATTTTTATTTCATCAGATATGATTACAAGAGTCTATTATTTCTAAAATTTTCTTAATTAGCTTGTTCGTTAAGCTCATAAATTCCTCATTGAATTCTAATTATTCACCATTTTTATTTTTAAAATGAGAGTAATGAAGAAACAGAAAAAATAAATAGTGGAGTGGTTACCTTTTTTAGGGTATGATTTTTATACTCTTTAACTTTAAGACTATGAAAAAGATCAGAAAATTATCCAAGGCAAAACGGACTGGCTGTAGCATTACGGGAGTTGGGTCAGGTTGAAAGACCCTTATTATGCTTGATGGGTACATGAGTCCGGAACTCAGGCGGAAATTTACCGCGGGACTTAATATAGGTAAAGACAGAAATACTTTGGCAAGAGCTGTATATTTTAACAGGTCTGGAGAAGTTGTTAGAGAACGGAACTTTAAAAATCAATAGATTTATCCTTATCGTGCTATATTTCCCGTTTCGTCTAGTGACCACAAATAATCCCTGGCCAATATTGACCAGGGATTATTCTATGGTATAAAAAAATCTAATTATTGTTTTTGAAAACTGTAGTTCCCTTTGAAATTAATGTTTGTCCATTTTCCTTCACTTTTGGAACTTTGCAAATAGCCTGAAAAAGTATAATGAGTTTTGGTATTCATATCAAATTTTCCGTCAAAATTTACGTAACCGTTGATGGGCTCTTTTGTATTGGTCTGATTGAGATGAATTTCACCTACTATGGTTCCTTCCTTTTGCACTACAAAATTCAGGGTACCGCTTTCATCTCCTGTAAAGTTTCCGCTCCAGTTTCCCTGAAATGCAGAATTGACCTGTCCGGCACTTGCTTCATCAGAAACACATGAGCTTAATGAAAATAAGGCAATGAATAATACAATGAGATTGGTTTTCATACTAATAGTGGAATTAATTTCTATTGTGCATTTAATTTAACACCATGCCAGGCACCGTTTTTCTTAGCAATTCCATACATGCTTACGGCAACAGCGGTAGGTTGCAGGAAATCAAATTTATAACTTGTAACCGCTATACCGGTACCGGTTCCACCGCCAAAGGTATAGGTAAACTGAGGAGTAGCTACCCCCCAATTGAAGATTCTTTCAATTACATCCTGATTATCTTCAATCTGGCTGAAATCATAGTACTGAATGTAAGTCTGCTCATAAGAATCGACAACGAAAGCTACTCTGTTAAGCTTTTTGTTTTGTCCTTCCATGAATTTATTAGCCTGTTTCCATGCTGCTTCCCAAAACAATTTGCTCAGTTGTTCTTCAGAAAGTCCCGAAAGATTTGTTGTAAATTGAATAACAGCATCCACCGTTGCATTCTTGGAGAATGGGAAAGTAGGCATTGTCGCAGGACCTACGTTGATATAATCCGTATTATTAGCTGCTTTATACATTTTTCCGTCTAACCAATATACTTCTCTCGGAGTATTATCTGATGCATAAGTAAGGGAGTGCGAAAACTTCCATGAAATTGAATTAATACCAATACCTAATTTCTCGGCATTCTCTTTTCTCCATAGGCCTGTCCATCCTTTATATTGATGTTTTACTTTACATCCTACAGCATAGACAAGATACAGGTTTTGTGAATAGAATTTCACTTTCACCCTTCTTTTGCTTTCATATTTATCATAAGTTGTCCATGTTTTTCCAAAAACATTTCCTAACCATGGTTTTCTCACTTCTCCAATCGGCAGATTCTGAACGATACTGGCAATCGAAGGTTCCTGAGGTTGTGGTGTCGTGGTAGGAGGGTTTCTGAAACCGCCGCCACCGGTTCTTGTACCACCAGTACTACCGCTGCCTCCACTGCTGCCATCACCACCTCTGAATCCTCCACCGGAACCGCTTCTCCTGTCGACAGGGGACGCAAAATAACTGATTCTATTATCGGTATTAGGCAAGGTGACAAGGTCACCACTTGGTTTATCTGTCATAAAGCTTTCTCTCACAGAAGCTTCAGTAGGAATAAGAAGATCCGGAGAGATCCTTCTTACTTCAAGATAATTTTGAAGTCTGGAATAATTCTGTTCGGTCGTCACAAACAGCCCGACATCTGTATATTTGTAAATCTGATCTGCAATTTGTATTTCTGCGCTGCCATTTAGCATAGAGGCATACACTTCATCACCAACCACTTCCTCCAAATCATCGATGTCATCATAAATATCTTCATCAGACACCGATTCACCTCTCATCAGCATAGATGAAGTCTTTTGTAAAGATTCTATTTTTCTGGATTTTAATTCAGAAATAACTTCAGTTTCATTTTTTTCTGTAATAATAGGGACTAAGGATTCAATTCCTTTTGCGTCCATAAAATGCTGAACAGTTCCAAGGTCTTTCTTTTTAAGATCCTGGTAAGTAGCAGTTAATGATTCTTTATTAGGAAAATAAAGTCGTCCGTTTTTTACACTTGGTTGTTCAATGACATGGGCTTTGTCAGCTGATGTTTCCAGTTCTTCACGGCAAGAAAAGGTAACGGTTAATAAACTAAAAACAGCTATTTTTAGTAATTTTGAGTTTTTCATTTGTTTCAAAATAATTTTTATCTCATTGGTATCTGAACCACAAATAAAGATAGAATATTGAATATAGTATTAGTATTGTAAGGAATAGCCTGTGGGTGTTTTACCTGCAGATAATTATCAGGCCCGAAATTATCTGCCTTTGTTTCAAAGAGTTTCATGGTTTTTAGCCTATTTAAGACTGAGATAAGCGTTTCGTTTTCCTCGTCCTTAAATAAGAGTGGTTATTTTTTTATTCTACAAAAATGTCTGTCCAAAAATATATGGAGTATTGTAATAAAAACGGATATGTTTTTGTGCTTTTTCAATGGTGGTAGGTATTCGTTTTTTATTAACACACTAAATAGTGTCATATTTCTTGAATGCAAATGTAAAAAAATAATTGTAAAAAAGGAATTATCAGTCGAAATTATCTTAAATATTGTCGACTAAAGCATTTCCTTGATCACATTCACTCAAACAAAACATACGTACAAAATAGTAAAATACTGAAAATCAAATATTTTATTTAAATTCCATGCAAGTATTCAAAAATGATCGTTTTTCATATTCTGTCTATAAGATTAAAAATAATCTCTCTTAAAAGATTACCTGAATCGATTGAAAAAAGCCGTCAGGGCGAAATTTCCTATCTTTGAAAATCCAATGTTTATGGACATTAATCAATAGTATTACAGATGAAATTTTTACTGGACTTTTTATTCCGTGCTTTACAGCTTTTTGCTGAACCTTATTTTTTGTTATTTCTTGCAGCCGTTACCATCTATCTGCTGAGAAAAAAAACTCAACGTAAAAATCTGAGACTGGGAATCGGTATATCAGTGGTTTTAATCACCATTTTTATAGGGAATGGTTTTCTGGGGAAACTAACCTCGGGATATCTGCAAAAGGATTACATTCATAACGCTGAAATAAAAACCACAGCCACTCAGAATCCTGTTATTGTAGTTCTGGGCGGTGGGATTGTAGATTTTGACCATACAGAAAAGCTGCATACGATGTCTTATTCCAGGCTCGTCACAGCCTATCAATTGTATCATGAATACAAGAAAAATAATCAGCCTTGTACGCTATTAATTTCCGGAAAGGGAAGAGGGCATACCAGTGAAGCAGAATTGTTCAGCGAAAATTTTAAAAAGATGGGAGTACCGGATTCCGACATCATAAAGGAAGATAAAAGTATGAATACGTATCAAAATGCCAAATATTCCAGTGAGATCCTGGCAAAGAAATCGCCCTCCGTGGTATACCTGGTGACTTCAGGTTTTCATATGAAAAGATCTGTTGCTTTGTTTCAGACATTTGGAATAAAACCTGTTCCACAGGCATCAGATTTTATAGATACAGAAATAACCTTATTTCCTAACAGCTATAATGCGGCCTTTACATTTGTTATGCTTAAAGAAATTGTGGGTACAGGACAGGTACAATTATACAATATGCTGGGAATAAATAAGTAGTATAGACTTATTCCAATCATCATAAAACCGGACGCCTGAGCGAGCTCAGGCGTCCGGTTTTATTTCTTAGGATAGTATTTAAACATTTTTGCTAATAATTTTACTTGCACAGTGCAATCAGAAGCTGAAACATACAGCAATGACAAAAAGCCCAAATAAGCCGTGTTTTTCCATCCAGATACTATGCTATCTGCCTGAAAACAGAGGCGATATACGGGCAAATTGTTGTACAGCATAAAATTTCAGAAGCCATCGGTTCTTACATATGAAATACATTGAATTTATGGCCATCTGGGTCGGCAAAAACGAATCCGTAATAATGGTCTCCAAAACTTTCAGGTTCTGAAATAATCTTTCCACCGGCATTTCTGACTTCTTCGGCCCACTGATCTGCCTGATCTTCAGACTCAGCGGAAAGGGTGAATATAATTTCATTGGTATCCTGAGGATTGTTAAAGTGTAACATCTTGAGATTGTTTTCAATAACGCTTTTCAGAAAAAAATGGATGATAAATTCATTTCCTGCTACAAAGAAGCTTACCAATTCTTTCGAAATATGAGCCCCGTTGGGCTTGAATCCGAGTTCGGTATAAAATTTCTGTGTTCGGTCCAGATCGGCTACTGCCAGATTGGCCCAGATCATTTTTGGTTTCATAATATTTTATTTTTGGTGAGATAAAATTAGTATCTTTCATTACGATAAAGCTTGTCATGTGGCAAGATTTTGTATTTTTAACGGTGTATGATACTATGGAAGAAACTCTTCAAACATTGGATTCTCATCTTCAAAAACTGAGACCGGATTTTTACAGAAATTTACTTAGTCCTTTACAGGATAAAGACATTCAAAGACTTGAAACCCGGTATAATACACGGATTCCTGATGATCTGAAAGCTTTTTATCAATGGAAAAACGGGCAGGAGAGTAGCTGCTATGAGTCTTTTCTGAACAATTCTTTGTTTATTCCTTTAGAAGAGGCACTGGATATTGCAGAAGAGCTTACTTCTATGATAGGCAGTGATTTCGAAATTGAAAACTGGTGGAATGAAGAATGGATTCCAATTTTTCACAATGGAGGTGGAAGTTATATCTGCTATGATCAGAAAGGAATTTTCATAGGAAATCAGGGACAAATTCTTGAGTTTTGGAACCGGGATTCCGACAGAAATGTGATTGCGGGCAGTCTTGAGGAGTTTTTAAACGCTCTAAATGCTTATTATACAATTCGATACAATAAAGAATCAGATGAATTAATCAGTATTGAAACGGACGGGAAAGAATTTCCAAAGCGATTTATTGCCGGGTAATTTAACATAATATATTAATCAAATTTGAGAATAAGCCTACACAAAAATTATAATGAACGAAATTATCTTACATAAAATCAACCGGTTAGGCGGAAATACAGAGGCTGTTAGTCATGACAAAAATTTTGTAGAAAACTGGCAGGCAATACGATTTAATCATTATTTATACGATAAAGACTGGGATGTCTACGGAATTGATGCATTTTACGAGGAGCATAAAGATCTGTACAAAAATAATTCTGAAAAATTTTACACAGATTTACTGGAACATTATTTTTCAGAGCATGAACGGGCATACGGTCAATATTTTTTCCGGAACTGGATATTTACACCGTTTAAAGAAAATACGGAAGACTATAATGAATTAGACGGCCTTGTAGACGAAGATCACGTAAGAAAAACCGTACAGGGCCCAGAAATGGAATTTATCTGTGTATTGTTTTCTTATGGTTATCCGGATCATTTCTTTGTATGCACTACAGATCCTGATCAATCGAATCCAACGGTGTACAGCACAGATCATGAAATATATTTCGATGAAATCGAAAATAAAGGAAACCTGGAATCGTTTCTCGACAGGTTTATGACGAAGGAAGAGTTCCGGGAAGTTGTCAGAGGATATCTGGCAGGAAAATTTGGAGAATAACGGATTCTCAGCGATTAGTCTTCTCTCCTGGCCAACATTATTTTTTCCTATAATTTATATTATGTTAAATTGAATATGTTTTATGTATTCCTTGATGCCAATTATACTGTCTGCTGTAAGTTTCCTATTCCTGTAAATTTTTGCGCTTATAATTATTTTTAATTGTCTTCCTAATTTTAAGAAATAATATTTTTCCTTACATTTATACGTATCAAGATAACAAACGAAAAAGCACAAAAAATAAAATTATGGAGAAAACACCAGATTCATTACAAACTATTGTATTTGATTTTGACGGAACCTTAGCAGATTCTGCACAATGCGGCGTCATAGCGACCACTGAAGCTTTTAAGTCACATGGATTGCCGGTACCTAAGGATAAAGATATTACAGATTTAATGGGAATCCCAATCGAGACCTCCTTTAAAACATTGGGGGCTGATATTCTGAATGACCAGCAATTTAATGAGCTCTTATCGTCTTTTAGAGAAATCTACAAATCGAATTCAGAGAGCAGTATCGTTTTATTTCCAGGGATTTATGAAATGCTGGACACCATTAAAAAAGACCAAAAGAATGTTGCAATTGTAAGCAGCAAAAAAACAGAGGTACTGAAAAAGAACTGTAAGCAATTGAAAATTGATCACTTTATTGATGTATTTATAGGATCAGATCTTGTACAGCTTCATAAACCTGCTCCCGAAGGCCTGCATTTAGCTCTTAAGCTAATAAATAACAGCGATTTGGCAAAAGCAATTTATATCGGTGATGCTACTGTAGATATTATGATGGGTACGAGTGCCGGCGTAAAAACCTGTGCCGTTTTATGGGGAGCTCATTCTGAGGAAGAACTGCTTAACTCCAACCCTACTTATATTGCTCCGGATGTTTTTGCACTGGAAAATATACTGAAACTCACAAATTAAAATACAATGTAAATCATAATTCCCGTCTTCAAAACACAATCTGAAGACGGGAATTGCTGCTTTTTAATTTAGATACTTTTCTATGGAATTGTTCAGGATTTGTTTTACATTTTTTGTCAGATTCTGGTAACTGTAGAAACCATAAACAGCATCAAATTCCAGCACTTCAAGCCGCTTTTTTATCCTTTTAATTTCCGATACAGGCAACGGCATTCTGTTAGGATAACTGTACATGATCGCAAAGTGTTGTAAGTTAGGAGAAAGATACATGGTGTCACCACACAGCATGGTCCCTTTTTCAGACATATTCTGATGGAGTAAAATACTGCTGCCTGCAAAATGGCCGCCGATATTTATAATTTTAATATCATCCCACAGAGGCATTTCATCTTCTTCCCAAAGCTTAATTCTATTTCCTTTATCACTGATGTACTGCTCATCCTTTTTATGAATGTAGATAGGACATTTGAACTGTTCTGCCCAGTCATTCATATTGCTGTAATAATGAGGATGTGAAATGGCTATAGCCTGTAGACCTCCTATTTCATTAATAAAATCAATCACCTTCTGATCCAGTAAAGGAATGCAGTCCCAAAGAATATTTCCGCTTTCAGAAAGCACCAGAAAAGCCCTCTGCCCTATGGCAAATCTGGGCGTAATGACAATCTCATAAAGATGATCATTGAGTTTTACAATATCGGTAGTATGAGTCGTAAGGATCTGATCGTGGGTTGTCCAGGTCTGTCCTGCAGAAGGAATATATTGTCTTTCTTCATTACAGATTGCACATAATTTTTCCTTGTAATGTTCCGGAAACTGGGTTCCGCATGCTGTACATAATTTTTTCATTGAAGTTGGAATTTGACCGTTTTTTTTCATAAACGATAATAACGGAACTGCTGCTATGGCTAAAGCTGAGCTTTTTAAAAATGTTATTCTGTCCATGATAATTACGGTATTATTGTCCTGTAAAATTGAGCAGAATTCCCGGTGTATGAAATGGATAAAACTTCCTGAGTATTGGACTTTTCGGAAATCATGTATTTTCCTTCTTAAAATCTGAAGGATTCTGAAGTACGTTAGAAGTAAAAAACCTAGTAAAATAGGCATGATCTTCAAAACCTAAATAATAAGCCACTTCCTTTACAGACATATCGGTATATAGTAACATTCTTTTGGCTTCCAGAAGAATTCTTTCTTTTATTAAATCCTGAGCTGTTTTATGACTGATTAATTTGCAGACGTTCGAAAGTGTTTTGCTGCTTATATTTAATTTTCCAGCGTAGAAACTTACCTGGTGATGCCGGGTAAAATGGTTTTCCAGAAGTTCCTGAAATTGTTTAAACCTCAGGAAACGATGATCTGAAATATCTCCGATATGACAGCTTTTCTTTTTAATCTGATACACTTTAATCAAAAAGGATTTGAGCAAATTCATGATAATAGGTGGCGAAAAAGCATCTCTGCTCTCAGCCTGTCTGCACATCAGCGCAAAAAAATCGGTAACCTCTGTTTTTTCTTCCTCACTCAGGCTGATGACCGGCAATACGTCTATATCATCAAAAACACTGTATTTCAACAGAAATTTTGAAGGAGAACTGTCATTGACAAAAAAGTTATCGTTAAACTTAATAACCCCTCCGCTGGTAGGTGTTTTTTTGTGAATTCTATGCACATTCTTAGGATGCAGCAGGAAAAGACAAGGCCCTGAAAATTCATAGTTTTTAAAATCTATGGTATGTACACCCCTTCCCTTTTCTATCCAGATAATTTCATAATAAGTATGCTGATGACTGTCTATACGATTTAGATTTTTCCTTTCATCGTGATAATAGGAAATATAAAAATTTTCAATAGTATCAGTTTTGAAACTCTCTTTTTCGTTATAAACTGTAATTTGCTTTTGAGTTTTCATAAACATCCTTATTATTATTTTATATTTTTTATTTGATTAAATGTATAAAAATAGCGTTGAATTTTTATGCCTTTGATCTAAAAATATACGTGGTGACGGTCAGAATACGGTTTCCGGGCACAGCAATCTTTGATTTATCATAATAAATAAGCTCCAAAGTCTGAACTTTGGAGCTTACTTTAAATTAGGTAATCATTCGGAAAACCTATCATGAATTTTACAATACTCTACTTCTTAAGTATTTTAGTGGAAGTACTGTTCCCTTTTAACAGATAATTCCCTGCTGGATATTCTGTAAGATCGATACGGTTGTTTCCTTTACTTAGGGTTATATTTTTAATGATTTTACCCGTGGTATCATATAAATAAGCATTTTCGTTGACAGTAGCCTCAACATTTATCATTCCTGTTGTTGGATTCGGATACGCTTGGTTTTTTAATTGTTTTGAAGCCTCTATTGTTGATAAAACGCATGTAGAATAGTTGTCTCCGGTAATATTAAAACCTTTGTTAACTAATTGGGCCCTCGCCATGATGGCTTGCGGTGTAGAATAGATAAGTCCTGTTGCATCTATATTTCCCGCTGTAAGTGTTGAGCTCGCCCATGTAGGATTGTTGTTGAGAGCAATTAAAAAGTTATTATAATTTGTGCATGACAAACCGGAATTTTTAAATCCGAAAAATATTGAACTTCCATTAAAGTTTTGGAGCTGGATATTCCAGGTAGAAATGTCCTGATCAAAATGTACAGCACCATTAAACATATTAAAGCCGGGGCCATAATTAACTTTACTTACATCCCAATTTCCAATCGGCTGGTTAAAGGATGAAGCACCTTCAAACATATGCTCAAAATCAGTTACTTTACTTGTATCCCAATTATTAAGAGGTTGATTAAAGGATGTGGCATTAGAAAACACATAACGGAAATTAGTAGCATTTGATGTATTCCACGAATTTAACGGCTGGTTGAAAGCTGCAGCACCCGCAAACATAGCGGAGAAATTGGTTCCCGAAGCAGTGTTCCAGCTGGAAATATTTTGATTAAAAGCAGATGTACGAGAAAATACGCTGCTGAAATTCGTTACGTTCGCAGTATTCCAGGTTCCAACATTTTGATTAAACAAAGTGGCTCCGTCAAACATCCCACTCATATTGGTAATGGTGCTGGTATTCCAATTAGAAAACGAATTATTCCCAATTAAAGACGGGCAATTAAAGAACATTTGCGACACATTGTTTATTTGTGTCAGGTTAGGAGTATCCGTAGCCGTTACATTAAGGTTTGGACAGCTCGCAAATCCCCCGTTAAATTGCTGAAGCCAAATAGTATCACCCCATTGACTGACTTCGACAAGTTGCAAATTGGGAAAAGTACCGATTGTGGTTGTACCCGCTCTGAATCCGTAAAACAATCCGCTCCCGTTTGACACCTTCAGCCTGTAGGTGGCCTGAAGAGGACTGGTATTTAAAGATGGACCAAAAGAAATGGTAATAGGACTGTTGCTATTGGATGTGACAGAATTAAGGACTCCACTATGTTGGGGATATCCTATTTCTTCCCATTGAATTGTGTAACTGGTTCCGGTACCGCCAAATGATATTGCATTGGTGACTGTACCGTTTATATTCGGTTTCCACAAAGTAATAAATTCAGTCTGTGCATAAGAACTGAAAAAATAAAAAGAAAAATGGTTACTAGTTGTTTTTTATACATAATTTAAAAAATTTCCCAAAAATAAGTGTTATTTTAAAAAACTAAGAAATTAATTTTAGTTTAAACTGAAGTATATGTAAAGCTAAAATTCAGTTCAGGATAATAACTTCCTGTAATTATTGATCTTATCTCTTATACAAAGATATAGATGCACAGCGTCAGAACGTGTCGTAATAAAAATAATTTACACATCTATACCTTATCTTTTTGGGGTCGGATATGAATAAATCCTTGATTAGAATTGTCATCATTTATTTTTTAAGTTTCTTTGTAAGAAATAAACAAATCTCAATCATTTAATGGAACAAATAACGTTTACAAGATTTTTGGCAGCAATATCTATTGTAATATTTCATTTTGGACAAAAAAGTTTTTTTCATCAAAATGAAAGTATTTCTTTTCTTTCGCAGTCAGCCAATCTGGGAGTGAGTTATTTTTATCTGTTATCAGGATTTATTATGATTATCGCTTATTTTAATAAAAAAGAAGTCAGCACATTAGAATATTATCAGAATCGTTTGGCAAGAGTCTACCCTACCTATTTATTTGCATTTATATTTTTTTTTTATTGTAGTAATTGACCCATATATTAATCTGAAAACGATAGTATTAAATGTTTTAACTCTTCAGGCATGGGTACCTGGAAGGGTTTTGTCTTATAATCTTCCGGGTTGGTCTATTTCAGTTGAAATGTTTTTCTTTTTGTGCTTTCCGCTTCTTTTGAAACTTTATAAATCAGGGATAAACAGTAAAATCTATTTTATAATAATTCTTCTGATATGGCTTATAACACAGGTTTTAACAAATTATATTGTGAGATTCGGGGATTTTGATATTAGTAATAACCTCAAATTAAGAGAGTTTATTTACTACAATCCTATTATGCATATTAATGAATTTCTGCTAGGAAATCTTGCGGGTATATATTTTATCAGAAAAATGAAGCCGGGGAATTATGATGTGGCAGTTGTAGTAACAGTTGCTTTATGTGTGCTGACCATTAAATTTGTTCCCTTGGAATTTCATAACGGTCTGCTTGCCATTGTTTTTGTTCCGTTAATTATTTTGATTTGTGCTAATACCGGCCTGATCACTAAAATTTTTAACCATAAAATACTGGTATACCTGGGCTCTATCAGTTATTCACTTTATATTATCCAGTACCCTTTACATATTTTGTTCAGCCAGTTTTCAGAAAAATATGCCTTTATAGAATCCCATTCATTCTATTACTATGTGATATTATTGATTATTTGTTCTATACTCTCCTATGAATTAATTGAAAACCCATGTAGAAAAATTTTCAAGAGAAAAAGGAAAGTTGTCATTGCCAATAATTGATAAAAGGGAATAATACTTCTACCTTTTACCTGTTTCGTTGAGATGATCTCCGGTTGTTTTACAGTGTTCTACTTCTTGGCAACCCTATCTCATGCTCCTGCGGATAAGGTTTTCTGAAAGTCATGCTTACATCCTCTTTAATCTGCCGGTGAATATCAAATTGTTTTTCTTTATCATACGCATAGCGCGGATCAGGAATCATCGGCATTTTTGCCATCTTATGAATCGTTATTGTTGGAAAATGGAAATCGACCTCTACCGTTCCCAGTAATAAATAGCAGCCACCTCCCTGAAAATCATAATTTTTCAGACTATCCGGAAAATGTGCCGTATCAAAATAATCACCATTCGCATCAATCCAGGTTCCGAAATACATGGTTCCTTTTTTGGTGGGAACATGCTTTCTTGCAATGAGATAAGCCAGCATCTTCACCTGTTTTTTATGATACTGCAACAAGTCTTTTACAAAAACAGAACCTCTGTATTTCGTTTGCAGTAAATCAAAAGGACTGCATGAAACCGGAAAACCAATCAGTTCGATTTCATCAAAAGCATCTTCAAATGGCTCTCGTTTCAATTGAGGAAGTTCGAATTCCTTTACAGGTTCCTCAATCAGCATCAGCCCTCTTTGTTCAGGTTTAAAATTTACCAACAACAACCGTGCTTCAACCAGCAGTTCATTTTTAGGTTTTCCGGTACAACGGAATGCACCAATAAAGATCAGTGTCTGAATCGTTTCAATTCCCACAGGAATACGACGGATAAAATCTTCCAGCGATTTATATTTCCCGTTTTGTTCACGGTCTTCAACAATACCATGGGCTACCCTTTTTTCGAGGCCTTCCAGAAGCATAAGCCCCAGATAAATATCCGTTCCTCGCAGGGTTGTCTGGTATTCGCTGGCATTAATGCAGGGCGCCTGAATATTCCCTCCCGACATTTTTGCTTCATGGATGTAAACTTCCGTACGATAAAAACCTCCCTGATTATTGATCACAGAAACCATAAACTCCAACGGATAATATACTTTCAGATAAAGGCTTTGATAACTTTCCACGGCATAAGACGCCGAATGGGCCTTACAGAAAGAATATCCGGCAAATGACTCGATTTGTCTGTAGGCCTCAGCGGTAAGCGCTTCCGAATGTCCCTTTTTTCTACATTTTTCAAAAAAATTAGCTTTTACCTCCTGAAGTTTTTCAATTGAACGACCTTTTCCGCTCATCGCCCTGCGTAAAATGTCACCGTCGGCCAGAGACAATCCTCCAAAATACTGGGCAATTTTCAGGACATCTTCCTGATATACCATGATCCCGTACGTTTCCTTCAGATGTTCTTCAAATATGGGATGAAAATACTCAAATTGGTCAGGATGATTGTGCCTGAATATGTATTCACGCATCATTCCGCTTTGGGCAACTCCAGGTCTGATAATTGAGGAAGCTGCCACCAGGATTCTGTAATTATTACATTTTAGTCTTCTTAATAATCCCCTCATTGCAGGAGATTCTATATAAAAGCAGCCTATAGTTTTTCCTATCGCCAGATATCCGCTGGCCTTCGGTTCATCTTTGGAAATCCTGGTGTCCCAGATATCAATATCAATCCCTCTTGTTTTTTTTATCAGATCTACGGTGTCTTTAATGGTTCCAAGTCCTCGTTGAGACAGAATATCAAGCTTTTCCATTTTGATGTCTTCCGCCACATTCATATCAAACTGAGCAATCGGAAACCCTTTAGGTGGCATTTCTAATGCGGTATAATGGGTAATAGGTTCTTCCGAAATAAGGATCCCGCAGGCATGCATGCTTCTTTGGTTAGGAAATTTTTCCAATAACTTACCGTATTTCTCGACTAATTTTACCACAGAATTCGGATCATGTCTTTCTGCTGATTTGCTGGTCAGATCATCCAGTTCCTCCTTGGGTAAACCAAAAACTTTTCCGACTTCCCTGAAAATTGATTTGTATTTAAATTCTACATTGGTTCCGCAAAAAGCAACATGGTCTTTGCCATATCTATTGAAAATATATTCTAATATAGTGTCTCTGTGCTGCCAGCTCCAGTCGATATCAAAATCCGGTGGTACCTGGCGGTTAAGATTCAGAAACCGCTCAAAATAAAGATCAAGTTCCAGAGGACAGATATCTGTAATCCCCAGGCAGTAGCTGACAATAGAATTGGCCCCACTTCCACGTCCTACATGCATAAAACCCACGCTGTTGCTATAGCGGATAATATCCCATGTGATCAGAAAATGGGCACAAAAGTTGAGTTCATCAATAACCTGCAGCTCTTTTTCAACTCTTTCTTTTGCGATGTCGTGATCCTTTCCATAGCGTTTATTTAGCCCCAGATAAGCTAACCTTCTAAGGAGTTTTACATCGGACGCTTTCGATTTTGTATAATATTGTTTGTTCTTTACCTTTTCAAAATCAAATTCAAAGTTACTTTGTTCAAGAATACGTTTTGTATTTTCAATAATCTGCGGGTATCTTTCAAATGCTTTTACAATATCCTGTTCCGAAACAAAATATTCAGATCTGCGGCAAACTTCTCTTTTGGTAAGCTTGGAGAGCAAGGTGTTATGATCAATAGCCCGGAGAATTGTATGCAATTCATACTCTTCACCGGTACTAAAAGTAATGGGATGAAGAACAACCATTTTAGAAATATGTTTTTTATATTCGGGACGTATCAGAAAGTTTAATTCATCTGTCCTGACACCTATATACTCATTGTCTTTCAATCCGGAAGGAATATTGCTCATCGGATAGACAATCCATACATCCTTCAATTCAGGAGCCCTTTCATCCAGCTCTTTACCATTGCAATGATGATCAGTAATGACTTTGTTGATCTCCCCAATTCCTGAGAACTTTCCGGCTATGGCTATATAAAGAAGTTTCCCATCCTTTCTTACTTCAACGCCGGGAATAGGTTTTATCCCTTTGTCTTCACATTGTTTTTTAAATTCATAAATTCCTGTAACGGTATTGATATCAGTAAGTACAAGCTCTTTGATCCCTAAAGCTTGGGCCTGTTCTACTAATACTTTTATGGATAAAGTTCCATAACGAAGACTATGATATGAATGGCAGTTGAGAAACATAATGTATTGATTATAAACTTCTATTTTTCAAAATCGAAGCCGGAAGCCCTTCCTACAGCACCTGCTCCAAATCTGTTTTTGATGGCGTCCATAGTTTGATAGAGGCTCATCTGTTCTTCCGTATCCTCAAAAAGGTTCATCTGGTGATTTCCATGTACCAACCCTGTAAACCGAAGGCCTATCAGGCGAAGTCTCATTCTTCGGGTATAGGCTTTGTTAAAAAGATCAAGGGCAACTCTGGACAATGTATGATCGGCGGATGTGTAGGCTACTTTGCATTGCTTGGTTTCCGTATCAAAATTGGCATATCTTATTTTTACGGTAACCGTAGAAGTCAGCCATTTTTCTTTTCTCAGTTGGTAAGCCAATTGCTCGGCCATTCCTGTCAGTAATCTTTTCAATTCTATAATATCCATCGTATCGGAAGTGAAAGTTCTTTCCGTAGAAATTGATTTTCTTTCCGAATATGGGACAACAGGATTTTCATCAATCCCATTGGCTTTTTTCCAGAGTTCTTTTCCGTTGGCTCCAATCATCTGCTGCAGAACGAGTACCGGCATTTCAGATAAGGTATGAATCGTCCGTATTCCTATTCTTGATAACAATTGAAAGGTCTTATCGCCCACCATTGGGATTTTTTTGATAGATAGAGGATTCAAAAACGGCTGAACTTCCAATTCTTTGATTTCCATCCTTCCTACAGGTTTGGCTTCTCCGGTTCCGATTTTTGATACCGTTTTATTGGTTGACAGTGCAAAGCTTATCGGAAGACCTGCCTCTTTGGTAATGGTCTCGGCTATTTCTTTTGTCCATTGATAGCAGCCAAAAAATTTATCCATCCCGGATAAATCGAGATAAAACTCATCAATACTGGCTTTTTCCATCACAGGAACTTTACTTTGGATAATTTCTGTAACAAGATGTGATAAATTAGAGTACATTTCATGATCCCCTCTGATAACTCTGGCATCAGGACAAAGCCTGAGTGCCATACGGATCGGCATCGCTGAACGCACCCCGAATTTTCTGGCTTCATAGGAACATGAGGCCACTACTCCACGGTCGCCACCTCCTATGATCAGAGGGATTCCGTGAAGCTTTGAGTTGTTCAGCCTTTCGCAGGATACAAAAAAAGTATCCAGGTCCATATGTACAATCGCACGTTCCATGGTACAAATTTAGTTACGTTTTTGAACAAAATTTGTATTTTTGTTGATATTTTTTGTAACAATGTCAATTTTCGCAGATAACATAAGGTTTTTAAGAGGAAAGAAAGAAAAAACCCAACAGGAGCTGGCCGATACTTTAGCCATCACCCGTTCCCGATATGCCTCCTATGAAGATGGAAGATCAGAACCTTCTATTGATCTGATGGTCAGGATTTCTAAGCTTTTCCATGTGAGTATAGACCTCCTGGTCTCGGTAGATATCAGAAAATATCCGGCAAAAGAAATGTCTACACTACCTGATAACAGAGTTATTCTGCCTCTGACAGTAGATTACTCGGGTAATAATATGATAGAAATTGTCTCACAAAAGGCATCTATAGGATATCTGGAAGGCTATCGTGATGTGGAATACATAAAAAGTCTTCAAAGAATTACTCTCCCCTTTTTAATGCATGGTAAATACAGGGCATTCCCCGCAGGTGATAATTCTATGCCTCCTTTTAAGAAAGGTTCTTATATCGTAGGAAAATATATAGAAAGAACAGAAGATTTGAAATCCGGAAAAACATATGTCTTCATTACAATGAATGACGGGATTATCTACAAACGTTTGATCAACCGGTCAGAAGATAAAGTCCGTGTAAGTGCGGATAATGCATTTTATGAGCCATATGATATTCCTGTTGAGGAGATTATAGAAATATGGCAGTATGCTTCGGGGATCTTTCCTGAAGATTTTGAACCTGAGCATTCGGAGCATACTGATATCAAAGAAATGTTTTTCGAACTTAAAAAAGACATCCGGGAGCTGGAAGATAAAGTTTCCGGAAAAAAGTAAATGATTTAACAATGGAACAGCTTAGTTTATTCAACCCCCAGGACTATTATCAATTTCCGAAAGAATTGCTGGAATATACAGAACATTTTTTAACCGAAACTGAGGCTTCAGAGCTTGTGGAGCTTCTGATGGAAAAAGTTCCGTGGAAACAGAGAACACAGAAAATGTATGACAAAATGGTCTTAACCCCACGTTTAACAGCATGGTATGGCGATGAAAAGAAAACCTACCAGCTGGGCGACAATCGTTTCGTGGCTCATCCATGGTTACCGGAATTACTGGAAATCAAGCATCGTATTGAAAAATCCACAGGATACACTTTCAATTCTGTATTATTAAATTTATATCGGGATAAAAATGATTCCGTAGCCTGGCATCGGGATAAGGAAAGTGAGTTGGGAAACCGTCCCGTCATCGCTTCTGTAAGCCTTGGGCAAACCCGGAATTTTGATTTCAGAAGCGTAGAAGATCATTCCAATAAATACAGCCTGCCTCTTCCGCATGGCTCATTATTGATTATGAAAGGCGATCTTCAGATGAACTGGGAGCATCGGATTGCGAAATCTGCATGGCCTATGAAACCCCGTATTAATATGACGTTTCGATTGGTCAGATAAAATCCGTTGCTATCAGTTTTACATTTATTATTGATAACAACGGATGGAATTAATATAATTATGTTATTTTGATTTTCACGCCCACAGAAACATTAATTCCGGCCATGGGGCTCAGAAATTTCAATTGGGAATTCTGAAGTCTGGCTTCTGTATTTAAAAGATTGCTTCCTGAGATATAATACTCTATACTTCCTATTTTCAGACTGCTATCCTCATAGGCAATACGGGCATTAAGAAGAGAAAATGCCGGCATAGGAAGCTCCGGATTAATATTTTTTCCTAAATATTTTTGTTTTAAGTAATGGTCCAGCCCTACGTTGATGCTGAAATTCCGTATACTTCCCGTCAGGCTGAAACCGAAACGGCTTGTAGGCATATTGGGCATATAATCTCCGTCACTCCATTTCCTGATAGAACTGTCGGCAACACTGATGTTTCTGACCAGGTCATAATAAGAGCCTATCTCCCATTTTCCCAACTTCTGAAGATCGATTTTATAAGCTGCTTCCGCCTCTATTCCATTGATTTCGGTATCATCAGAACGCCATTCCTTAACCAGGAAAACTTCCCGTGACAGCCCGGTATGAGCCAGATAAATATAATTTTTATAATGGGTGTGATACCAATTGGCAGACAAGCGAAGGTTTTTTAAATTAAGTCCGCCTCCTATTTCTATCGTATTTGCAGTTTCTTTATCCAGTCTGTCATCTCCGTTTTCTTCCGTCAGGATGGCAAAATGGTTGTTTCCCGAGTACAGCTCGTTCACTTCAGGAGCTCTTTCCGAATGGTTATACTGTATTTTCAGATAAGCTTTCTTAAAGATATTCCATTGGGCTGCGGCATGGAGCTGGTGGAGGGTAAAATCTCTCCCGGTAAGATTTCCTCCGGAAAGTCCACGGCTTCTTTTGTACGCGTTATCTGCTTCGGCTCTGCGTTGTACATGGTCATTCCGGTACCCCAGATCCAATTCTAGAAAATTGAAATCAAGATGCTGCATGGTGAAAATTCCGATCTCACGACTGATGGTATTGGGCAGGTATCGTTGACTGCCTTTTCCGTCCATATTTCTGTATTGCATCTCCACACCTGTGGTTCCGGTCAGGAATTTGAGTTTTTTCTGAGCTATTTCAAGACGGCCGTTATGTTGTTGTATGATAAACTGATTGGCTCTGTATCGTTCAAGAAGTTCCGTATTTTTTGAAAAAACGCCCATATAATTCAGTTTTATACTGGCAATCGGGAAATTATTGAAATTATATGCGGATTCAAATATTGCTTTATGAGAAAGGCTCTTGATATTGATCGGTAAATAGTCTATCTTTTTCTGAGGTTTGCCGTGAGTATGGGCCGGCATTTTGGGCATTGCGTATCCGGGAACACCAAAATAAGAATATGAATTTTGATAAGCACCTCCCAAGTAGAAGGATTTCCCAATATAACTGGTTCCGATATAGAAGGAGTTGCTTTCGGAATGGCTGTTGGGAATGACACCGTCTTTTGTGGGAACAATGTCATTGATGCTGTTCACCTCACTTCTGTAACGATCTTTTGAAGGATCCTGTCCGGGGATGTATTTATCATTTTTAGGATTTGGATAATATTTGCCGTCCAAAGGATTATAATACGTCGGACTAAAAGTATAAAGATCATCCTGCGAAAGTTCATATTCTATCATATGATCAATGGCAAACTGGCTGATATAAGGAAAAAGACTAGTATTTAGTACATTTCTGGAATCAACATTGAGCTGGCATAATGACTGAAGAATACTGTTGAAACCCACCAGATCCGGATCATAACACCGGCTGTCTTTCGATTTTCCCGGAATTCTTACAATATCTTGTTTCTGATTACTTGCTCCCACAGTGAGAACCCAGTTTTTAGTAAGGGCACCTTTAGCTGAAAAAGCCTGTCTTTGACCGCTATTGCTTCCTCCTTCCAACATGGCATTGAGATTAAATTTTTTATCGGGAAGCTGCCGGGGAATATAATTTGTTTCAATATCTATGGCTCCTCCTATTGCTTTTCCTCCATACAATACCGATGCGGAGTTTTTGTAAACATTGATGCTCTGCACATTATCCATTTCAATATCCATATTGAAATCCGGACTTATTCCTGAAAGGTCATTAACGGACATTCCGTTTTCAAGTACCCGAACCCTGTTGCCACTGAGGCTTCTGATTACCGGAGCTCCGGCATTAGGCCCATATCCGGAATTTTGGATCCCCGGAATTTTCCTCAAGGTTTCCCCTAACGTATTGGACTGGATGAAATCCAGGGTCTTCCTGGGAATATTGGTGACCTCGTGATGCAGTCTTCCTTGTACTTCTACAGATTCTATGTCCTGTACGGTCTTTTGAGTAGTCTGTTTCTGAGCTTTTAAAACAGAAGGAGAAGAAATCAACCCACTTCCTATCAAAAAAATAACGGTTTTTTTCATGTACACATGCTTTAATAATCCGGCAAAGCTAGATAATTTTATCTTTTAACGCAACAATGTTGCAATAAAAAAATAACAGCATAGAACACGTTTATCCTTTGCTCAACCGGTAACTATTTGTTTTAAAGCTTAATAAACATACTGATTGCAATATATTTACCGTCTGGTTGTAAGGCAAAAAAAAACCGCCCTGAAAGAGCGGTAGTAAATTTTTAATTTTGTTGTCTTAGCAAGTTCTTGCTCCACAATTAAGTACTCTGATGTGGATTACATGGTTAACTTCGCACTGTACTTGGCATAGTCCATTTTCTAAAACATTTACAACACCACCTACAGTTCCACCAATAACACCTCCGATGCCTCCAACAACACCTCCCACAGCGCCTACAACGCCTCCGATTAGTTGTCCGATTGGATCAAGAAGTCCTTCACCAGAAATTGATTTCATTTGGTTTCTGTCTAATTTTTTTAAGTTTTTCATAACTATAATTTTATATGATTAATACATCACGAATATAGGAATAAAAATAATACAACGTTATATTTTTTTGAATAAATTAATGTATCATTTATATAATTTAATATTTCATTAATATAAAGGTAATTTGATGCAAAAGTCATTTTGTTTTATATCTGATTGATTTTCTAAAAGTTAAAAAACATATCTCAAATTTGAAAATTTAGAGTTATTAATTTTTAAACAAATAACATATATTGATAAATTTTTCTCAAAATGAATTAATGATTATTATGACAACGAAACTAAAAGAATTCATCTCTTTTTTAAGCTTATATATTGTTATAAACAGTTTCAAAAATTGAATTTGATTATTTCATCAGGTAAAAGCTGCTCTTATGATTGATATTAGGAAGCAAATTTTGTATTTTTGCTGACATACTTTTAGCAATGTCAATTTTTTCAAATAATATACGCTTTTTAAGAGCCAGAAGAAAGCTCTCTCAGCAGAATGTAGCCGATGAACTGATGATTTCCCGTGTACGATATTCCAAATACGAAAACGGAATCTCTGAACCTCCTATTGAGCTGCTGATTAAAATTTCCAAATACTTTCACACCAGTATCGATTTGTTATTGTCCGTAGATATTCAGAAATATCCTATGGATGAAATGATGAAGCTTCCGGATAACAGGATCGTTCTTCCTGTTGCTGTAGACGACCTGGGAAATGACACTATTGAAATCATTCCTCAGAAAGCATCCATGGGATATCTGGAAGGCTATAGTGATGTGGAATATATTGAGAGCCTGCAAAGAATTGCACTCCCCTTTCTTACCAATGGTAAATACAGAGCCTTTCCGGCAGACGGGGATTCTATGCCGCCATTCAGAAGCGGTTCCTATATTGTAGGAAAATATGTAGAAGGTATCAACGACCTGAAGCCTGGTAAGACGTATGTTTTTGTAACATTGAACGACGGGATTACCTATAAACGTTTTAAAGAAAGAAAAGACAGTTCAATCTGTGTAAGTGCAGATAATTCTTTCTATGAACCTTATGATATTCCTTTTGATGAAGTAGTGGAAATCTGGCAGTACGCCTCAGGTATTTTCCCTGAAGATTTTGAGCCCGGCGATTATGAAAGCTACAATTTCAAAGAAATGTTCCGCGAACTGAGACAGGATATCAAAGATCTGGATCGTAAAGTTTCCGGCCGTCGCAAAAAAGCATAATATATTTTTCCTTACCTATAAAACAAATACCCCTTTTCCATACTTTTTGGAAAAGGGGTACATCATCTTAGTCAAAATATCACACCACTAAACTATAAATAAGGAAGCGATCGTCTGAGCATCGCTTCCGCTTAGAATTTCATCATATGCTGCAGAACCCGCAGCGGCTCCAAATAAAGTTGCGGTATTGTAGCCTGCCTGATTGGTATTATCTTCTCCTGCATACACTGCGTTGGTGGAAGAAGGCATATTTCCGCCGTTGGCCAACTCTATCCAGCCTTTATTGGCTCTCATTCTTCTTACCTGAGAAGCATGTCTTGCCTCTACGGAATGAATCTGTAAAGCCGCCTGCAGGACCACTTTATTAGACATTACATTTCCCGCCTGCCCTTTATATGCTCTTACACCAGTGTCTTCGAAAGCTTGAGCCAGAATAAGAAACTGGTTATAATCGGTAAACGGGGAAAAATTTCCATTGGCTGTAAAGTCAAAATTGGGCTTTGCACCGGGTGTGGTTCCTAAAGAAGTCAACGTGCTCTTTAAAAAATTGACATGCGCAGATTCGTGTTTTGAAATCTGCATAAAAACCGCTCTGTCGGAATTAGGGATCAATCCTGCTTTAGATAATCCCATACTGTAATATTCGTTTTCCAGGTATTCCAGCACCAGGGCCAGTTGTAAAGCATCGGTTAACGTGCTTTTTAAAAAGGTTGAAGTTCCCTGAATTTTCTGTGTTTCTGCCTTTGCAGGCGAAGCCATCATCCCTGCCAGCCCAAGAGGAACTGAAGCGACGGCCGCTTTTTTACCGAATGCAGAAATATTGGTGATAGCGTCTAATCTTGTGGCTTCCGTGGTAAAGAATTTATCATGGGAAAGCTTATCTAGTAATTTAAGAATATTCATAATAATAAGATTTAAGGGTGAATGATTAATTAATACCTCTTTCTTTCCATGTGAAAGGTGTTTTGATAAATCCTCCTGCAGCCATCACGATGTCTTTAGGTTCTTTGGCCAGATCCAGCCCGTTGGCGTCAATGACATCATCTCCGGAAAAATCCGCAGATCCGGGATTGATCAGATTTCTTATAGCTGAAGCGTGCCTTGCTTCTACTGAAACTATTTTTCCGGCAATCACCAGATAATCCGGATTGGAAATATATTTTCCGGCTCCGTTATAAGCGGCTACTCCCGTGTCTTCCAATGCTTTTGAAGTTGCTAATACAGAATTCCTGTCGTTAAAATTGACGTTAGAATACTGAAATTCCAGTTTAGGAAGTACATTTTGAGTCACACCACTAATGGCTGCCTTAAAGAAATCACGATGCACTACCTCATGATGATAAAGATCTGTAAAGATCTCTTTTTCAATACTGGAAATCCCTGAATAAAAATTATTGACCACTTTCGTATAGAAATCTGCTTCCAGTTGCTCCAGAGCATAGGCATAATTTAATATTGCCACATCTCCTGTTCCGAGGTCGAACACTGCACTGTTGCCCGGATCCTGAAAATTATCATCATCTGTACAGCCTATGATGGTAAGTCCCGCTACAGCCAGACCTATTCCACTTAATTTTAAAAAGTTTCTTCTGCTGGTATCCAGGGTTGCACCCTGATTAGAAACCTGAATTGTTTTTTTCATAATATTTATTTTTTAAGTGTTTGATATAAGAAAAGCAGCATAAACATTATGCTGCTCAAAAAAACTATGGCATTAACACCGTATCTATCACATGAATCACACCATTAGATTGGTTCACATCAGCGATGGTCACTTTTGCATTATTTCCTTTGGCATCTTTGATATAAAGATCTTTACCTTTTGTCCAGAATGTAACATCCTCTCCTTCTACTGTTTTCATCATACTTTTTCCTTTTCCTGCAGCTACCGCAGCCCATATGTCTTTAGCACTGTACTTTCCTGATAAAACATGATAAGTCAGTATTTTGGTAAGCGTGGCTTTATTTTCCGGCTTCACCAGATTTTCTACAGTTCCTTTCGGAAGTTTGGCAAATGCAGCATCTGTAGGTGCCAAAACCGTGAATGGACCCGCGCCTTGTAATGTTTCTACCAGACCGGCAGCTTTTACAGCAGCAACAAGTGTTTTGTGGTCTTTGGAATTCACCGCATTTTCAATAATATTTTTAGACGGATACATGGCAGCTCCACCTACCATTACCGTTTTTTCTTTCATCGTTTGTGCATTTACCTTCCCGCTAAAAGCAAATGATAAAGCTACCATTGCTAAAACTGTGATTTTTGATTGTGTGTTCATTGCGTTGATTTTTTTAATTAATATGAAATTTTGTGTTCTTAATTTCATTTACGAGGAAGGTTTTTATTTAGATTTAAAAAATGCAACTATTTATTTAAATAACTGAAAAACAGTTATTTATTTTTACATCCAACATCCAAAACATTATTTTTTTAATTAACTATTAAAGGTTACGGGATATTTTTATCGTTACTTCAGATAAAAAACACGGGATAGAATAACATTTTTAACGAAAATGGAATTAAACAAAAGAATTTTTAAAATTTATTGGTCATATCTATAATTTTATTACATTTGGAATGAAAAAACAAGAACTATTAAAACAAACTATTCTGAAGAGGAACTTATCGTTTTACTTAAAGAAAAAAACGAGGCAGGTTTTCATCATTTGTATGACCACTATTCCGGGGCATTATATGGTGTGATCCTTCGAATTGTTCAGTCTAAAGAATACACTGAAGAAATCATTCAGGATGTTTTTGTAAAAATCTGGAATTCCATTCACCAGTATGATGCTGCCAAAGGCAGATTTTATACCTGGATGATCAATATTGCCCGCAATACCGCCATCGATTATTTAAAATCAAAAGGTTTTCAGAACGAATTGAAGAACCAACCGCTTCCGGATTTCGTATATAATACCACAGAGCTTTCTACCACCAACCAATCATCCGACTATATCGGATTTAATAATGTGCTTGAAGGACTGGAAATTGATAAACAGGAACTTATCAATCTGGCTTATTATCAGGGATATACCCAAAACGAAATATCCGAAAAACTGAAGATACCGCTGGGAACGGTAAAAACGAAAATGCGGAATGCATTGATGAAATTAAAAGATTTGCTTAAAGATTATCAATAAATTGAACACTAAAGAATACATATCATCCGGAATTATAGAATCTTATATTCTAGGCCATGCTTCTCCTGAGGAAGCGGGGATTTTGGAGTGTGTGATGAAGAATAATGCTGAAGTAAAAGCGGCTTTTGAAGAAGCTCAACTCACTTTGGAACATCTTGCTACAGCGCAGGCTGTAACACCTCCAAGCGATTTAAAATCTAAAATCTGGAATAAAATCCAACAGGAACAGACGACTGAAGAAATAAAACCTGTCGTTTCTACAGATATTCCTGCAGCAAAACCTCAGGAAGAAATTAAAATTCAGGGGAACAGCAACTGGAAAATCTTTGCTATCGCTGCTTCCGTATTATTTTTATTAAGTATTGGAGGCAATCTTTTCTGGATGAATACCCAATCCGAAACAAAAGAGGAAATGGCAAAAATAAAGGCTGAAAAGCAATCTCAGGATATTGCCATGCAAAAGATGAACAGGAAAATGGAAATGTTTTCTAATCCTGACATGCAGATGGTAATGCTCAAAGGCGTAGAAAAACACGCCGATTCAAAAGCGATGGTTTTCTGGGATAAAAAAACAAAAGAGGTCTACCTGAATGCTGAAAATCTCCCAAAAGCACCTGAAGGAATGCAATACCAGCTTTGGGCAATCGAAGACGGAAAACCCGTCAATGCAGGAATGTACACCGAAGAAAAGGATACCAAAATTGCACTGGCCAATATTCCAAAAGCTCAGGCATTCGCCATTACCCTCGAGAAACAAGGCGGAAGCGCAGTTCCTACGATGGAAAACATGTACGTAATGGGCGGAATTTAGCATTGACAAAATAAAAACCCGGAATTTCTTCCGGGCAATCAAATATCGAATGGTAAAAAATGGAAAATCTGTGACCTGCAATCTGGAATTCTATACAATTCCAATAATGTACAAATTTCAGTTTCCATAATTTTTAAGATTTATTTTCTATTTTTTCTACTGTTAAAAAACAAAAAATACTGTATTTATTCTCCTTTAAAATGAGGCTCTCTCTTTTCTATGAAGGCACTTATCCCTTCGTGATGATCTTCTGTTGAAAATAATTCTCCAAACAAGGCGGCTTCCTGTTTCAGCCCGTCGTTAATGTGCAATTCAAACCCGGTATTTAGGGATTGTTTTGCCTTTGCAACGGCTACAGGTCCTCGGGAAGCAATTGTTTCAGCCAATTTCTGCGCTTCGTTCAAAAGATCTTCCGGGGCAATCACTTGATTGACAAAACCAAATTCCCTGCATTGCAGGGCAGAATAAAATTCTCCCGAAAACACCATCTCTCTTGCCTTATAAAGTCCTACTGCTCTTGGAAGACGTTGTGTCCCTCCAAAACATGGCAGCAATCCCAGACTAACTTCAGGAAGTCCGAATTTTGCTTTTTCGCTCGCTAAAATAATATCACAGGACAAAGCAAGTTCACATCCGCCGCCCAATGCAAAGCCATTAACGGCTGCAATCACGGCAAATGGCAGAGATTCAATGGCATTAAATGCTGTTTGGGCTGTGATTGAAAATTCTTCCGCCTGTTGAGGAGTCATCTTCTGCATCGCTTTAATATCGGCTCCTGCTACAAAAGCCTTTTCTCCGGAACCGGTAATGATCAGCACACGGATATTTTTATCAGATTTAATATGGCCGGCCAATAAAGCAAGCTCCTGTAAAACCTTTTCGTTTAAAGCATTTAATGCCTGTGGCCGGTTGATGGTTACAACACCGACATGGTTGTTTTGTTGGTATATTAATGTTTCAAATTCCATGATGTTAAGTTGAAAGTTATATATTGAACATGATCAAGGAAACTCCTTTAATTCCCAGCTTTATGTAAGAATTGAATGATACTTGAAAAGTCAATTTTCCCGTTTCCGGCATCGCTCCACATTCTGTAAAGATTCAATGCCGTGTTTCCTAAAGGAGTTGATGTTTTGCTTTCCAATCCTGCTTCTGCGGCCAGTCCGAGGTCTTTGGTCATAAGATCTACAGCGAAACCTCCTGAATATTCCCTGGATGCCGGAGCATTTTCCATGACTCCCGGATAAGGATTATAGACTTCCAGAGACCAGTTTTTACCGGAACTTTTCTGCATAATCCCACTTAGAACCTTCGGGTCCAGACCATTCTTGATTCCCAGATTAATTGCTTCTGAAGTGCCGATCATGTGAATTGCCAGGAGCATATTATTACAGATTTTAGCCACCTGACCGGCTCCTGATGTCCCGGCATAAAAAATATTTTGTCCCATACATTTCAGAACGGGACGTGCTTTTTCATAATCTTCCTGCTTTCCTCCCACTATAAAAGTAAGGGTTCCGGCCTGAGCACCACCGGTTCCCCGGAAACCGGCGCATCAATCATTCTGCAACCTTTAGAAGCCGCCAACTGAGCTACAGAACGGGCCGTAACGGCATCAATGGTACTGCTGTCGATCAATAAAGTATCGGGTTTCAGCTGGCTTATAAACTCTTCTGTATACAATTCTGCAACATGCTTACCGGAAGGCAGCATCGAGATTATAATATCTGCCTCTTTTGCTGCAGCCACCGCTGAATCTGCGGTTTGTCCTCCTGCGGAAGCCAGTAGTTGTAATGCTGAATCTGAAAGATCAAAACCAATAACGTGATGCCTTTTTTTATAAGGTTGGCAGCCATCGGGCCACCCATATTTCCTAATCCTATGAATGCTATATTTGACATGATTATTTAATTAAAAGTTAAAAGTTGAAAATTGAAAATTATAGACTTGAAGTTAATAGTTGAGATTGATGGAAATCATAACGGGTTATTTTTTAAATTTGAGAAAAACCAAATATGAAAGAAAATATTATTTTGAATAAATCCTATTCATTTGCCTTAGAAATAATCAAAGTATATCAATATCTATCTTCTGATAAAAAAGAATTTATCCTGTCAAAACAACTTCTACGTTCAGGAACAGCCATTGGGGCTTTGATACGGGAAGCAGTGCATGCACAGAGTACAAAAGACTTTCTCCATAAAATGAATATCTCTCTCAAAGAGGCAAATGAGACATTATATTGGCTACAATTATTAAAAGATAGTGGCATACTTGATATATCAATTTATCATTCAATATTTCCTAAATCTGAAGAATTGGTCAGGCTACTTGTATCCATTGTAAAGACCTTAAAAGGTCAGTCTGATAATTAAAATTGACCAAAAGTTCTTAAATTTTCCATTATCAATTTTCAATTTTCAATTTAAAATACGAGTTAATCCATTCCTCAGTGATTTCATTCCATGTTGCAGGGTGCCATTTGGGTGAAAGGTCCTTGTCTACCAGTAAAGCCCTCACCCCTTCTGCAAAATCAGGATGAAGACAGCATTGGCAGGAAAGGTTCAGTTCCGATTGGAATACTTCTTCCAGGCTTAAGCTTTTTCCTCGCTGCAGCTGTCTGAAAATAACGTGTGCAGAGCTTGGTGAACCGGCCTCAAGACTTTTTAAACCATTATTGATCCATTCATCTTTATCGGAATAATTGGAAAGCAGTTCTTTAAACTGCTCTGCAGAACTTACATCTTCAAACAAACGGATAAACGGCTCATGAGCCTTTGCCTGAGATTCCGGAATAACAAATTCACGGGAAACGGTGGTAAGAATTCCAGAAACGGTGGTATGAGGGTCATTTTTCCAGTCTGCATGTTCTAAGGCTTTGATAATGGTTTCTTTTGAAGAGGATTCCACATAATAGTCGGCCAGTCCCAGAAAAACACAGTCGGGGCCGTCTAATCGGGTTCCGGTCAGTCCCATATACATCCCATAGGCAGAAGGCATTTTATTTAAAAACCACGTTCCGCCTACATCAGGATAAAGTCCGATGGTAATTTCAGGCATGGCCAGTTTACTTTTTTCCGTTACAATGCGATGTGAAGCACCTACCATCAGGCCTATTCCTCCTCCCATGACGATTCCGTGTCCCCAGACAATTACCGGTTTGGGATAGGTATGAATATCAAAGTCTACCTTATATTCCCTGGAAAAGAAATCATAGCAATCTTTGGGAACCTGCGTCGAATCAATACTTCTCTGATGGATAATGACTTCATAGAGTTTTCGTACATCCCCACCGGCACAGAAGGCTTTCTCGCCTGCTCCCTGGAGGAATATACAGATCACTTCATCGGAAGTTTTCCAGGCAGTCAGGATCTTCTGCAATTCTTTGATCATCGGTAATGAAAGAGAATTGAGCGTTTTCTCTGAATTCAGGGTGATAAACCCTACTTTATTTTTTATCTCGGTTAATACTAAATTCATTTTTTTAATTGAGAGTTGAAAGTGGAACATTGAGTTTTATTGGTCCAAACGATTTCCTCGGCTGCTCATTTTTCCACTATTACTTATCTGATTTGTAAAGTAGCTCCTTCTTCCAGCATTTTACGTGAAATAACGAGCTTCATAATTTCGTTGGTTCCTTCTACCACCTGATGTACCCGTGCATCACGCATCAGCCGTTCTACAGGGAAATCCTGGGTACATCCATAGCCTCCGAGTATCTGCAAAGCTTCATTACAAATATTAAAAGACATATCTGTAGCCAGTCTTTTGGCCATGGCACAATACGTTGTCGCATTCGGGTCCTGAGAATCAAGCTTAAATGCTGCAAGGTGCACCATCTGACGGGCAGCGACAAGTTCAGTGGCCATATCTGCTATTTTAAACTGAAGAGACTGAAACTGGGAAAGTGATTTTCCAAACTGCTGTCTTTCATGCATATATCGCTGTGCCTGATTGATAGCTCCCTGGGCTGCTCCTACTGAGCATGTTCCGATATTGATCCTGCCACCGTCCAGACCCTTCAATGCAATTTTGAAACCTTCTCCCAGTTTACCCAGCAGAAAATTTTCATCGATTTCTACGTGATCCAGAAATACGAAACGGGTCGGCTGTGTATTCCATCCTAATTTTTTTTCTTTTTCACCAAAGCTGATTCCTTTTGTCTGTGCCGGTACAATGAAAGCGCTGATTCCTTTGGCTCCCGGTTCATCACCTGTACGGGCCATCACAATGAGGATATCACTTTCTCCGGCTCCTGAAATAAAAGCTTTTGTTCCGTTGATGATGTATTTGTTTCCTTTTTTTACGGCTGTTGTTTTCAATCCGGCAGCATCAGAGCCCGATCCCGGTTCTGTAAGGCAATAGGAACCTAAGAGTCTTCCAGAAGCCAGTTCAGGACATAGCTGCTGCCTTACAGGGTCTTTTCCAAACTGATCAATCATCCATGAAACCATATTATGAATGGTGATGTAGGCTGTAGTGGACGGGCACGCAGCTGCTAATTCCTCAAATATAATGGCAGCATCTAATCTGGACAATCCCAGCCCTCCGTTTTCCTCTCCGGTATAAACCCCGCAAAATCCGAGCGCTCCGGCTTTGGTAATGGCTTCCCGTGGAAATATCTTCTTCGCATCCCATTCAGAGGCAAATGGAAAGAGTTCTTTTTCAGCAAATCTTCTGGCTGCATCCTGGAATGCCCGCTGGTCTTCATTTAGGTTAAATTCCATCTTTAGGTTTATTGAAATTAAAATATTAGCATTAAAATCCGGCTACGAGCGTTGAA
Organism: Chryseobacterium indologenes; assembly: GCA_016025055.1. NCBI lineage: Bacteria > Pseudomonadati > Bacteroidota > Flavobacteriia > Flavobacteriales > Weeksellaceae > Chryseobacterium > Chryseobacterium indologenes. Next base: position 4,204,728 of record CP065590.1, read on the forward strand.
AAACGTGACTATTATTCATTTTAAATTTTCAACTACTTAAGGTTGATTGTCATATTGACATTACCTCCCGGTACGTCTTCTTCAAACCATCGTGCCGTAATGGTCTTGGTTTCTGTATAAAAACGGACTCCCTGCTTCCCGTAGGAATGCAAATCGCCAAAGAATGATTTCCGCCATCCTGTAAATGAGAAAAACGGAAGCGGAACGGGAATAGGAAGGTTCACCCCTATTTGCCCTACTTCAATTTCGTGCTGGAATTTTCTGGCTGCGGCTCCCGAATTGGTAAATATGGAAGTCCCATTGCCGTAGGGATTCGCATTGATGATCCGAATAGCTTCATCTAAAGTTTCTGCTTTTAAAAGCAACAATGCCGGTCCAAAGATTTCTTCTTGATAAATATCCATTTCTGCAGAAACATTATTAAACAAGGTTGGGCCTACAAAATATCCGTTTTCATAGCCTTCAACATGGCAGTCGCTTCCGTCTAACAGGACTTCAGCACCCTGATCGTAGGCCGATTTTATTAATCTTAAAACTTTTTCTTTAGATTGTTTATTGATTAAAGGACCGTATGCTGCAGATTCATCCGACCATACGCCAGGTTTGATCGTGCTTAACGCTTTTTTGATATCATCAACCCACTGCTGTGCCTCACCTACCAAAACAGCAACGCTGATCGCCATACAACGCTGGCCGGCTGCTCCACAAGAAGCTCCCACCAGATTATTGATCACCTGGGTTTTATTGGCATCAGGCATTACCACCATATGATTTTTAGCCCCTCCAAAAGCCTGAACTCTCTTCAGATTGGCAGTTCCCGTACGATAAACATGTTCTGCCACCGGAACGGATCCTACAAAGGAAATTGCTTTGATTTCAGGATGGTTGAGGATATGATTGACCTGGTCTTTCGAACCATGAACAATATTCAAAACGCCCTTTGGAAAACCTGCCTGTAAAAACAGCTCGGCCATTTTCATGGAAGTCATGGGAGTCTGCTCAGAAGGTTTTAAAATAAAGGTATTTCCACAGGCAACAGCCATCGGGAACATCCATAACGGAATCATAGCCGGAAAATTAAATGGGGTAATTCCTGCACAAACACCCAATGGCTGGATGTAACTGTAGGTATCCACTCCCCTTGCTACATTTTCTACGGTTTCTCCCATCATCAGGCTTGGAATATTGCAGGCATGTTCCACTACTTCAATTCCTCTCCAAACATCTCCCATAGCATCGGCAAAGGTTTTTCCATTTTCCTGGGACAGAATTTCAGCAATCTCTTTTTGATGTTCTTTCAAGAGTTGCTGATATTTAAGAAATAATCTGGCTCTTTCCGGTGTGGCTACTTCTTTCCAGGTTTTAAAAGCTTCACGGGCCGCTTCAATAGCTTCGTCTATCTCCTCTGTGTGGGTTAAAGGAACCTCTGCAAGAATCTCCTGTGTAGCAGGATTTTCTACCGGAAGATATTCAGTTGCTTTACTGTCCTGAAAATTTCCGTCAATTAATATTTTTATTTTTTGCGACATAGTTTTTTGAATTGAATGTGGAGAGTCGAAAGTTGAAAATGATAGTAAAATACTATGTTTTTTGTACAGTTCCATATAGATTCATCATTTTCAACCTTCAATTTTCAACTCTCCATTAGTATTAAATTACCAGCAGGTCAACAAATTCATTGACATCAAGGCTGATGAGTTTGTCATATTCCAAAGAATTTTCCAATACCAGTTTCTGTTGTTTTTCCGGGAAAATACGGGCAAGATTGACTTTATATTTTTTGATCAGTTCGGGAATTCCCTCTTCTCTTCTCCGTTTGTGACCGATAGGATATTCTACCACAATTTCATCCAACACTGTCCCGTCATGAAGCTCTACGGTTACCGCATTAGCGATGGAACGTTTTTCAGGATCGTGATAATCTGTGGTAAACTGAGTGTCTTCCACACATTCTATTTTATCACGAAGAAGATCAATTCTAGGATCCGAAGCAATATTATCTTCATAATCTGCTGCCGTCAGTCTTCCGTGAATCATAGGTACTGCTACCATATACTGAATACAGTGGTCACGGTCTGCAGGGTTATTTAAAGGTCCTTTTTTATCGATAATTCTGATAGCCGCTTCGTGAGTACGGATCGTTACTTTTTTAATATCATCTGTTGTTTTTCCAAGGTCTTTTAATTGCTGATGTAATGTCATGGCTGCTTCTACGGCAGTTTGTGAATGAAATTCGGCAGGGAAAGAGATTTTAAATAATACATTTTCCATGACGTAAGAACCGTATTCTCTCTGGAATTTAAATTCATTTCCTTTGAATGAAACATCATAGAATCCCCATGTTTTAGCAGTTAGAACGGAAGGATAACCCATTTCTCCGGTTTTGGCGATGAGTGCCAGACGTACGGCTCTTGAAGTCGCATCACCTGCAGCCCATGATTTACGGGAACCGGTGTTCGGGGCATGACGGTATGTTCTTAATGACTGTCCGTCTACAAAAGCCAATGAAACAGCATTAATCAATTCATCGCGGGTTAGGCCGATCAATTTTCCCACTACTGCTGTAGAAGCCAGTTTTACCAATAACACGTGATCAAGACCTACTTTATTGAAAGAGTTTTCCAGCGCCATCACGCCCTGGATCTCATGCGCCATAATCATTGCTTCCAACACCTGCTTCATTTTTAAAGGGGTCTTTCCTTCCGCAATCTGCGTTCTGGATAACCAGTCTGCTGTGGCCAGGATACCTCCAAGATTATCGGAAGGATGCCCCCATTCAGCAGCCAGCCATGTATCATTAAAATCCAGCCAACGGACAATAGCACCGATATTGAAAGCTGCCTGTACGGGATCTAACTGAAACTGAGTACCGGGAACCTTTGCCCCATGAGGAACCACGGTTCCTTTTACGATAGGTCCTAAAAGTTTGGTGCAGGCTGGATAAGTGAGTGCTTCCAACCCACACCCCAGGGTATCTAAAAGACAGTAATGAGCCGTTTTCCAGGCCAAGTCGTTTTTGATTTCATAGTTTAGTACATAATCCGCAATATCTGCCAATACTTTATCCGGTTGCGGTCTTTCATTTGAAATGTGTGAACTCATTGTATAGTTTTAATTTATAGGAAAATGGAAGGTTTAAAGTGGTCAACTTTAATGTGCTTCTCATTCTTTGTTTTTTAATTATTTTCTGTTGCTGATCGGGACAAATTCTTTGTTTTCAGGGCCTGTATAGTTGGCACTCGGGCGGATGATTTTTCCATCCTGTCTTTGCTCGATAATATGGGCACTCCATCCGGTTACTCTTGAAATAACAAATAATGGAGTGAACATCAGGGTTGGCACTCCCATTAAATGATAAGAAACGGCAGAGAACCAATCCAGGTTCGGGAACATTTTCTTTTCTTCCCACATGATGGTTTCCAGTCTTTCGGCAATATTGAACAGCAGCATATCTCCGGCTTCTTCGGAAAGTTCCTGTGCAACCTTTTTAATGACAACGTTTCTAGGGTCTGATATGGTGTAAACCGGATGTCCGAATCCTATGATCACTTCTTTATTGGCAATACGTTTACGGATGTCTTCTTCCGCTTCATCCGGAGAATTGTAACGGCTTTGAATCTCAAAAGCAACTTCATTGGCTCCTCCGTGTTTTGGTCCCCTTAAAGCACCGATAGCTCCTGTGATAGCAGAATAAATATCAGAACCTGTTCCGGCAATAACACGGCTGGTAAAAGTAGAAGCATTAAATTCATGCTCTGCATACAGGTTTAAGGAAATCTGCATAGCCTTGGCCCACGAATCAGAAGGTTTCTTTCCGTGGAGTAAGTGAAGGAAGTGCCCTCCGATCGTATCGTCATCAGTTTCCACATCAATTTCTTTTCCATTGTGGGTGTAATGATACCAGTATAATAATCCTGAACCGAAAGAAGCGAGTAATTTATCCGCAATATCCCTTGCTCCGGCAATATTGTGGTCATCTTTTTCCGGCTGAATACTTCCGATCGCAGATACCATAGAACGCATAACGTCCATAGGATGGGCAGCAGCAGGGATACTTTTTAAAATATTTCGTACAGAATGGGGTAAACCTCTTAATGATTTTAGCTTGGCCTTGTAATTTTTCAGCTGGGCTTCTGTGGGCAACTGACCATAGATTAAAAGGTAAGCGACTTCTTCAAACTGTGTTTTTTCTGCAAGGTCCAATATATCATAGCCTCTCTAGTGCAGATCATTGCCGCTTTTTCCGACACTGCAAAGTGCTGTATTACCGGCAGCTACCCCCGAAAGTGCTACGCTTTTTTTGGGTTTAAACGTAGGTTCATTACTTGTTGACATCATTATTCTTTTTAAAAAGGTTATCTAATTTTTGTTCATAATCATGGTATCCGATGCTTGTGTAGAGTTCTTCTCTGGTTTGCATGGTATTGAGTACATGAGCTTGTGTACCGTCTTTGCGGATGTGCTCAAAAACATTTTGAGCCGCTTTATTAGCCGCCCTGAAAGCTGATAGGGGATAAAGAATAAGCTCTACTCCAGCTTTTTTAAGCTCGTCGACCGTATACATCCGGATCATCCCAAATTCTGTAATGTTTGCCAATACAGGAATTCCGGTAGCATCTACAAATTTCTGATACAAACTGATATCAGGAACGGCTTCTGCAAAAATGAAATCTGCACCGGCATCTTTGTAAGCAATGGCTCTTTCAATTGTTTTATCCAAGCCTTCAACTGCAAAAGCATCTGTTCTGGCCCCTATGACAAACTGATCGTCTGTTCGGGCATCGACAGCGGCTTTTAACCTGTCTGACATTTCATCCTTACTTACAATTTCCTTTCCGGGACGATGTCCGCAGCGTTTAGCTCCCACCTGATCTTCAATGTGAAGCGCTGCAGCACCGGCCTTAATAAGAGACTTGACTGTTCTGGCAACATTAAATGCTGAAGGTCCAAAGCCCGTATCTACATCAACTATCAGCGGCAAATCACAAACATTGGTAATGCGCTGAATATCTGTCAATACATCTTCTAGGGTGGTGATTCCCAGATCGGGAATTCCCAAAGAACCGGCAGCAACTCCTCCTCCCGAAAGATAAATGGCATTGAAACCTGCCTGCTGTGCCAATAATGCATGATTGGCATTGATGGTACCTACAATCTGGAGAGGATTTTCTTTTTGCATCGCCTCCCGAAACCGCAGTCCGGGCGACTCTAAGCGTTCATTTTTAGTCATTGTTAATATTTATCATTTAGTTAAATAGGTATTTGTAATGAGGGTTGAGCTATAGCTGCCTGTCGGAAATCCGATGCGTGGAATCAGTTAAAATGCTATGTATAAAACATTTTCCGATCTCTACCTGTTGTTTCAGATTGAGATAGACGGGATTGTGAATGGGCATATTTGTCAACTTTTTAAGGATTAAACCATATAAAGTTCCTGTCAGGCTTCACAATACTTTAGGGGAAATAAAAATTAAGGAAAGGAAAATATGTTTATAGGTTAATAGCAGATGTATTGCATCATTCATCTATCTCAACAATAGGATGAGCACATAAAAGTATAATCACACTGTTATCTATATCATATCATACCTGACTATAAGCTTCAGACCGCGAAAGCATCGTCAATTCAAAACAGGCAGGTCTCCTGACTTGTAACAGTTTTTATCTTCCTTCCCATTTACAGAGCAAACAGTGGACATGATGTGATAAAAACCTTGGTGTGTTACTTACAGTTGCGCGACAGTTCGTGATTTGCACACGATTCCCTTTTAATACACAGCTAAGTGTAACCAGTTTTGGTTGATAAAGAAGGTGTTAAGAACTCCTTGGTGGTAAATATAGACATTTTATTGAAACAGCCGCATCTGGAATTGTTTTTTATTTTAAAAAAGCTTTAAACCATTGAAAATATGGGTGATATTTTCAATTAAAGCTTTTATTTTGAAAGGAAATAATAGTTGATTTTAACAATATTTGTAATTTTTTTAACACCAAAAATTATGCTTTGAATAGAAAGCGATTCACTTCTTTTTATTTTACTGATGAAAATCATGTTATCTATTTGTTAAGTTTTGAGACTTATCACAGGCTTTATGATGAATGATCTGAAAGGCGGATTTTTCTGTTCTGACTGGCAGCTCATTTAAATATTTTGCTTCAAATCCTTAAAATGACACTTCATGATCCTTAAAATACACTTGATTCACAAAACTGATCGCCTTGATCATTAAAATTTCTTGCTTTGTCCTGAAAAAACCGACAAAATGCCGAAAGAAAAATTCAGCCTTAAAAACAAACCAGAATATATTTTCCTGGTTCTGGGAACGTTATGCCTGGCAGCAGTTCCTGCTCTTTTTCTTTTGGATTTTCCCAATAAAGCTGCAACAATTCTGATAGTACTGATCTGTGGGGAAATTTTATTTCTGATTACTATTGCCCTTTCCGGAAAAGGTTATACTGATAAAATAAAGGAATCTTTTACCGGGTTTTTTAGAGTAAGACAAAAGTTAAGAAACAAGAAAAACTGAAAATTATAAGAAACAGATGTCTATGCGGGAAAAAAAGACAGAAACACTGTTGTTTCTGTCTTGTAAGTCGTTATAAAGAAGAAATGTATACTTCTATTTTTGTTCCATCGTAATTAAAAGTTCCATCTTCATTCTTTTTGCCTAATTCCCACTTGAAATCTACAGGTCTATCCCATCCTACTCCTAGTTTTCCTCCATTCACGGAGCGGGCGTAATCTATGTTTTCGGTCGTAATTGCAGAATGAAAGAAAGTTTTGTCTATCAGCCTATAGAATCCAAGGGCTTTTCCTTTAGGGATTACGGAATAGCCGTCCCACTTTTCTCCTCCCATGTAGTCGAACTTTCTCAGCCATGCCTGACCTGTAAGTTCTGATAAATCATTGGGACTGATGCTGGCGCCTCTCATATAAAGTGTATACGCTACTACATCATGACAAACTCCGGTGTTGTATTTGCTGATATTCTCAAAGCCTGCAAGAAGTGCATTGGCAACAGTGGCTCTTTCCGAAGGGCCTAATTGAGCTTTCGTAGCTCCTTCTGGTGTTAATGACATATTAATAAAATTTTGTTTTTGGTCTTGTAAAGATAAGTTTTTAAAATTAAAGCGAAAATCATATTAATTTTCTGCATCTCCTGTATTCTCCTATGACGTGGACAACGAAGCGTCAGGGTTTCGATACAATTCAATTAAATTGTTTATTTTTAAAATAAAAAACAGATGATGAAAGTAGTGTTTAAGTTTCTATTAATTATCTTCTGCTTGGGAAGTACTGTATCATGCCTGACCCATTATGATGAGAAGAACAATGCCGAACTATTGCTGAAACTGATTGATAAAAGACTGAAGGTCTCACCTTTGGTTGCGAAAAGCAAATGGAATACAAAAGCTCCTATTGATGATCCCGTGCGAGAAAAAGTTATTCTGGACAGTGTGAAAATTAAAGCCCAGAAAATGGGAATTGATGAAAACCTGGCGGTTCAGTTTTTTCAGGCACAGTTTGAAGCCGGTAAAATAGTACAAAGGCAATTGCATAGCCGGTGGCAAATTCAAAATCAGGCATCTTTCAATCCGGTTCCGAATCTTGCTACAGAAGTTCGTCCTGTCTTGGATCGTCTTACTCCTCTGTTGTTACTGGAACTGAAAAAAAATAACCCTCATACTCTGAATGCTCAGTCAATAAAGATATTAAGAAAAGAAGCAAGAAAGATAATTAGCCCGGAATTTACCGATGACGTTGTGGAAACGGCGATACAACCTCTTGAAATCGCTGTCACATCAAAATAACGGAATGAATTAATGTACAAATATTATCCTTTGACAAAAAATATAACAATCATCGGATCCATCCGATATGTGGTGGGATGGATTATAATGGTAAGTCTTTTGGGAAGCTGCCATTTAAACAAAATCAACCCTTCAGAAAAAATAGCGTATCTCGGGCCTCCGGCATCATTTACTCATTCGGCGGCCGGGAAGAAGTTTCCGTCACAAACGCTGGTATTTCAAAACAGCATTGAAGAGTGTTTTATTTCTGTACGTTCAGGGATCGCGGAAAAGGCAGTTGTTCCTTTGAAAAATTCTATTGGAGGCATTGTAGTGCCCACTGAAAAGGCATTGATAGCGTTTCCTGATATTATGATCGAAGATTCTCTGGAGTTGCCCATATCCCAAAACTTAATGGTTGTTCCCGGAACGGTTGCTATTAAAAAATTTATTCTCATCCGCAGGCTTTACGACAGTCCCGTCGACTTATAGACAGCCTTTATCCCGCTATTCCAAGAATTGAATACTCCTCTACTTCGGCAGCGGCAAAATGGGTATCGGAACATCCTGAAGAGAAAGCAGCAGCTATCGCCAATACCGAAGCTGCAAGATTATACAAACTGAAAGTCATTAACACTGATATCCAGGATGATAAAAATAACAGAACAATGTTTATCATTATTTCAAAAAAGAATAAAGAGCTGCACTAGTGTCAGGCAGCTCTTTATTGTATAGTAACCTAAGCTTTGTTTTGATAGTTTCCGGATTATTATGAAACTACACCGATTCTCGCTTTTAAAGGGATATTGTAAGTATTTAAGCATGGCGTCTGCCCATGAAAATCAAAATCAATATTGACATCCGGTCTGAAAATCAGGCAATGAGTGGAGCCTCCAAAATGGAAGGTACCGATAGGATCTCCTTTTTTTACTTGTTGACCTTCTGTAACCATAATTTCACAACTCGACACTTCCGCCATTCCAACCGCTACAAAACACATTAATCCTATTTTTTCATTATCGGATTGAATAAAAATCAATGCGCGGGCTGCCAATTCTGTAATATATCCCTGAGAATCATTCGGTCCTGATGGGTCATAGCCTTCAACAGGGGCTTCTGCATAGTAAGTTCCCGGAACATTCTGAATGGCTACTATTTTTCCGTCTACAGGACTATTCCACCTGTGATAGGTTTTGGCGCATAAAAACGCCTGATAAACTGTGCTGTTATCTCCAAACTGCTGTGCCAGCTCATGATTATTCATAATATCAATCAAAGAATAAGGCTGGCCTTTCATCCAGAATTTATCTTTCATTTTAGCATTGGTAACCACATTATAAGGGGCAGATTCGCAAGCATTAACAATTACTGACGGGTCCTGATCTTCGGGGCTTACCTCCCGTACTCCAGGATTGAACTGTCTGGTAAAAAAATCGTCCCAGCTTTTATATCCGAAATGCGGCTGATCCGGCTGGCATTGGTAATTGTAAATAAAATTTTGTAACGCATCCTGCGGATTATTCCCCTTTCCTCTCAAGGGATCCATGGCTGCAATAGCTTCAAGAGCCGGCTGTGAAAACCATCCGATCGGGTTCGTATAATCCGGCTGTGGCTGGGTGACAGGCCCATTAACCAAAACATATTGTGAGGCCGGAGATTCCAGAAAGGTTTTCCATTCTGCCAGGATAACGCTTAGTTTTTCATTCACTACAGGATGAAGGAAAGTGAGGTATCCTGCCTGAGTACCCATCGCCCAGTCCAGAATTGCATTGATAGGAAAGCCAACCAATCCTATACTGTCTTCTATAGTACTGTAACAGGGAGCTTCGTTTAAGACCTGATTGATGATAAGCAACATAGTTTCAAAGTTTTTAACGGGCTCATTGTAGCCTTGCGGAATTTCATCATACATGCTTGTAAAGCTCATGTATAAAGTAGGATCATTATAAATAGCCTCCCTTAGTGCATTGACTGCAGAGCTGAGAGGAAGTCTGGTCTGCTTTACCTGATGTACTTTTTTCTCGATCCAGTTATTGAGAAAACTTCTGTCGGAGGGAAGCCATTTCCCTACCCTGTACTTTACATGATTCATGGTATGAGTCTTTTAGAGGTTATTTTTATACTTTAAAGTTACCTCTGTTCTTCTATACCTGCAATAGTATTTCTACTTAAAGTAAGATACGTAAAACTACTTAAACAAAAAACAAGACGGAAGAAACCCGCCTTGTTACCAAAAAATAATATGATATGAAAAAATATGAATGTTTTTATATTTGTGATGCATTCAACATTAAGTTATGCAGATCTGTATTCTTTATAAAGGGTTGCAACAGTTCACTTCCCGGTCCGAATGCCGCTACTTCCACATAGTCTCCGGAATGATCCATACTGATCCACCCTACGGAGTTATGTTTTTTCTGAATTTCAGAATACAGTTTGAAAGGAAGCTTTTTATAATTGTAAAGCCCTTCTTCCTTCTCCAACCCGTTATAGAAACCCAGAAGCTGCCTGGCTTCATCATCGGTCAGTACGATTTGATTTCCTTCATAGATCCAGTCTTTGATATCTTTCGGTGAATAGTCTTTATGAATTTTATTTAGTATATATTCATTGGTATATTTATAATCTGAAATACTGTTGAAGTTTTTCGTAGCATTACTTCCGTAGATGGTTCCGGGATTGGCATTTCCATGATCTGTTGTGATGATCACCAATGTATTTCCGTCTTTTTCAGCGAAATCAACAGCTGCTTTTACCGCTTCATCAAAAGCGATCTGGTCGTGGATAAGGGCAGCAACATCATTGGCATGTGCCGACCAGTCTACTTTTCCGCCCTCTATCTGGAGTACAAAACCATTCGGATGATCTTTCATCTGGTCAATAGCTGATTTGGCCATTTCAGCTAATATTGGAGTGTTTTTAAACTCAGTCAGATGCGTTCTGTCTATACTGTAAGGTAAAGCTCCAGTACTGAAAATACCCAGTGTTTTACCACCTTGTTTTATATTTTTTAAATCGTTCCGGTTCTTAAGAATCTGATAGCCCTTGTTCCGGTAAACTGCATAGAGATCTTTTTGTCTTCTCTTTTCCCGGATTAAAAAATTCATCTCCGCCACCCATTAAAACATCAATTTCGAGATCGGCATACATTTCGGCGATTTGTGGTTCTGCATTTCTCTGAGCCGAATTCACACAAAATCCTGCCGGTGTAGCATGAGTGATGGTCACTGTGGTCACACAACCTGTTTTTTTGCCTGCTTTTTTAAATTTCTGCCATATGGGCACATGTTTTTCGCCATTAACCCCGATGTTCAGGACCCCGTTTTTTACGCGTATCCCTCCTCCAAATGCAGAACTTGCCGCAGCAGAATCTGTGACAACAGAACTTGCCGATGCCGTATCCATGAGCGCACGCGAAACTTTCTTTTCATTATACAAACTAATCCAGTTTGTTTCTCTGCCCAATATATTTTTTGAATACAGATTGGCCATCGATAATGTACCCAGACTCATTCCGTCACTGACCATGAATATGATGTTTTTCGCTCTTCGCAGGGTTTTATTAGCAATAATGTTCTTCGACCGGAAAAGCTCAAAAGGTGATAAAGTAAGGGCTCCGGAAAGTAATGCGGAACCTTTCAGAAATTTTCTTCTATCCATTTCTTTAAAAATATAATGGCAAGGTAGTATATCTTGCTATTTATTGAAACTTTGTTGCATTAATAAATAATTAAATTTCCTCTTTAAATATTCTTTGGAAAAGGATCATAAAAAGATTCCCCATGTTCCAGATATTCTTTTTCTGTATCACTGATAAGACAGTTTTGAAGATCATTCAAGATTTCATCTTTATTCAGGTTCTGTCCTATAAAGACCAGTTCATTGATGCGGTCGCCCCAATCTTTGTCCCACCTGCTTTCAATAAAATCCTGGTTTTCTATAAAGGATGCATATTGTACCCTATGGCTCATAGGCATACTTCCCCACCACACTCCGGCTTTTTCCAGACGGAAAGAACCGCCTGCCTGGGAGAAATTCAACGCATCATCAGGTCTTGAAGCCAGCCAGAACAGCCCTTTTGCCCTGAGAGTTCCCTGCGGATAGCTCTCATTGAGATATTCCCAAAGCCGCATCGGATGGAATGGTCTTTTATTTCTGAATACCAGTGAGCTTATTCCATATTCTTCGGTCTCAGGGGTATGATGCCCGTTTTGTAGTTCTTTTTGCCATCCTGCAGAGGCCTGTGCCTTATCAAAATCAAAAAGCCGGGTGTTGATAATCTCCTGCCAATCAATCTGGCTGAATTCTGACTGCAGGATTTTAGCCTCAGGGTTCAATTTTTGAAGAGCAGCCTTTAAGAATCCCAATGTTTCAGGATCTACCAGGTCGGTTTTGTTTAAAATAATAACATTGGCAAATTCTATCTGATCGGTCAGAAGATTAACAATAGTTCTGTAATCGCCTTCCATATCGGTAAGATCGCGGTCAGCAAGAAGTTCTGCAGAGCCGAAATCTTTGATGAAATTGAAACAATCAACCACTGTTACCATTGTATCCACATAGCTGAAACGGGAAAGATCAATTCCGCTTTCTTCATCTACATAAGTAAAAGTTTGTGCTACGGGAACGGGTTCGCTGATCCCTGTACTTTCAATAAGCAGATAATCAAATCGTTCTTCTTTAGCAAGGCGCTCTACTTCCACCATAAGGTCTTCTCTCAACGTACAGCAGATGCAGCCATTGCTCATTTCTACCAGTTTTTCTTCTGTCCGGGAAAGAGTATTCTGATTTTCCACTAAACGTGCATCGATATTGATTTCACTCATATCATTGACAATAACTGCTACTTTTAAGCCGTCTTTATTATGCAGAATATGATTTAAGAGTGTGGTTTTTCCGGCTCCCAGAAAGCCGCTTAGTACCGTTACAGGAAGTTTTTTACTCATGATAGCTTAGTGTTTATGATTCTTAAAATTGATAATGTGCGCGATAATGAGTCCGGCAGCTCCTACATAGATTAAAGGAATATGAATTTCAAATAGGAGGTCTACAAATACCGAAATGGAAATGAGCAGAATAGAGAGGCAAAATATAAATTTTAACCATATGTTGGTCATGTGTTTCGTGACTCTATACACTACGGCAGCTCCGATGATAAGAAAAGCCAGATCAATATAAGGATTATGGGATATCCCTAAAGGAATAATCAGTAAAAGCGGAAAGATAATGCAGTGAATCAGACATAATACAGCGGCGGATATTCCTACTGCGTCCAGAATTTTCGATTTCATAAAGTATAGGGAATTTAGATTTGTTATCGTAACTTTGTTGCAAAAGTAGAGATTAATTTTCAAATAACGCAACTTTGTTGCATTAAAAAATGAAACAAGTAAGAAATACGCACGCCAAAACTGAAATTCTGAACCTTATCAACGGGTCTGATGTAGCGCTTACCCATGCGGATATTCAAAAGAAATTAGGAGACCTATGCAATAGAGTTACCATTTACAGGGTGCTTGAAAGACTTGAAAATGAGGGTGAAATTCACAAAATTGTCAATATTGACGGAGTAGTGAATTTTGCCAAATGCAGTGGAAAATGTACCCATGAAGAGCATTTTCATAACCATGTTCATTTTAATTGCAAAGAATGCCATTCCGTAACGTGTATTGAAAATGCGATTCCGGAAATCAGTTTGCCGGAACGTTTTATTCCCCAGGAATATAATTTTATCATCAGCGGAATTTGTCCGAAATGCGGAGAAAAAGAATGATGGCTCTTTCATCAGATTAACCGTTTTTATACTCAGAAGATGTAACCAGAGTACAACTTCTGGAAAATCTGTTTGCAAGAAGACTTGTCATGTAATAGAATATCATGTAAAAGTGTTTTTTATATAGGTATTCAAATTATATTTTTAATTTGGTTACTACATACAGATAAAAAAGATGGAAAATAAGATTATATCAATCATTGTACTGTTGTTGTCGCTCACACTCGCTGGCCAGAATAACAAACCTGGTGATGAGTACGGATCAGCAAGAGAAATTATTAAAGATCTTGATTCTATTGTCAATCCCAATGGCATTCAGGAAAGATATAAAGCGGATATTGGCGGTTTAAAACAATGGGTATATGTCCGCGGGCAGAACAAAGAAAATCCTGTTATTCTATTTGTACATGGCGGTCCTGCCTCTCCCATCTCTCCTGTAATGTGGATGTTTCAGCGACCTGTTGAGGAATATTTTACCGTAGTCAATTATGATCAGAGAGCTTCAGGAAAAACATATAATGCCAATGATACTTTGAAGCTGAAAAACACAATCAATATCAATCAATATGTAGATGACGCGATCCACGTAGCTGAATTAATTAAAGAAAAATATAAAAAGAAAAAGGTGATTCTTGTAGGGCACAGCTGGGGAACAATTATTTCCATGAAAGCAGCTTTAAAAAGACCGGACTTATTTTTTGCCTATGTAGGAATCGGACAGATCATTAATACAAAAGATAATGAACGCTTAAGTGTTGATTTTGCTGTAAGAGAAGCCACCAGATTAAAAAATGATGCAGCCTTAAAAGAACTTGCTTCGATATCACCTTATCCTGGAAACACCGCGATTACAAGATCTCGTATTATTATTGCCAGAAAATGGCCTCAATATTACGGAGGACTGACAGCCTACAGGAATAATTCCAGATTTTTCTTCCAGGCACCTTTACTATCCCCTGAGTATTCCTATAATGATGCAGAAGCTATTGGCAAAGGCAGCTTATATACTCTGGCCAAAGTACTTCCCGAATTTCTGGATACTGATTTTAAAAATATAAAGACATTTCCTATTCCGGTTTTTATGTTTTTGGGAAGACATGATTATACGACCCCTTCAGAGCCTACTGCTGAATGGTTGAAAAATGTAAAGGCTCCGTTTAAAAAAGGGATATGGTTTGAAAATTCTGCTCATTTGATTCCCATAGAGGAGCCCGGAAAGTTATTGGTTACTTTAATTACTGACGTGGAACCTGTTTGTAAATAACGGGGGCTTCTTCCTCAACTTCCAGCTGGAAAAGCTCCATTATGGCATTTTGATAATGCGCCGGACGTCCTTCGGCATCAGTTATTTTTTTGGGGCCAAGATGTGAAAATCCGCATTGTATGTAATAATCATTAAGTCGTTGATTTCCAGCCGTGGTATCCATCCTCACATAGAGTTTATTGTTGTCTGCAGCATAGTTTTTTGCCCAATCTACGATCTGTTCAACGAATTTCTGTCCTCTGAAGTTGGGATTGGCTGCAATCCTGTGAATATAAATGGAAGGGTCAGCGTTTCGGTCTTCCCAAACCTGATGATCATCGAAAGTAATACTCCAGACACAGGCGATAGCACCATCAACCATAATTTTCCAGTGACGTTTTTCTTTGATTTCTGTTTCGATCATGTTTCGATCAAATACAGGCCATTGTACGCCGGAGATTTTTTTCTTAAAATCTGAAGCTATGGTATAAACTTCAAAAACCTCATCTGTATCCTGTAAAGAAGTGTTTGCGATCATTATTCCTTTCTTATCCTCAAAAATACGGAAAATAAACGGACGAGCGTTGGCGATCGTTATTCAGAATCGGTATAAATACGGCCCTATTCACCCTATACCGTTGGGAAAAGTAAATAAAAATACTATTTTTATCGGCTGATTAAGAATAGATTCCATTATGCCTACTGACGCTTCTCATAAGCTGATCCCGATGACCACCTTCGTCATTGAATATTATTCAAATGAAGGATATGCCGATCTTCAAATTTTACATTTGATGAATAATTATGCGAACTTTTTAAAAACGCCGCTTACGTTGGGAATGTTTGTTCCCGTAGACCCTCAGGGAAATGTTCTGAAGGAGCCTAAAAACTATGCTGCATGGAAATCTCTTGAGCATAATGACGGAAACAGAACGGATATTGCAGGATTTGAGGAGTATGCTCAATACCAGAGCGCAGAATCTTATTGTATGTTTGAAGGTTTCAGAGTAGATTACAACGGGTATTCCAAAGTGAGAATCGTGGCTGATTATGACACTTCCATCGAATTGTCTTTTAATAAAAACGACCTGCTTCCGTCAGGATTCAATGATGTGGAATCATTGATTGTTTTTGATGATATATTCCTGACTGTTCACGCCTTAAAAACAATCGGGATTAAGATCAAATAAGTTCCTTCCCCAAAAGTAAGATGTTAAAGTCCGGTATTTTATAAAAAAACAAACCTCTTTATGAGTTGATAAAGAGGTTTGTTTTTATGTTTTTATCTGACACATTCGCCGTTGTGACAGGAATAGCCTGCCGGACACATCCCGTTGATACAAGGGCCTGCAACATCAGGATAGCATCTTTCATCCGCACGGCAATGGGAATGAGGAGGGCAAAGAGAAATAAGATTTCCCAAGCAAACTCCGACGGGAAGAGGAAGATTTATTTCTATTCCAAGTTCTCCTGCGATTTTTTTCAAGTTTTTTCTGTTTAATTTTTTCATGGCTGGTCAATTTTAAATTAAATACATATCGATTTGATAACAACTAATATATCAAATATAAAAATATTATATTATATAAATAACAACATATCTTACATATTATTTAAAAATCAACTTAAATACAGTTATATAATTTATTATTTCACAAACGATTTAAATATCATACCTCCTTTGTGTATTAATAAAAGTTAAACAAACTTAATAAGTTATAATTTCAATTATTGAATAACGATTCTGTTTCGGTTATGAATGCAGCCTGCGCTGAATTGATCTTTTTCAAAGCTTCTTCCGCGGTAAACCATTCCCATTGGTCAACTTCCGGGACATCAATGGTTTTGCCGGATTTTGGAGGCCATTCCAATGGAAAGGTGTTGCTGTACAATATAGATGGGTCAATATTTCCTTCTACAGCCCATGCATACACTATCTTTCCTCCTTTTTGTTTGATAGGAGTAAGTTCAATAAATTCTCCCGTTATTGTTGTTCCTGTTTCCTCTTCAAACTCTATTAAAGCTCTTGATAATGGATCTTCATCAGGTAGTATTTCTCCTTTTGGAATAGACCATGCGCCAAGGTCTTTATTTTTCCAGAACGGACCTCCCGGATGTACAAGAAAATAATGGAATTCGTTATTTTCTCTTTTAAACAATACAATACCTGCACTGGTTTTCATAGGCATAGCGGTTGAATTTTGCGATTATCAATAAGATTTCCGGAGTTCTTTATTTTGCTTTTGAAGTTGCAGGAACTTCTGAAAGTCTGTTATTTTTGTAGATAAAACTGACCGGAGTACTTTCCCCATCAGGATAATGAAATCCCGGTTCAACAACTCCTTTTACCACTCCGTTTTCTATGCTTTTAAAAAAGTCTGTGTTTCAGCAAGATCAGCTCCTCTGTTGAAAGAATACTGATAGCTGAGCTTCCCGCCCTTATTAATAAAAATAGCATAATGGGCGTCCCAGTTATTTCCCCCGTCACGTCCTTCAATGGTAAAAGGCATAATAGCATCATCGAGTTGATCTCCGTTAAGATCTCCTATAAGAATAGGGCGTTCCGAATCAAAAATAGATCCTGAAAGCTCGTCCTTTATATCGTAATATACGTCTTCACCAAATTGTTTTGTTTTGGTGGCATTCTTAAAGGCATGCAATACCGCTGTTGTATCGATGGGCTCAACTCTTTTCTCTTTTGTAAGACTGTCTGAAACCTTTTTTATACCTGGAACAACACGAATTGTATCCTGAGGTTTTGTTTCCGCAACAGATTTTTTTTCAGGTTTACAACTTATAACTGCTGAAAAACCCAGCAATGAAAAATATATTTTCTTAAAATGCATATTATAAAAATTGAATATTGACCAAAGGAATTATTGTGAAAGAACTTTGCATCCCCACTCAATGTCTTTTTTCCTTTTCCACTTCTTTTTCCAGACCTTCCTGGAATTCTATCAAAGCTTTGGTGGATCCTGATTTTAAGCTTCCCTTCTTTTCCCCTTCTTCCCATGTTTTAAAAGCCCTTTCTCTTAAGCCTAAAGTAAAATAATAACTTCCCAGGACCGTATATCCTTCAGGCTCACCAAGATCAATAATTTTCTTTGAGAGGGCAATGAGCTCCGGATGAGGCTTTATCTTTTTTGAAGGAATTTTTGTTGCGTCCGTTAGCAGCCCCGGGGTATATTGCATCATTTTTAATCCGAAAAGATTCATACATGCTTTTGCAAGGCCTTTATTGCAAAGTTCTTCATTGATGCCTGAGGTTTTTCCGGATAATAATGCTTCAAAATCTAGATCAGAACCATTGGAGTTCTTTGTCCTGTCATAATATTCGGCTAAGAGCTGTGCTTTCTTTTTAGCGGCCGCCGGATTATGTCTGTTATTGATTTCGGAGCTGTCTTTTTTACGAATCCACATCCCTTTCTCTACCCAGTCTGAAATTCCGGCTATTTTTCCTTTTTTGATTTTGAAAATGAATATACTTTTATCAGGATAGACGATCAGGCTGTCATTTCTTGTAAAATAATCTCCATAATCCATTCCTGCTATTGAAACTTTTCCATTTCCGTCAAAATTGAAATGATCGTATAGTGTTTTATCGGTAGATGCCTTGTAATATCCCTGTAAAGAATTGTCCGCTTCCTGGGCAGATAAAATGTATCCTGAGAATGACAACAAGGTTAAAAGTAATTTCTTTTTCATCATGTTCTACTTCCTGGTATTATTAAAATGATTTTTTACAAAGCTATTGAATAGAAAGGGGAATTTCAATAGTCAATTTCAGCTATTTTATTCATTTAAACCACAGCCGGGAAATCAGCTACATACTAAGGCCCGCGAAGGAAGGATCTATTCTGTTTCAAAAGGAAAAGCCCTCGGAGCAGAGAGCTTTTTAATGAAATAAAGATTTAATAATCGTGACCAGACTCATGGCAATAACCACTATTCCTACGACGACAAACATCTTTTTAGTAGGAAGCTTTGAAGTCAGCATGGCAGAGAATGGCGCTGTAAAAACACCTCCCAGTAATAAACCTAAAACGATATTCCAATGATGAATGCCAATTGTAAAAATAAAGGTGATGGCACTAGTTATGGTGAGTAAAAATTTAGCCACCGTAGAACTTCCAACTACATAACGGGGAATTCTGCCTTCTTTGATCAGAGTTCCGGTAACCAATGGTCCCCAGCCGCCGCCGGCAAAAGAGTCTATAAAGCCTCCTACCAATCCCAATATCCTTAAATTGGTTCTGCGCCTTGGTTTTCCCTGAACTGATTTCTTTATTTTAAAAGCATTTCTCAAAATGTTCACTCCCAAATATAAAGTATAACAGGCAATAATGGGTTTTACAATATGAGCGTAGTATTCTCCATAATGAGAAAGAGTCAATGCTCCGATAACAGATCCCACAATTGCTAACGGGAATAATACCAAAACCATTTTTTTATTAACATTTCCCAGTTTATAATGACTGAAACTTCCTGCAGCAGTTGTAAATGATTCTGCCGAATGGATGCTGGCACTGACGACAGGTGGCGGAACATTCAACAGTAAAAGGATCGTCGTACAGATAACACCATAGCCCATGCCCATAGATCCTGCTACAATTTCTGCCATAAAACCGGCAAATAACATCCAGTAAAAAATATGACCATCTTTGTTTAAAAAAGTCTGAATATCACCGGAAAGATCAAACTGATACACCACAAGCCCCAATATCGCGAATAAAAGCAGAATTCCGATAATCGCCAGATAGATATTGGCTCTTCGCTGAGCGATTTTGGTAATGCTGATCAGTTTTTCGATCTCCATATCATTCTTTTTCCCTTCAGAAAGATATTCGGTGGTGATTTTATTGAGTTCTTTTACTTTATCATTGAAATCTCCTTGCAGCTGACGGCGGATGTTCTGCATATTATCCAGCACATGATCCATTTCATCAGGAATAATTTCTGTAAAGGTTTCTCTTAAACGCTTAGCGATTGTGGGAGACTTTCCGTTGGTTGAAATAGCGATTTTCAGGCTTCCTTTTTTGACAATGGAACCCAGATAAAAATCGCAAAGTTCAGGTTTGTCTGCAATATTAACCAGAACATTCTTCTGATGGGCCTGATCGCGGATTTGTCCGGCCAATACAAGATCATTGACGGCTATAATGGCAAGGTCTGTATCATTAAAATCGTGGTCTTCGTAAGGTCTTTCATGTAAAATAATATGAGGATACTGATTTTGTAAACTTCTGACCTCTGGAATGATTTCTTTAGCGACCAATTTTATAGGTGTTCCCGGTGAATTACCAAGCACTGATTCTAATTTTTCAAGAGAAATCTTGCCACCGCCAATAATGAGCAGTGACAACGTTTCAAGTTTTAAGAATATGGGGTATAACGAATTACTCATATCTTGATTACAGTTTTAAGTCATACGTAAAAGCGACATAATACAGACCTCCGATCTCAGGGCCGGCTGCATATTGAAAATACCGGCGGTTCAGTAAATTGGTGGCGCCAATTTTTACATTTGCATTGATCTGTGGAATCTTCCAGGTAGCCTGAGCATCGATGGTATAGTAAGCTGGAATTTCACCTGAAGCTAAGGGACTTTCCCACATAAAACGGCTCTGCCATCTTGCAACAAGCGTAAACCCGATGTTTTTGACAATTTCCCTGTTTCCTATGCTGATATTAACCATCCATTTAGGAGTGTTGAAAGCGGTAATAAAAAGATCAGAATTGGTATTGGATGCGAGATCATTATAGGAAACGTTGGTGTTGATATTATAATTTCCCGTTACATTATAACGGATTCCCAGTGAAGTTCCATAGCTTTTATAAGTATTGTTGCTGTTGGTGTACACCCTGTAACGATCCTGTTTACTTCTGTCCAGCATAGCAAGAACCGCTGCATTGCTTCCTACTTCGCTGTTTTTAGGAACGGCCACTTCCACCTGCCCGAGAAATCCTTCGTAGATATTGTAATAAAAATCCCAATCCAGAACCAGTTTATTATTGAAGAACACGGATTTGTATCCTACTTCAAATGAGTTGATTTTTTCAGGTTGCAATTTTTGAAGACTCGCTACCACCAAAAGCTGTTTATTGTCCTGTGCAGCCTGAGACTGGCTTTTTCCTCCGTCAACATCGGTATTTACAGCAGAAGTAAACCGGTCGATAGAGGCAAGGGTATACGAATTTTCAAGATATCCCAATCCTTCATTGACTTTGGATAAGCCTCCTACTCTTCTTACATTGCCGTTATTCACAAATGAAAGAGCCTCAAATAAGGAAGGAAAACGATAGCCGTTCTGGAAGGAAGTCCTGAAATTATGCTGATTGACCGGAGAATAAACAATGCTTATTCTCGGATTCAATTTGGCTTCAAACTCGGGATTCCTGTCAATCCTTAAAGCAACATTTATTTTTAATTTATCATCGAAAAAGACTTTTGTAATCTGCGCAAAAGCTCCATATTTCCGGTAAATCACATCTTTCCCGAAAGTACCGTTGGCCAGAGGAATATTTCTTTCATTAACCGGCCTGTTGAAGTCGACAAAATTATTTCCGTCCGGAGTGATGCTGTACAAACGATAATCGATCCCTGCCAGAAGGTTAAATATTTTCACAAACCTGCTGAAATCATACGTAAGCTCTCCCTGGTAAAACCTTGATTTTTGCTCAAGCTTAGCACCTCCTGTTGCCGGAGCCCCTGCAATTCCTGCATTGGCAGAATCCCAGTTATTGATTCCGATAATGGTATTTTTTAACTGTTCAAATGCAGCTGTTCCCGGTGCTGCACGATTTTTATCAGCTTCTCTGCGGGCAAGAATGAAAGCGTCATTTAAATTTACACCTGCATTAATGCTATTTTGTAAAGAAGTCTGAAATATACTTTTCCAGTTGTTATTGGAAAGATTGGTAAGATCCAGGTTGTCAGCAAGAGGTTTAAGATTATAGGAATCTCCTGTGTTTTCTACGGATACGTAAGCTCTGAAAGTAAGTTCTTTCCCTGTCAGTTCCACTTTATGATTCTGAACGGCGGCATTCTGTAACCGGATTTTATTCCCTCTCTGAAAAGTTCCGTCCAGCAGACCGTAGCGATATACATAAGAAGCTCTCCACTGATCTCCAAACCGGTAATACAGCCCTGCATCAAACTTGATGTTTTTAACTTCAGGGCTTACCAGATCTTTTTCAAGATATCCCGTTCTGGATACATTGAATGTGGTTGGTTTTCCGTTATAATCTACTTTTACAGCAACTCTGTTGTTCCTTTCATCGCCATATTTGTTCCAAAGATCTTCTGCCGGATTGTTGAGCAGTGCGAAGTTTGGATTTGCAGTGACCAATGAACCCGGATTCTGATCCGTTTGGTTGTTGGAAATCCAGTCTGTACCTGTGAAGTAAGAAGCATTTACCTTAACCGCCCAATTTTTATTGAAAACTTTAGCAAATCTAAGGGCACTTTCTCCTAAAGAACTGATTTTGTGATTGACATTGTCAACGTGGTTCACCCCGCCTCTGAAATACACGCTTAATCCCTGAGAAGTAAACGGATCTTTGGTCTGAAGGCTGGCCAGTCCGTTGATGGCATTCATTCCATACAATGCAGAAGCAGCACCGGGAGTAACTTCCATAGACTGAATGTCGAGTTCTGTAGGTCCAATGGCATTTCCCAGAGGAACTCCCAATGTAGCCGATTGTACATCTACTCCATCTACGAGCTGCATAAACCGGAAATTATTGGGAGAATTGAATCCCCTGGAATTGGGAATTTTCAACGTCAGACTGGAGGTTAACAGCTGCAGCCCTTTTACATTTTCCAAGGTTTCATAAAAAGAAGCTGCCGGACTTTCTCTGATCGTTTTGATGTCAATCTTTTCAATGGCGATCGGAGACTTTAGTATTTTTTCAGGAACTCTGGATGCTGAAATAACCACCGCATCAATAATGGTGTTCTGCGGGTTTAAACCAACCGTAATTTTATTGGAAGGAGAAAGAACTTCAACCGTCTGTCCTGAAAACCCCTCTTTGTTGATCACCAACCGGAAAGGAATGGTAACTCTGGTCCGTATTTTAAAATTACCCAGCTGATCGGTTACAGCAATATCTTCCGTATTTTCAATCTGTACTTTTACAGAATCAAGACCTTTGTGGGTTCCTGTATTTTTTATACTTCCGCTTAATTCAATAAGCTGTTGCTGTGCTTTTGCTGCGTTGAAAGAGAGAAAACTAATGGCGACGATACCCGCTTTGGGCAGAAAATTTCCCTGTTTTTTGTTTTTCATTTTTTCTTCATTTTTTAAGGTTGAGAATGAGGCTGCCTGAACTTTTTTACCCTTAATGATGAAAATCTTCAATATGATTTCATATTACAATGGAAGGGCTTAAGATTCCCCTCCTGTGGAGGGGTGGCGAAAATTCAAAGAATTTTTGACGGGGTGGTTTAAACCGTTAATATAATCCTGAGATTGCTTCTCCTTTGGCTCGCATTGACAGGATGTAATATTAACTTTTCCTCGTGGTTCAAAAAGTTGAAACAGCCTTGTATATATTGTTATTTTGAAAAGCAACAACACATACACATTCGTTCACCTGAAAGAAGAAGTTGAGTTTTTATATTTTTTTTCAGATTATCAAGAAAATAAGCCATATAATCAGTTTAAAGTTTGCAAATAACGGTAAGAAAAATCACCGAATGTTTCTTCCGAAAGTCTTTTGTGTACGTAAATCCCGAAAAGTTCATCCAGTGTGGCAAGAATTTCTTCTTCCCCTATATTTTCTTTAAATTTTGTATTCAGACGCATGCCCAGGCGGTCTCCACCGATATGAAGATTGTACTTTCCGTAAGCGGTACCCACAAATCCTATTTCAGCATTGGGAGATCTTCCGCAACCGTTAGGACAACCGGTCATACGAATGGTAATATCTTCTTCCAGAAGACCATATTTTTCAAGGATAGGTTCTATTTTAGTAACCAGAGACGGTAGATAACGCTGGGCTTCGGCTAATGCTAAAGAACAGGTATTTAAAGCCACGCAGGCTACAGAATTTTTACGAAGTGCACTGGCACCATCCGTATTCCCTGAAATGCCATATTCCTGTAGAAGATTTTCGATTTCAGCTTTATCCTCTTCATGGATGTCTGCCAGAATAAGATTCTGATTACAGGTAAATCTGAAGTTGACCTTTCCGGTTTGAGCAATTTTTAATAAGCCTGATTTTAAAGGATATTCCGGTGTATCAAGTACTCTGCCATGCTCCACAAATAAGGTGTAGAACCATTTGCCTTCGTGATTCTGTATCCAGCCGTACCGGTCTTTTCTCTGTTCAAACCTGAAATCTCTGGCCAGCTCAAAACTGAAGCCGGTTCTTTTCTCAACTTCGGCTCTGTACTGGTCAATTCCCAGTTTATCTATGGTATATTTTAACCTGGATAGTTTTCTATCGCTTCTGTTTCCGAAATCTCTCTGTACGGTAATAATTTCATAGACTGCTTTTAACACTTTTTCTTCCGTATCCACAAATCCCAGTACTGAGGCAAGACGGGCATAAGTAGATTCATTTCCGTGGGTAGCACCCAATCCGCCACCGGCAGCAATATTATATCCTGCAATCTTTCCGTTTTCAATAATAGCAATCAATGCAATATCATTGATGAAAACATCCACATCATTATTGGGAGGAACGGCAATCCCTATTTTTAATTTTCTGGGAAGATACCGGTCCTGATACAGCGGATCTTCTTCGGCTTTCCGGTCTACAATAAGCTCATCATCAATCCAGATATCATAATACGACTGGGTTTTTGGAAGACACATTTCACTTATTTTACCTGCCAGTTCATAGGCCTCATGTTGCAGCGGTGATTCTGACGGATTGGCTGTACAGGTTACATTTCTGTTCACATCACCACAGGCGGCAATAGAATCAAGATGTTGCAGGTTAAAGCTTTGGATGGTAGGCTTTAAATGAGATTTTAAAATACCATGCAGCTGGATCGTTTGTCGGGTTGTTATTTTTATGGTCCCTGTAGAATGATCTTTTGCCGTTTCGTTGAGCCCTACCCATTGTTCAGAAGTTAAAGAACCTCCGGGCAGTCTCAGACGGATCATATAAGAATATAACCACTCCAGTTTTTTGGCGACACGTTCTTCCCTTCTGTCTCTGTCGTCCTGCTGATACATGCCGTGAAATTTAATCAGCGTCTGATCATCTTCTCTGATGGCTCCTGTAAAGTCATCCGAAAGACTTTCCTTTAAAGTTCCTCTCAGTCCGTTGCTTCCGGTTTTAATTCTTTCTACCGGTGAAAGATTATCTTTATTATCGTTGCTCATAATTTTTTCCTTTAATTTTTGCTACTACTTCAGGGAGTTTTAATACACATCTTTGGCGTATCTGCCGCTCAGTTCCATTTCTTCAAGATAATGCAGGGCTTGCTCTTTGTTTTTTTTTCCTTCGTTCTGAATAATGTTCAACAAGGTTTCTTCTACATCCCGGCTCATAGGTTCTTTGGCTCCGCATACATACACAGATGCGCCTCCTTCGAGCCAGTAAAAGACTTCCCGGGCTTTTTGTTGCAGTTTATGCTGAACATAGACTTTCTCTGCGGTATCTCTGGAAAAAGCAGGATCTAAATGCGTAAGACTTCCTGTTTTAAGAAAATCCTGAAGTTCAGCCTGATAAAGAAAATCTGAAACAAAATTCCTGTCTCCGAAAAACAACCAGTTTCTTCCTTCAGCTCCTATCGCATCACGCTCCCAAAGGAAAGACCTGAACGGAGCAATTCCTGTTCCGGGCCCGATCATAATTATATCTTTATCATGCTCAGGCAGTTTGAAATGTCCTGCGTCCTGGATATAAAATTCAACCTCCTGTCCTTCACTGAATTCACTAAGGAAACCGCTGCAAAGCCCGTTATATTTCTGGTGATCAATAAAAAACTCCGATTTGGCTACGGTAATATGAATTTCAGTATCACCATGAGCTTCCAGTGAAGATGATATCGAATACAAACGCGGAGCCTGTCCTGTGAGGATCTGAAGGACCTCTTCAAATTCTTCTGCATTTTTTACCGGATAAATTCTCAGGAGATCCAGCAGGCCCAAACGTACTTCAGGAATAGTATGTCCTGTGATTTTAGCGTACTGGGCAACTACGGATTTCAGCAAATAACTGATGTTAAGATGTCTTTGTAGAAGCTGTTCCACAGAATCAGTTACTTTGTGGGTTTCTATTTGTTTTTGAGAATCAATACCGGTCAGGGCAATGATTTCTTCAACTGTCTGCTTTGAATTATATGGTAAAATCCCCAATGCTGCACCAGGTTGATAAGCGAGTGCTTCTTCCGTTTCTATTTCTATGTGATAAGTTTCTTTGTCGGAAGTAATATCGTTGAGATTGATAATTGATGATACTTTTCCGTGGTATTTTTTTCGTCCTGCCGAAACTTTTGGAGCGGAAATATTTTTGGAGGAAGTTTCAGATGTTTTATGGACCGTTTCAAATACATGCTCGATCCAATGGCTGGCTTCCTGCTCATAGTCGATGTCACATTTTTTTAATGGAATGATACGTTGGGCACCCAGGATTTCAAAACGGTAGTCAACCTCTTCTCCTGTTTTGCAAAACTGAGGATAGCTGCTGTCTCCCAACGCTAAAATTCCAAATTTAAGATGGGTAAGATTGATTTCATTTTCATGAATATAATCATAGAATTTTTTGGCTAATGCCGGCGGTTCTCCCTCTCCCTGTGTACTGATTACCACAAAAAGAATTCTTCTTTGGCCAGATCTTTAGGTTTGTATTGTGAAAGGTCTGACAGTTTTACCTGAACTCCTTTCTTTTTTATAATAGTGGCTAAACTTGTCGCCAGTTTTTTACTGTTTCCGGTTTCTGTACCATAAGCCAGTGTTATTTTTTTTACAGCATTTGAAGCAGTAATTTCTGTTTGAAGTGGTGGCAGTACGGTAGCAGAAAGACTTCCTCCGGCCAATCCGGCAAGGTATCCGCTCGCCCATATGGCTTCATCTCTGGAAAAGTCACCGGATATTTGTTTAAGGACGTTTAATTTAGTTTCAGACAGCATATTCAAAGAAATTTTGATGATTAGGGATTAGACTTCCGTTTTCTACAGATTTGAAATAAAGACCTTCCTGCTGTGCATTTTCAAGCCACGAAAATTCTTCATGAAGGTTAACAATTTTACCTATGACCACTAATGAAGGGGAAGCAAAGTTTTGGGTTCCGAATTTTTCATTAAACTCCTCAAATAAAGAGGTGTATACCTTTTGGAAAGGTGTTGTGGCCTGTTCAATGACCGCGATTTTTTTATCGGCAGAAATTCCAAGGGTCTTCAGTCTTTCAACAAGACCGTTAAGTGTTCCCTTTGACATATAAAATACCAGTGTATCATTCGTAGCAGCCAGTTCTTTCCAGTATTCCTCACTTACAATTTCGGATGTATAATAGGTCAGGAAGCGAACCGAGGTTGAATATCCTCTTGCCGTCAAAGGCATACCTGCAAACGCAGCAGCTCCGAGTGCGGCAGTAATTCCGGGAATAATCTCGTAAGGAATATGATTGCTTTTTAAAGCCTGTAATTCATCCAGAATATTGGAAAATATGGAAACATCTCCCCCTTTAAGTCGTACAATGGTTTTGTTCTGAAGGGCATACTCCACCATCAAAGTATTGATATGAGATTGAGGAGTGGATGCATTTTTACTACATTCTTTACCTACATAAATAACTTCAGTATTCGGGCTGACATAGGTTTCCAGGATTTCAGGACTTACCAGGCGGTCGCATAAAATAACGTCTGCTATGGCAATGGCTTTTACGGCTTTTACAGTGATCAGTTCAGGGTTGCCGGGTCCTGCACCGATAAGGTAAACCTTTGGTGATTTTATATTTGTTTTCATTGAAGTAGGTGTTAGTTAAGGATTTAGAAGAGTCCTTCTACTGACAGATACCTTTCCCCGGTATCATAGTTGATGGTAAGAATTTTAGCGTTAGATGGTATTTCGGGTAAATGTTTTGCAATGGCAGCCAGAGCAGCTCCTGTAGAAACGCCTACAAAAAGTCCTTCTTTTTTAGCCGCATTAAGAGCATATTCGTAAGCTTCATCTTTGCCTACCGTGATCACTCCGTCTAAAAGAGTGATATCAAGGATAGATGGTACAAAACCGGCTCCCAGCCCTTGCAAAGGGTGTGGTGCAGGACTTCCTCCGCTTAGGACAGGAGATAATTCAGGCTCTACAGCAAATACTTTAACATTCGGGAATTTTTCCTTCACTGCTGTGGCGATACCTGTGATATGCCCTCCCGTTCCTACTCCTGTGATGATGTAATCAAGGCCGTCCGGGAAATCATTGATAATTTCCTGTGCTGTGGTTTCGGTATGAACCTTTACGTTTGCAGGGTTATCAAACTGTCTTGGAATCCATGAATTGGGAGTTTCTTCAGCCAGTTCATTGGCTTTTTCGATGGCTCCTTTCATTCCTTTTTCTCTTGGAGTCAGTACGAATTCGGCTCCGTAGGCTTCCATAATTTTACGACGTTCAATACTCATGCTTTCCGGCATTACCAGAATAAGTTTGTATCCTTTAACAGCAGCCACCAGTGCCAGACCTATTCCTGTGTTTCCGCTGGTAGGTTCTATAATGGTGCTGTCTTTATTTAATAATCCTTTTGCTTCGGCATCTTCAATCATTGCCAGGGCAATTCTGTCTTTAATGCTTCCTCCGGGATTGGATTTTTCAAGTTTAATCCAGACTTCATGATCTGAACTGAATAGTTTATTGATTTTTACGACGGGTGTATTTCCTATCGCTTCAAGTGTGTTCTGAAATTTCATATCAATATATTTTTACTTTTTGTTTTTTTTAAATCACAAAGGTTAATGACTCCGGTAATGAAGTGTTATCCTTTATTTTTATTTCACTTTTATGATACACCAGAGAATTTGCGGGTACATTCTGTGTAATCCAGACATTTCCTCCGATAATGCTTTCTCTGCCTATGGTTGTATTTCCTCCCAGAATTGTGGCCCCTGAATAGATGATCACATCGTCTTCAATAGTAGGATGCCTTTTCTGATGGGCTTTTTCTTTGGAAACATTCAATGCACCGAGAGTAACTCCCTGATAGATTTTCACATGATTCCCGATAATGGTTGTCTCTCCGATGACGATTCCGGTTCCGTGATCAATGAAAAACGATTTTCCGATTTCTGCCCCGGGATGGATATCAATTCCGGTTTTGCTGTGTGCATACTCGGAAATAACCCTTGGTAATATTTTTACTTCCTGCTTCCATAGCTGATGAGAAATACGGTATACATAGGTGGCAAAAAAGCCGGGATATGCAAGGTATACTTCTTCCAGCGAATCTGCAGCCGGATCAAATTCCAGAATAGATTGCGCATCCAGAACCAGAAGATCATAAAGTTCCGGTAAAGAGGCGAAAAACTTTTGGGTATGAGTCTCTGCCAGCTTTTGATTTCCCGTTACTACATGAGTCAGTTCAAAAGGGTATTGTGAAGTGTTTCAAAATTCTTTTTCAACTGATCTTCACTATGATCTTTTGAGGAAGGAAAAGTGTTTCGTACAAATCTTTTACCCATTTTTTGGTTTTTATCTTGTCAAAGAATCCATGAATATTATTTTGTTTGCTGTGATGAATTCTTTCAATTAAATGATTGGAAATAGCCATTGTTTCTATTGAATTATACAGGCTGCAACAGTTGAATTAGAAGTTTCATCCACCAAAATTGCAGACCCTGTTGTTTTATTATTGATAAAACTATCATAGACCAAAGGCTGTGCCGTTCGAAGGGTTACTTTTACAATTTCATTAAGTTTAATATCGCTGTCTACCTGCTCACGATTAAGGGTATTGACATTGATTTTATAATCTACTTCTTTTACGATCGTTTTTACCAGTCTGCTGTTTTGTTGCAACAGGTATTTATTACCCGGCTGCAAAGGTTTCTGATCCAGCCAGCATAGCAAAACTTCCAAGTCTTTTTCAACAGCCGGAAGCTGATCTTCAGTGGCAAAAATATCTCCTCTGCTGATGTCCAGATCATGTAAGGTATGGATTACTGCGGGTTGTCCTTCCAATGCTTCCTCCTTTTCTACTCCGTTGATTTCTATTTTGGAGATTTCCGTGGTTGATCCTGCAGGAAGAATCTGAATGGTGTCTCCTGTTTTGAATGTTCCACTTACGATCTGGCCTGCATATCCTCTGTAATCATGCAGTTCTTCTGTTTGAGGTCTGATGACATACTGTACCTGGAAACGATTTCCGGTATTGGATTCTTCATTCAATGTTACCTGTTCCAGGTATTCCAGAAGAGAATTTCCTTCGTACCATTCGGTTCTTGATGATTTGGAAACGATATTATCTCCTTTCAGAGCCGAAATCGGGAAATAACTTACCTCCTGTAATCCCAGATTATCTGCTATTTTGGAATAGTCTGATTTTATAGCTTCAAAAACATCTTCCGAATAATCTACCATATCCATTTTATTGATGGCTACGGCAACTTTTTTCAGTTTTAGTAATGAAGCAATGATAGAATGTCTTCTTGTCTGCTCAATCACTCCCTTCCGGGCATCAATAAGAATGACCATCAATTCGGAGTTGGATGCACCGGTGATCATGTTACGCGTGTACTGAACATGACCCGGAGCATCGGCAATAATAAATTTTCTTTTGGGAGTAGAAAAATACCTGTAGGCAACATCAATCGTGATTCCCTGTTCTCTTTCTGCACGCAATCCGTCTGTGAGAAGGGCGAGATCTACCCCGTCTTCATTTTTGTTTTTAGAATGTTTTTCAAGGACTTCAAGCTGATCCTGTAAAATACTTTTGCTATCGTAAAGCAGTCTGCCGATAAGGGTACTTTTCCCGTCATCTACGCTTCCTGCTGTTATAAATCTTAATATATCCATCCGATTTTGTTTATAAGTAATATAATTGGTAATGGGTAATTTATGGTTGAAAGAGAAAAGCCCTTTGTGTATTGCTGATTACTCATTATTGATCCCTTATCTAAAAGTAGCCTCCTTTTTCCTGTCTTCCATTGCCGCTTCGGTTACCCTGTCGTCGATTCTCGTTTCGCCACGTTCTGAAATTCTGGTGGCAACTATTTCTTCAATAACGGCATCAATGGTTTCTGCGTGAGATTCAACGGCTGCGGTACAGGTCATATCACCCACCGTTCTGTAGCGTATTTTCCGGGTGGTAATAATATCCTCCGGTTCCAGAAATACATGCTCGGAATTGGCCAGCCATTGCCCGTTAAAATCTACCACTTCCCTCTCATGCGAGAAGTAAATAGAAGGTAAAGCAATTTTCTCTCTGCGGATATAGTTCCAGATATCGAGCTCTGTCCAGTTGCTGATCGGGAAAATTCTTACATTTTCTCCTTTGTGGATTTTTCCGTTGAAAATATTCCACAACTCCGGGCGCTGAAGTTTAGGATCCCATTGTCCGAATTCGTCACGCACGGAGAATATTCTCTCCTTTGCTCTGGCTTTTTCTTCATCTCTCCGGGCTCCTCCGATACAGGCATCAAATTCAAATTCTTCAATTGTATCGAGTAAAGTATAGGTCTGAAGCCAGTTTCTGCTTGGAAATTTACCTTTAGCCTCTGTTAATTTTTTAGCTTTGATGGTATCTTCTACTTTTCTGGCTACCAGATCTACGTGTAACCGGGCTACCAGTTGATCACGGAATTCCAATACCTCCGGAAAGTTATGTCCGGTATCAACATGTACAAATTTGAAAGGGATTTTTCCATGAAAAAAAGCTTTTCGCGCCAGATGAGCCAGAACAATACTGTCTTTCCCACCACTGAATAATAAAGCGGGACGTTCAAACTGTCCTGCGACTTCTCTTAATATATAAATAGACTCTGCTTCCAGCTGATCTAAATAGTTTAATTGATGTATTGACATTTTTATCTTTTTTATTGATGAATATGCAAACCGCACTCTTTTTATTGGCATCTTCCCACCACCAGCGGCCTGCCCTGAAATCTTCCCCCTCTTTAATTGCTCTTGTACAAGGCGCACATCCGATGCTTACGAATCCTTTTTTATGAAGCTGATTGTATGGTAAATGATGGGTTTGTACATAATCGGTTACCTGCTCCGATGTCCAGTGAAGAAGCGGATGGTATTTTATAATCTGATTATCCGGGTCCCACTCCAGCTGGGGCATATTTTGTCTGTTGGCAGAATGTTCTGAACGTAATCCTGTAATCCAGACTTTATAGCCTTGAAGTGCTTTTTTTAACGGATGTACTTTACGAATGGTACAGCAGGCTTTTCTCTGCTCCACGGACTGATAAAATGAATCGGGTCCGTTTTGGGTAACAAATTCTTTGATTTCTTCGGTATCCGGATAATAGGCTTTGATGTTCTTCTTGAAAAAAGCTTTTGTATTCATCCATGTTTCATAAGTCTGTTCGAAAAGTCTTCCCGTATCCAGAGTGAAGATTTCGATATCCAGATTTTTGATGAGATGAGTAATTACCTGATCCTCATAACTGAAACTGGTTGAGAAAATAAGCTTACCGGGAAATTTTTCTGCTAATATCTCCAGTGCATGAGCTTGTGAAGAGTTCTCAGAGAGCTCTGTCAGTAGTTTTTCAAATTCATTTTTCAGATTGTTTTCCATATCCAATTGAAATTAAGTATTGCAAATATATACAAATTTCTATAACTCCTATCAAAATAGTAGAATTTAAATTAAAAAAAATTTATTTATTATTGATAAACTTTGTCAGAGTAGCCTCCATCATGCTTGTTCTGGTCTTTTCACGAACGATCATTAATTCTTTTCTGAGGTAACAAACTGCTTCATCCACACAATCATCACAAGCTTCGTAAAAGTTTAAAGAGACACAAGGAGTCAGGGCAATAGGTCCGTCAAAGATGCGGTAAATATCTGCTAATGAAACCTCATCAGGTGATTTTAACAGATAATACCCTCCTACTTTACCCTGCTTACTGTTAACAAGTTTAGCTCTTTTAAGTTCGAGAAGAATCTGTTCTAAAAATTTCTTGGGAATGTTCTCGTCCTGTGCAATAACGGAAGTGGGCAGAAAGCCTTGATTGTAATTTCTTGCTAATCTGACCATTGCTTTTAGTGCGTATTTGCAGCGTTTCGACATCATAATTCCTGCAAGTTATGATAAATTATTGATAAATGAAATGTTTTGCGATGAGAGGGTAATTCTCTCTTGACAGATTTTTAATGCTAAAATAGTTTAACCACAAAAGTTCTTAAACACTAAAGTTTAATTTAAGTTACACGCAGACTGCTGAAAAGTTCACTTAAGTTTTGAAAATCAAAGATTTTCACCGTGCACTCTCTAAACGTTATAGGTTTTTGAAACCTATAACGTTTTTACTGTCTGGAAAATTCAAAATAGGTTTTAAACACATCATATTTTCATGAAGTTACCAAATAAAATAAGCCAGTTCCCTATCGTCTCTCAACAGATTATCTACCCTTCTGAACCCTGTTTTTGTAAGGACTTTCTGAGATCCGATATTATCTAAGTCAGTAACGGCAACAATGTTTGTGTCCGTAGCTAATGATCTGCAATACTCTACCAAAGCTTTACAAACTTCCGTTCCAAGACCTTTTCCCCAGTAATTTTCCCCTAATGTATAACCTATTTCTATTTGTTCAGGATTATCAAGGAAGGTTCTGGCCAGACACATTCCCACAAAATCTTGATTCTGGGCATTGAAAATTCCCCATCTGCTGAAAGGACCTTCCTTATAATCTGCCAGGGCTTTTTCAAACATTTCTTTATATTCATCAGGGGTTTTGTAAGGCAGATAGCGGGTTACATTTTGGTTTTCAAAGAGATTTAGAAATAAAATAAATTCTTCAGGGGTGAACTCTCTTATGATGATTCTATTATTATTGTACTGCATATATAAATGGAATATCGCTGTGGTAGCGGTTAAATGATTGATAAAAGTACGAAATAAACTAATATCTTGTCATACTAAAAATGGGCTTAAAAAATTAAGCCCATCTGTTATTCAACAAGTGAATAACTAATATATCAATACTAAATTATTTTATTAATTGCATCTGTTTAAAAAATTTTAAACCAGTTTGTAACGTTTTAAAGTACTAATAAGGAGGTTGATGGCCAAGAAGGATTCCATTTCCAGAATACTGCCCACCTTCAATATGGTACCGATATAGCGTTTTGATTCTATTTTTTAATGAATTTTTGAGAAGTTTTCCCTAAAGAAGTTTCAATATCAATTAAATAAGTTCCGCTTAGGAAGTGTTTAACATCAACCTTATCACCCATAACTTTTGCATTCATTTTTCTTCCAGACATATCATAAACAGAAATTGATTTGATTTCCCCTTTTGCTTTAATATTCAACACATCAGATACCGGATTTGGATAGATGGATGTTTCTGAGTTTGTTGTATCAATGTCTGAAGTGGATAGTGATGATGATAATGCACAAGGCGTTGTAATACTGCCAGATGGTTGTGTATTGTATGCAAACTCAGTTACAGAATAACCTGAACCATTGGTCCCAACAATCAGTTTGAAATAGCCGTTAATATTGTAGCCTTCGAATTGGTTTCTAAAACCAACATAAGCGGTTTTGCCAGACCAGTTAGTGTATGTAGGGGTGTACACGTCAAGTTGTCCGGGAGTACCCGTTGGGTAACCTATATTATTTGCATTAGTTATAGTGGTACAGGCTGGAATTAAACTGATATTTCGTGTTCCTGTTTGGCAAACCAATCCTTTCCAATAGGTTTCCAATTTTAATTGATTGGCGCCATAGTACCAGGCACCATACCCTGCATCATCACTAAGCTCCGGATTAATGATAAAATATTTCCAAGTTGCCCCGGAGTTGGTGGTTACTGTTGTCGGTGTTGGATTGGCATAACTTTCAAGAGGAGTTCCTGTAACTATTTTATAGGGATCTTTGTAAGAAAAAGTTAATGCCAAAGCCGTAGTCGATCCTAGTGAAGTTACACCTCCTGTTATAGCCGGATTCAGGAACGTAATTGATGAATTCAGCACCTGACTCTTAGGATGACTGGCTGCCGCGCCATTTATGGTAAGTGTGGCAGTAGTAGGACTTGTAACTGCTATAGCTGCTGTTAGTCCTGCTGGCAATGAAGACGTGAAATGTGTTCCTGTAGTAAGAGTTGTTCCATTGGGTACGGCAAATGTTGCTCCGTTTAGGGTAATGGTTGATGTAGGGGCAGATGTTACTGTTCCATCTAATGATACGGCTCCATTATTGTTTAAGTTCTCTGTAAAGGTACTGTTGCTAAGGGTTAATTTAGGTGGAGTATTGGCAACTCCGGTTGCGGCTAAGTTGGCAGGCTGCCATAAATTCATTCTCGAAGGATGGTTTAATGCGGCTAACATTCTATTAACTTGCCCATTGGTAAACATTTTATAACAACCAGCGGAACCGTTGTACCCCATATAGTTTTCAACGTTCACTTTTTGTCCAAGGCAATTGTTTCCGGCTGTGCATCCTAATCCGGAAGAATTATTTTCTACAGGGGTGTCAGCGACTCCGTCACCGTCATTACCGGGGTTTGCCGTTGAACAAAGAACATTGAAGGTGTGTTGAAGATTTAACCAATGCCCGAATTCGTGAGTGAATGTGTCAGAAAACTCGTTTGAAGCCAAAGTTCCTGCAGCATCATATATATAACGGCCATTATAAACAACTCTTGCTGTATTTACTGAAGTCATGTATGAATCCGGATACCAGGCAACTCCTGATTGATAAAAATCTTTATTAGCATACAGATCATTTTGTATATACACATTCATATACTTTGTATTATCCCATGCATCTGTTCCAATTTGTGCATCATATCCGCCACCGTTGCCATATCCGCTTTTGAAAGGATGAAATACCACTCCGCTTGTTGCTTTTCCGGTTGGATCAATTTTAGCTAATCGAAATTCAATACTTAACGCCCCTCTGATAGATTGGAAGTCGGGATCCACAGTATTTGAATCAGTGTTAATTCCATTGAAATTTAAGTTGATTTGTTTCAGTAAGTCAACTACTTTTTGGTAATTTACTTTTACATTACTCTGAGATTCTCCATACACATGGAAAACCACTGGGATGATGTAGGTGGGCGCATTGCCTTTTTTGTTCAATGGAGTTTTGTTTGATTCCATTTTTTTTACAAAATCTTTGGTGAATTTTTCAAAATTTTCATATTCAGCCTTAGATTCCGGGTGCAGTTCAAAATGTTTTTTCATCATTTCATCTGCTTTACACTCATGAGGTCTATTTTCCTGAGCCAAACCTATTATTGGAAATAGGGAAACAAGTAGTAGTAATTTAAATTTTTTCATGATTTTTTGGATTTGTTTGTTAATAAATTATTTGAATAATCCAATTGTTTGGGGCTTAATCAACCTATTGAATTGGATCTAGAATGATTTTAACTTGTCTGTAAATTTTGATAGCCAATATCTCCCATGCTTCTGTCTACAACTTTGCCATCCATTATCATAAAGTTCTGTGGGATGCTTATCCCATGATTGTTAATTTTCTGGAAACTCTTTCTTTAAAAATTTTAAACAGGTTGAAATAATAATTTGGGGTGTTAAGTGATATTTTTTTAATTAAATCTTTCGGGGTTGAAGATCTTTATCTCAACCGTTGGCTTTTGGTCATTGGCAAGTTCTGACACTGTTTTTCCAAAAATGGGTCCTAAACTTAACCCCATCATACCACCGCCGCCTGCGATAATCAGGTTTTTCAATTGGGAAGATTGTCCCAGATAAGGCAGTCCATCCGGTGCGCACGGCCTGTAACCAAACCAGATTTCAGATTCTTTTTTATAATGCATCTGAAAGTCAGGCAAATATTGAGGAACAGACCGGACGATGCCTTCTACTCTTTTCATGTTAATTTTATCATGATGGGAAGCCAGTTCCATAGTCCCACCAAAACGGATCTGCCCATTCATAGGAGTGACAGCTACTCTTGCTTCCAGTAATAAAGCAGCATGATTCAGGGTATTGACCGGATTTTCTGGGGTATGCATGAACGAATATCCTTTTCCGGGCATTAATTGAATTTTGATTCCTGCCTTCTGAGCCAGTTCAGGAAGAAATGAACCTCCGGTCATGACGAAACGGTCTGCTGTAAACTTTTTATCATTGGCAATTATGGCTTTAATCCTGCTTCCTGATGTTTCAAATCCGGTTACTTTGTGATGAGTATGAAAAACGGCACCATTATTTTTAAGATAAGAGATCATTTGTTTCATCAGTTTCATCGGATTCATATGGCCGTCACATTTGTAATTGATCCCTCCTATGACATCCATCCGGATATAAGGCTCAAGTTCCTGAATTCCTTTTTGATCCAGAATATCAACTGATAATCCCAGATTGATCGCTTTATGAGCAAGCTCTGTTTCTTCTTCCCTTACTTTTTCGGTTTTGTAAAGCATCAGAATACCATTCTGATTAAGCTCAAAATCAAATTCATCCTTTGAGGCAATCTCGTTGTAGAGGATGCTGCTCGCCAGATTAAGGTCTCTGATGGCTGATGCTGAACGATCCACGTGATTCTGGTTGGAATGTTTTAAAAACTTCAATCCCCATGATATCAGGTTGGAATTCAATGAAGGTTTAACATAAAACGGACTTTTGCTGTCAAACATCCATCGTATTCCCTGGGCAACGACTCCCGGGGCAGCTAACGGAGTAAAGTGGCTGGGTACAATCATTCCTGCATTGCCATAAGAACAATTGTTGGACAGATCATTCTGTTCCAGGATTTCAACCTGCCAGCCTTTTTGTAAAAGATAATAGGCGGAGCTTAGTCCTGCTATACCTGCACCAATGATAAGTGCTTTTCCTTTATTGTGTGCCATATGTTTGTTTATATAACCTGAAATCCCTGCCAGTAAGGATCTTCATCATCAATAATAATATGATTATAACCGGTGACTCTTGCCCAGCCTTCTACTGAAGGGATAATTGCCGGTTTTTCGCCAACAGTAGCCGTTCCTTCAATTCTCCCGATAAACTGCGATCCGATATAGCTTTCATGGATAAACTCTTCGCCTTCTTTTAATTTTCCTTTAGCATACCATTGCGCCATTCTTGCAGAGGTACCTGTTCCGCATGGTGAACGGTCCAAAGCGTTCTCCCCCACTAATACAGCATTTCGCCCGCTTGCTTCAGGATCTGTAGCATTGCCTGTCCATTGAATATGGCTTAATCCGGTAATGTGTTCATTTTCAGGATGAATAAATTCATACTTGTCATTGAGTAATTTTCTGATGATCTTTCCATAATGAATAAGCTGGCTGGCTGTAAAATCGGAAATATCTCTGAAATTTTCCTGAGGGTCTATAATCGCATAGAAGTTCCCTCCATAAGCTACATCCGCTTTTATTACCCCGAGATCCGGACAATCAACTTCCAGATTTTCAGCATACAGAAAGGATTTCACATTGGTCAGTTTTACAGACGTTACTTTTTTGCCTTCCTGTACATAATCAATAAGAATAAGTCCTGCCGGTGTTTCGAGGCGCAGCTTGCCGGGAATTTTAGGAAAAATCAACCCTTCTTCTATAGCAATGGTTACTGTGCCTATCGTTCCGTGTCCGCACATGGGAAGACAGCCGCTGGTTTCAATATATAAAACTCCGATATCGTTTTCTTCGTCAATAGGCGGATACAAAATACTTCCGCTCATCATATCATGACCACGGGGTTCAAACATGAGTCCTTTCCGGATCCAGTCGTATTCTTTCATGAAGTGAAGCCTGCGCTCCATCATAGAATTTCCTTTCAAAATAGGTCCGCCACCTGCCACAAGACGTACAGGACAGCCACAGGTATGAGAGTCTACACAAAAAAATGTTCTGTTCATACAGTTTCTAATTTTAATGATTCTGAATTAATTTCACCATCTACCATTCTGTTGATTTGTAGTGGATTTTCATTTTTTAATTCCTCCGGTAAGAATTCATTTGGCCAGTTCTGAAAAGAAATAGGACGAACAAAACGTTTGACAGCATCCGGTCCTACGGAAGTAAAACGTGCATCAGTTGTAGAGGGAAAAGGACCTCCATGCTGCATGCCATAAACCACTTCTACGCCTGTGGGCATTCCGTTGAATAACAATCTTCCACATTTATCTTTCAAAATATCAATCAGCTCTGAGTTTTCATGGATATCGTCTGACGTTGCCGCTAAAGTAATAGTTAATTGTCCTTTTAACTTTTGAGCAATCTGTATAAGTTCTCCCTGGTTTTCGCAAGTAACAATAATACCAAAAGGACCAAATACTTCTTCGCTCAATACAGGATTATTGATGAAGTTTTGAGCATTGGTTTTTATCACAGCAGCACTTCCTTTCCCTTCTTCCGTTTCGGTTGATGCAATTACTTCAACATCTGCCTGTGTTATGGCAATAGACTTATCCTTTTTAAAACTCTCATATATTCCTTTGTGAAGCATTGGAGCAGGGGAAATTTCCTGAATTTCATTTTTTACTGCAGAGATAAACGTGTCCAGTGATTCGCCTTTACGTGCAATAAATACTCCCGGATTGGTACAGAACTGCCCTACCCCTAATGTTAATGAAGTAACATACTCCTTTGCCAAGGCTTTTGCTTTATTTTCAAGTAATTGCTGTAGTGCAAACACAGGATTGATGCTTCCCATTTCTGCAAATATAGGAATAGGATTTTCCCGATGACTGGCTGTATCAAACAAAGCTTTTCCGCCATTAAAAGAACCTGTAAATGCTACGGCGTGGATATCTTTATGTTGGGTTAAAAAAGCACCGATCTCATGCGATGTTCCGGTAATATGACTGAAAATTCCTTGCGGCCATCCGAATTCTTTTACTGTATCTGTGATCACATCAGCCATCATTTGAGAGGTCTGAGGATGGGCAGGATGTGCCTTTACAATAACAGGGCAGCCTGCTCCTATCGCACTTGCCGTATCACCTCCTGCTGTGGAAAAAGCAAACGGAAAATTACTGGCACCGAAAACAACCACAGGCCCTAATCCTATGTTGTACTTTCTGATATCACTTTTCTGTTTTTCAGGCTGGGCAAGATCAATTCTTGACTCTGTATATATTCCTGAGGCTACCGCTTTTGCGTAACTTCTCCATTGGCCGGCAGTTCTGGCTTTTTCACCCGTGAGTCTTGCCAGAGGCAAAGAAGTTTCAGTGTGGGCTGTTGTCAAAAGCTCTTCACCTAAAGCTTCAATCCGATCCGCCACCG
Source organism: Chryseobacterium indologenes (assembly GCA_016025055.1). Lineage (NCBI taxonomy): Bacteria > Pseudomonadati > Bacteroidota > Flavobacteriia > Flavobacteriales > Weeksellaceae > Chryseobacterium > Chryseobacterium indologenes. The sequence continues at coordinate 4,244,852 of CP065590.1, forward strand.
CATTCATAAATGCAGCCCTTTCTTTTACCGTTGTTTTCTTCAGGAATTGATATGCTTCGGAAGCCATCTGAATTCTTAACTCAATATTTTGTTTTGATGTTTCTTCAATCATAGCTTTCTTTGGTATTAATCTAATATCGGACGATTGTTTCTGCCTTCTTCAATAATCTTATTGATTCTTTCAGCTTCTTCACCTTGAAGCTCCAGACGTGGTGCTCTTACATATGGATTGCTGATTCCTTCTGCAGTGGCGGCCAGTTTGATGTATTGAATAAGCTTAGGATGAATATCGAGTTCCAATAATGGCATAAACCATCTGTAGATCTCTACCGCTTTATCGTATTCACCTGATTTAACATAGCGGTACATTGCCATTGTTTCGTTGGGAAAAGCATCTACAAGACCTGCAACAAGTCCATCTGCACCGAGCATGAGGGTTTCAAGGCAAATAGTATCTACACCGCCAAGAATTTTGATTCTTTTTCCAAAGCGGTTGATCATTCTGGTTACATTGGCAAGGTCTCTTGTAGATTCTTTAACAGCCTGAATGGTTGGATACTCAATAAGTTCTTCAAACATTTCAAGGGTTACATAAATTCCGTAATCAACAGGATTATTATAGATAAGGATAGGAAGATCTGTAGCCGAAGCTACTGCTTTAAAATATTCTACTACTTCATGACGATCCGCTTTATAACGCATGGGGGGAAGAAGCATAAGTCCGTCAGCCCCTGATTCTTTTGCTTTTTTAGCGAAATGTATAGCATTTTTGGTTGTATTTTCAGCAAGGTTTAGGATGACAGGAATTTTTCCTTCTGTAATTTTTTTTGCATACTTCAGCAATTCAAATTTTTCTGCAGTTTCCAAAGCACTGGCCTCTCCTAATGTTCCGGCAAGGATAATTCCCTGAACTCCGGCTTTAATCTGGGCTTCTGTATTGACTGCAAACATTTCAAAATCAATCTCTCCTTCATTTGTAAAAGGAGTTAATACAGCAGGATAAATACCTTCCCAGTTTAGTTTTGTACTCATATCAAATAATATTTATTCAAAACTAAGTGAATTTCACAACGGTAAATGTTAATATTTTAATATATTCTAACCGTATTTTAACATGTGATTATTCGTGGTCTGTAGTAGCCTCTTTATAATGCTTCAGATATTCTTTTGGAGAATACTTCATGATGGATTTAAATACCCGGTTGAAGTTGGTAAGACTGGTGAATCCGCTGTTAAAGGCAACAGAAGAAATACTGTATCTGCTGCTGGATGTCAATAGTCTGCATGCCCTCTGTACTCTTAATTCATTAAGATATTGAATATAAGTAATTCTGGTATGTTTTTTAAAAGATCGGCAAAATGCCTGAGGAGTCATACAGGCTTCTTTAGCAATGGTATCAAGAGTAAGTTTGTGCTGGGTGAAATTCTTCTTAATATAGAATTGGGCATCTATAATTCTCTGGTCATTGTCAGAAATATGATTAGGAAGGTTTTTTTCTGAAGACAACGGAACATGCAGATGTCTATTCAGCATCAGATGGTTTAAAATTTTTATAAAATCTAGGATCTGTTCTACTCCTTGTGTCTTTTGCAAGGCAGCCATGCTATCTCCTACACTTGATTTCAGTTTTGAAGCAATTTGAAATCCTACTTTTGATTGTTCAATGAAGTTTTTCAGTTCTTCAAATTCCGGTAAATCAAAAAAAGCGGCTATTTTTTTATCTGGATCGAAGAAAATAGAAATAGCATGAACGTTCTGTTTTTCGTTTTTATTAAAAGATCCTTTAAAAACATGTGATTGGTTGGCTCCCAGGTAGAAAATATCACCTGGTTCAAAGGTAAAAAGGTTCTGTTCTATGGCCAAAGTACCATGCCCTTTAAGAATCCACATGATCTGAGTTTCTGTATGTCTATGAAAATAAGGATAGAAATTGGGCATAATATCTTCCTGTATGCGGATGCTTTTGTTGGTGTCGGCAGGAACTGAAAACTGAAGACTCTTCATACGATCAATATTTTAAAGGAATGATGATTAAGAATGTTAAAATATTGCCGAATTTAAGCAAAATATGAACATTAACTGTCATATTAAAATCCAAACTTTACATCTTCATTATTTTAATGAATGAAGTGCTTCAAATAGTACAAAATTGTAACTTTAAACTTTTAAAATAAAACTTTCATAAATATATGTTTTCAGCACAAACTTATCAAGACAGAAGAGGTGTATTGCAGAGCAATGTAGCCGGTGGAATTCTGTTATTTTTAGGAAATATAGAGAATCCTGTAAATTTTGAGCATAATCCTTATTATTTCCGTCAGGACAGTACCTATCTATACTATTTTGGAATTCAGGAACCAAAAATTGCAGCCATAATTGATATTGATGAAAATAAAACCCTTGTTTTCGGAGATGAACTAAGCATTGATGATATCGTCTGGATGGGCAGGCAGGAAACCTTAAAAGAGAAAAGCCTGAAGTCAGGAGTACACGAAACATTACCTTATAAAGAGTTGTCTCAATATGTACTTAAAGCGAAAGCTGCCGGTAGAAAAGTACATTATCTTCCTCCTTATCAGTCTTCCAATAAAATTATATTGGCTGATCTTCTCGGGATTAGAGTAGCAGAATTGCAACCTTCAGCAGAAATGATCAAAGCGATTGTAAAACAGCGTTCTATCAAAGAGGCGCAGGAAATCGTACAAATTGAAGAAGCTGTGAATGTTTCCAACGAAATGCATCTGCTGGCTATGCGTATGGCCAGACCGGGCATAAAGGAATATGAAATTGCCAATGCCATTCAATATTTTGCGGCCAACAAAGAATGCCAGATGTCTTACCCACCGATCGTGACTATCAATGGAGGAATTCTTCATAATCATTACCGATTCAATACCATGAAGGAAGGAGATCTTTTCCTGAATGATTCCGGTGCAGAAACAGCTATGGGATATGCAGGAGACTTAACGCGAACATTTCCTGTAAGCAATACTTTTACGACAAAACAAAAGGAAATTTATGAGATTGTTTTGAATGCTTTTAATAATGCTCAAAAATTGCTGAAACCGGGAACACGCTTTAAAAACATCCATTTGAAAGCCGCTCAGCACCTCGTGGAAGGCCTTGTAGATCTGGGACTAATGAAAGGAAACCCTGAAGAAGCTGTAAAAAACCATGCACATACCCTGTTTTTCCAATGCGGATTGGGACATATGATGGGACTTGACGTGCATGATATGGAAGATCTGGGCGAGCAATATGTAGGCTACACCGAAGCAGAACCTAAGGATACCAAAACATTCGGGCTTAAATCTCTCCGTTTAGGAAAAGCCTTGGAAACCGGATTTGTATTAACGGTTGAACCGGGTATTTACATGATTCCTGAACTGATTGATATGTGGCAGGCAGAAAATAAAAATGCGGAGTTTATTAATTATGATAAAGTGAATGAATACCGAAACTTCGGAGGCGTACGTATTGAAGATAATTTCCTGATCACGGATGACAGCTATAAGCTTCTGGGGAACGGGTTGATTAAAACGGCAGAAGATATTGAAAATTATCGCAAAGAGCATTTAGCAGACATCAAATAAGCGCTATGAAAAATATAAAAAAACTGGGAATTGTTGCATTGTATTTCCTCTGTTTATCGCCATTGGCTGCACAAAAGATGCAATGGACTCCTGATGGGAACGCCTATTATTCGTTTACTAAAAAAGGGGTTCAAATTGTTGACGTTTTGCATCCGGGAACCGAGCAGACACTGCTGAACAGCAACGAACTGATTCCGTCCGGAAGTTCCGAGCCCTTACAGGTTCAAAGCTTTCAGATATCTCCTGCAAATAAAAACTTATTGCTTTTCACCAATACCAAAAAGGTGTGGAGAGACAATACCCGCGGAGATTACTGGATCTTTGATAAGAATACCAAAAAGCTTACACAGCTCGGAAAAGGATTACCTGCTTCATCATTAATGTTTGCCAAATTTTCTCCCGATGGTAAGAAAGTAGCTTATGTGTCAAAGCATAATATTTACTTGGAAGATCTTTCAGACAATCAGATTACTAAAATTACTACAGACGGTAATGACGGAATGATTAATGGTACTTTTGACTGGGTATATGAAGAAGAATTCGGTGCAAAGGACGGTTTCAGATGGTCTCCGGATGGAAGTAAAATTGCCTACTGGAAACTGGATGCCAGAGGTACTAAAAACTTCCTGATGATCAATAATACCGACAGTCTGTATTCGTTTACCATTCCTGTAGAATATCCTAAAGCGGGAGAAGATCCTTCAGGTTGCAGCATCTGGTTTTATGATCTTGCCTCCAAATCTTCAAAGAAAGCTGATATATCAGGAGATGAAAAACAACATTATATTCCAAGAATGGAATGGGTACAGGATTCAAAATCCGTTATCCTGCAACAATTGAACAGAAAACAGAACCAAAGTAAGATTATCGTAGCAGATGCAGGTTCTGGAACCGGGAAAGCCATTTATACCGAAACAGATCCCGCATGGATCGATATCAAATCTATGTGGAATAACAACGATCCCAGCGGCTGGGACTGGATTAATAACGGCAAGGAGTTTTTATGGCTTTCAGAAAAAGACGGATGGAGGCATATTTATAAAATAGATATGAATGGCAAAGAAACCCTTATTACAAAAGATGCCTTTGACGTTATCAAACCAGAATTTTTTGATGTTCCTAATCAATTGATTTATTTCCTGGCCTCTCCCGGTAATGCTACTCAGAAGTATTTGTATAAAGTAAATATGAAGGGAGGAAAAGCAGAAAGACTGACCCCTCAGGCTTATTCAGGTTCTAATGAATATACGATCTCTCCCAATGGAAAGATAGCTTTGTTTACGAATACCAATACCGATAGATATTCTGCAGGAGCGGTAGTGTCTCTCCCGAACCATAAAGAACTTGTGGCTGCCACAAAATCAGAGAAAGCAGATCCTGCAAAAGCTAAAAAAGAGTTTTTCCAGATTACCACTGAAGATGGGGTTACGCTGGATGGCTGGGTCGTAAAGCCTAAAAATTTTGATCCTTCTAAAAAATATCCTGTTCTTTTCATGGTGTATGGTGAACCTGCGTTACAAACCGTGACAGATAGCTTTTACGCCAATTGGGATTATTTGTATACAGGTGACATGGCTCAGGACGGATACCTTTATGTTTGCCTTGAAAACCGCGGCACACCCGCTCCTAAAGGACGCGAGTGGAGAAAATCTATCTACCGGAAAATAGGCCAGCTAAATATTCGTGATCAGGCTATGGGGGCAAAAGCATTATTTGCAAAATGGCCATATGCAGATACTTCCAGAGTGGCCGTTTGGGGCTGGAGCGGCGGCGGTTCTTCCACGTTGAATCTTCTTGGTCAGTATCCGGATATTTACCAAACAGGAATAGCCATTGCTCCTGTAGCCAACCAGTTGTTTTATGATAATATCTATCAGGAAAGGTATATGGGACTTCCACAGGAAAACAGAGAGGATTTTTTAAAAGGTTCTCCCCTTACATATGCTAAAAACCTTAAGGGAAACCTGCTGTTGGTTCATGGTACAGGTGATGATAATGTACACTATCAGAATACAGAAGTATACATCAATGAGCTGGTGAAGTACAACAAACAGTTTCAGCTGATGTCGTATCCTAACAGGTCCCACTCTATCAGTGAAGGAGAAGGAACATTCCTGCACCTGGCGACCATGTTTACAAAATATTTAAAAGAACACTGCCCTCCGGGAGCAAGATAATAAAAACGAAAAAGTCTTACATAGAGTAAGGCTTTTTTATTATTTGAGTTTGTTTACGCTAGGAAGAAAACGGCAAACTTTGTATCTTTACTCCATGGAAAATCAGGAAGAAATTGAGAAGCAGATACTGGATATTGTACGGGCACAATATGAAAAGGATGGTGGCAATAACGGCGTTACTTTTGGTGCTTTTGACCATATTCTCAATATGTCTATTGAAGACCGAAACGCATTTCTTGAAAGAATGGCAAAAGAAAAAAAAATATTTATTTTTAACAGCCTGAATATGAGACGCATTATTCTGCCGAAATAAAACCTCTGTTGAACAGGGGTTATTTTTTTTAGAACACCTCATCAATAGGATCTGTATAAAAGGAATTCTGCAACCCCAAAACAGAGTATAAAAAAGATTGAATAAAAAAACCTCCCGTAGGAGGTTTAGAATGAAATTTATAAACTATATGACGTGGTGTTAAAAAAAACTTGTAAATAAAAACTTGTTTTAAAGCCATCAATGGATATGCCAAATAGATCACTGCTTAAGGAAATCTTAACTTTTGTGGTAGCTTTTTTCTAAAAAAATAAAACCTCCCGCATCAACGGAAGGTCAAGTGTAATTTGTCAGAAATATGAATTTTCAAGGGTTCAAAAATAGAAAGTAATTCTGTAGACAAGTATGACTGCAATCATATCTAAATTCCAAAAATAAAATAAAAATCCCCGGATTTCTCCAGGGAATAAAGTGTCAAAACCTATATTTTTATATAGTGGTATAAAATGATGTTCTGTTGTAAAAACAGCAAGACACGTGCCAAATTAATCACTGTTTAATGATATGCGTGTTTTTGTGGTATCTATTTTTAGGTATCCGTATATCTCCGGAAGCTTTGCCAGATTTTAGCATAACGAATTCACACAGAATACTATATGATTCATTTTCTTTTAAAAACAATGGTCCACGTTATCCGAAAAGGTTCTCCGCGATAATGATCATTATCCCGGCTGACAATTTTCATAGTGGTTTTATCCAATTGAACAATTTCAAATTTTCTTTCATCATTAGTATTTCCGAACAGGGATAAGGTCTTATCATCAGGATGTATTGAATATGAAAAATAAATCTGCCCGCTGTCCATAATAGAACCATCTGCATTAAACTGCATGACATCATTTCTGCTTAATGTAGAATGGTTTACAGTTCGTTTTCCATTGGCTTCCACTCCCTCAGCAGTGGAGCTTACAGGCTGCCATTTGCCGACAATCATTTTTTTATAAGACTGCTGGGAAGAAGTCTTGAATGACACTGAAGCCAGGCAAAAAGTACATAACCACAGCACCAGATTAAAGGATTTCATTGTATTTTGTTTTTGATGAAATAAGGATCATTAATTTCCAAAGGTAGCAACAATCTGTTGATCTGTGTGGAAATTGTTTTTATATCCTTAATTTTGATCTGTAACACATAAAACAATCAGTTTGAAACTACCACTCTCCTACTATTCCAATCAGGATGTTCTTTTTCTCGCACAGGATCTCTTAGGAAAAGTGCTTTTTACGAATATAAACGGTGAGATAACAGCCGGAATCATTGTAGAAACGGAAGCTTATTTCGGGATACAGGATAAAGCTTCTCATGCTTACGGCGGCAGGCGTACACACAGGACGGAAACGTTATATGCTCACGGCGGAGTTTCTTATGTCTACTTATGCTACGGGATTCATCATCTTTTAATGTGGTCACTTCCGTTGAAGACGAGCCTCATGCAGTATTGGTAAGAGCTATTGAACCTCTAATCGGAAAAGAAATTATGGAAAAAAGACGCCAGATGCCGGTTTCCAGAACAGCCATTTCCTCCGGTCCCGGTTCGTTGGCCAAAGCATTGGGTATTAATCAGGCTTTCAATAAAAAAGATCTCATCGGAAATGAAATCTGGATTGAAGATCATGGTATTGCCTATAACCCTGATGAAATAGCAGCGGGCCCGCGCATAGGAGTTGCTTATGCAGAAGAAGATGCCCATTTGCCGTGGCGTTTCTTTGTGAAAGGAAATAAATATGTGAGTAAACCCAATAAAGTTTAGTTATAGAATAAAAAATTAACGTTATTCCTGAATCGCCATGTAAAATTCTGTGTAAAAACCTTCCAAAAACGATTGCTTTTTCCTGAAAAATGATGGCCGTCACCTGCTGACTTTAAGCCGGTATTTATTCTACAAAAAACGACACTCAGATTGATGAACATTATATCTGTTAGCATGAAAAGAATTGATTTATTAAATAATCCGGATATCCGTACCCGTATTTCAAAGCAATTTAATATTATTTAATTCAAATTACGGTTTGGAATCATTTTATGAAACACATTACGTTTCGCTGCTTTTATACTACGTTCCACCCTTCAATTTTACCGGATCGCTTTGACAAGTATATTTATTACAATAAGATAACAATAATTTTACAGGATGAATAAAGGTAAGGAAAATAGAAAATGCCTTCAGAATAGATTGATTTTTCCCTCACTACTATTTAAAAAAATAAAATGTATGAATTGGATTGCACTAATTATCGCAGGAATTTTTGAAATCGGATGGCCATTAGGACTTAAATTATCCCAGCAACCCGAAAGTAGTAATAAATGGTCATGGATTATGTTTTCTGTGGCTTGTATGGCTGTAAGCGGCCTGTTTCTATGGTATGCACAGAAAAGTATTCCTATTGGAACCGCCTATGCAGTCTGGACAGGAATAGGTGCAGTAGGAACTTTATTGGTAGGTGTATTATTCTTCCAGGATTCCGCAAATGTATTCAGATTGTTGTCGGCATTACTGATCGTGATCGGCATTGTGGGACTTAAAATATTTTAACGAAAGATTGTTATCAGAAATAAATTGGCTTAAGTGTATCCACGTAACCTTAAGCCAATACTAAACCAACCACATTCTGTATATTATTTGTTTAATAGGTATCTAACATGGCAACTTTTCCTTCAATAACTCCTTTCCTATCAGTATGGGTAGAAATTCTGTCTGCGGTATTAAATACACCAGCAGAAAAATCTTTCTTAACAGGAACAGAATAAGAATTGCCATGAAATCCTTTATATCCGAAAGCGAAACCTGCCGTCATCAGAAGCAAGAAAATCGCGTATATTACTTTTTTAATTTTCATTATTTCAGTGTTTTTTGTCAATTTATAAATCAAATCTGGGAAACGAGCCACCCAATGAAATTAACAGCTACCCATAAGCAGCTTCTCCATTTAAAAGCTTACTGATATTTCATAATTATGGATGTTTTTAGCTTGTTGTCATTCAAAGTTCGGCAATTGGTGAATTGTATGATGACATCTATATATCAACAACAGAATACGGTCTACTAAAAATAATAATCAGCATAATGATTAGATATTCCGGGAATGATCAATCATTAAATAGCTCTATACCGGAACGTAATCAGAGTTCCAAAAAAGGTTTGTAGGTTCTTCCAACCGGAAGTTTCTTGCCATTGATCTGAATAATATTGGCTGATTTCACTTCGATTTTTGAACGGGAAATAATATATGATTTATGAATACGGGTAAACATCCCGGGATGTAAACTTGCTTCTATTTTGCTGAGAGGCATTTTAAAGGTCAGGGTCCCAGTTTTAGTATGAATACTAATGTATTCCCTTAAACTTTCAATATAAAAAATATCCTGCAAAATAATCTTTTTTTGTTTTTTCCACTGTTGATAAAGATATAGTCACGTTCAGCGATTTCCAGCAGTGCATCTTCCGCTTCCATAAGGTACTTAAACTTTCCGATAGCTGTTACAAAACGATCATAAGGAATGGGTTTCATGAGATAATCGGCAATATCTAACTCATAGCCTTCTACGGCATACTGATGATATGCTGTTGTAACAATAACAAACGGCGGATTTTTTAACTTCCTCAAAAAGTCAAATCCTTTTACTACAGGAAGATGAAGATCCAGGAACATAAGATCTACCTCATGAATACTCAAAAGACTGCTGGCATATACAGCATCTGCGCATTTGCCAACCAGATTAAGTTCCTTATCTCTGGAGATAAAATTTTCCAGGATCTCTGCAGCGATAGGCTCATCTTCAACAATGATGCAGTTGTATTTTTTATATTCTGAATGTATCATGGAAATCAATCATTAATTGTATACTATATCTGTCAGTTGTATCCTGTACAATAAGACTATGCTTAGGATAAAGCAGCTCAAGTTGCCTTCGGATATTTTTTAATCCTATTTGGGTAGAATCCTCATGAGATCGTTCTTCTTTGGAATTTTCTACGCTGTAGACAAGAATTCCTTTTTCCAGCTGAATACTGATATTGATAAATGATGCTCCAAGGCTTTCTGATACACCATGTTTAAAGGCATTTTCTACAAACTGGATCAGTATCAGCGGGGAAATTTCCTGAGAAGGATCATCAATTTTTTCCCTAAAGTTTACCCTAAGGTCGCGATGACGAATTTTTTGAATCTGGATAAAATCTTTAATATTTTCTACATCTTTTTCTATAGAAATACTTTTTTCAGCCGCTTCATAGATATTGTACCGCATCACTTTTGAAAGCTGTAAAATGGCATCAGGAGTTTCATCAGCCTTCTTCATAGCCATTCCATATATATTATTGAGGGTATTAAACAAAAAATGTGGATTAATCTGAGCTTTTAACATCGTCAGTTCCTGATCAAGTTTCTCCGATTTCAATTGAGAAAGCTGTTGTTTCAAAACATTTTTCTGCCTTGTGATTTCAACTCCAAAAACAAGCCCTACCATAAAGATCAGATCCATAAAAGAATTAAAAGCCACAAGCCCATTGATATACCCGGATAATTCTTTTCCATCCTGGGTTTCCAACAACACCATAAATGTAAGGATACATGATATAATGGGCAAAGAACCGATGGGCAAATACAGCCGATATAACAATAAGAATGTACAGAATGTATTTGAAAAAACTTTTGAAATGCCCATTCTCATAGACATAAAGCAAAGAATAAGCAAGCGGAACTTTTATAAAAAGATACCCCAGCTCCAGCATCAAGGTATTCTGAAGTCTTATTGGCCAATTGACATCAGGAAACTGATACCTTGACCAGTAAAAATCAAGATAAACTTCCAGAATATAATACAATATCCAAAAAAGCAAATGAACACGGAGTTTGGATTTTCCGATCGTTTTCAAAGGTATACTAATTTAAATGTACAAAGTAATATCGTTCAATCAAATATAATCATATAAAGTCTACAAAATAAAGATAATCATCTATGAGTGAAATGTTTTATTACTCCTTAATGGTTTGGATGTAAAACTATTTAAAAACCACAAGCCTTATAGGTTTTTGAAACCTATGAGATTAAGAAAGTATAGGATGAAAATTTTCGGTTTTCAAAACTTTTGTGATGTTGTGGTTTAAGCTATTTTATTTTCCCACAGTACAAATAAGCTCTTACTACATCTATACCCTGTTTTTCAAACTAATTTCAGGATAGATAAGATTGAAAAAACAAAAAATAAGCAGGATGTTAAATTCAATACCGTTGATGCCTCCTCCTACCACAAACCAGCCATTCTGCCAATGAATAAGATAGATTCCCAGCATAAAGATAAGTATATTAGAAAACGCCACAGGTTTGATATACCGGTCAAACCAAAGCAACGGAACAGATAAAAGATGGGTAAGCTTTACTGTCCAGGCGAGATACAGCCCGAAAGGGCTAAAACCTATCGTATCCAGATAAAGGTGTCCAAAATTATGAACATCACCACTGAAGATAGAAATCACACTATGCATCAGTAAAATCGCTGACAGCGCAATACGGAGATAGAAATTCTTTGTCATAGCATCAAAAATATGAGATACCCGAGACAGAAATTCCATCTTGTATATCAACGTCATTTATTGATATATAAATGTACTTTTATGGCATTATAAAGTAAAAAAAGTGGCAACAATTACCACTTTTTTCTATTGAATATATTTAATTCCGGTTCAGATTTTTCTTTAAAAAGTCTTCGAGATCTTTTCCGTGAATATTTTTAGCCATGATAGTTCCTTCTCCATCGATAATAACATTAAAAGGAAGCTCATCTACTTCGTACAACTTTGCTACGGGACTTTTCCAAAATTTTAAATCGCTGACCTGTATCCATTTGATCCCAAAACGATCAATGGATTTTTGCCAGCTCTCTTTGTTTCTGTCTAAGGAAACACCGAGAATTTCAAACCGGTTGTTTTTGACCTGGTCTGCGTATGTTTCATACAAGGTTTTTAGTTCAGGCTGTTCTTCAACACAGGGAGCACACCAGGTTGCCCAAAAATCGATCAATACAAGCTTTCCTTTTAATGATGAAAGCAGGAACGGGTTGCCATCAACTTTGGACATTGCAATTTCAGGAGCTCTCTTTCCTATTTCAATTTTATTTTGAGAAAAAATATTCCCTGAAAACAGGACACCCAATAATATTATAAAACGGATTTTCATATTAATCATTTGTTGGATACTCTTTATCTAGCCAGTCTGTTTTAATATTTTTTGGAAGGTTTAGTAGTTTGGCATTCTTAAAGCCCATTTCCATCAGCAGATTAAATGCAGGGCGTATATTCGGGCACTTTACAAAAGGACAGCAGCCACAATAAATAACGACTTCTCTGTCTTTAGGAATATTATTAAGATAATTTTTTAATTTTTCGAGATTTTCAGGCTCATGAGTGGGGCCGATATCCACAGAACCTTTGATAATTGCTTCAGGCCCTACAGAAATAATCACCAGGTCTTTCGTTTTATTTTTTACAATACGGGAAGCCAGTAATGCCGGGTCCATCAGCTGACTGTCTTTCCATGGGTCCTGTTTTTGCTGAGCCTGACTTAACATGGAGCATACAAAACATGCCACAATAAACAAATACTTCATAGTTTTCTTTTTCACAAAGATAGAAAAAGTGAAAAGTAGGGAACCTGAAAATCTTATCTTTCCTTTATATTTTAACTACACGTGATTTTTTTAACACTGATATGAAGAACGTTTGATGCTCCGGGTTCGATAATGAGTTGAGTCCCCAGACCTCTTTCACGTTCTCGTCCCCGGATTGCTGACCCCGTTGTCAATGTTAATCTTCCATTGAAAACAGGATGAGGAGGCACCAGAGAAATCTCGATTTCCTCTTCTTCCACCTGCAAGATAATATACTCTGCTTCAATGGGTTGCTTTGTTCCGTCTTTTTTGATAGCCCACGCCTGATATTGTTTTATTTCCTCCATCTTATTGATTTCCGGCAAAGATAAAAAAGCTCTGTATCCGGTAGCCAGTACATCATACTCATCGTTAACATATTCAGTAAACTACTGCTTCCGGATATGGAATGTATAGAAAGTCCAAAATAAATTGGCGGTTCAGGTGTAAATATTTTATACATTTATGTAAAGTATTGTCAAATAAAAAAACGTGACACAAAATGGAGGAAATATTCCAGCCTGACGTAATTATCATAGGAGCGGGATTGGCAGGACTGACCGCTGCTATGGAGATAACCAATGCAGGAAAAAAAGTTTTGCTGCTGGATCAGGAAACTGAACAGAATATCGGCGGGCAGGCATTCTGGTCGTTCGGAGGTCTTTTTTTAATCAATTCTCCTCAGCAGCGAAGAATGGGAATCAGGGATTCTTATCAACTGGCTTTGCAGGATTGGAAAGGAACTGCGGGTTTCGACAGGGATGAAGACTATTGGCCCCGTAAATGGGCTGAAGCGTATCTGAAATTTGCTGCCGGTGAAAAATATGCATACATTACCAGACTGGGAATCAAACTTATGTTTATGGTAGGATGGGCAGAACGTGGTGACGGAAGAGCCAATGGTCACGGAAATTCAGTACCCCGTTTCCATGTGAGCTGGGGAACCGGAACCGGAGTGATCAGGCCTTTTGTAGAAAAAGCCTATCAGGCTAAAGAAAAAGGCTTACTACAAATGAAATTCAGACATCGGGTAACTGAATTAATGCTTGAAAATGGAAAAATAGCAGGACTAAAAGGTGACATCCTGGAAAACGATTCCAAAGAAAGAGGAATGGAAACCAATAGAAATATCATTTCCTCATTCGAATATCATGCCTCTCATATTGTTATTGCTTCAGGGGGTATCGGGGCAAATCATGAATTGGTACGAAAAAACTGGCCTGAAAGATTAGGCAGCCCTCCGGAAAATATGGTCTGCGGGGTTCCGGCATATGTGGATGGAAAAATGATTGGTATTGCTGAACAGACGGGAGCTCATATCATCAATCCCGACAGAATGTGGCATTACACAGAAGGCCTCCGGAACTGGAATCCGATCTGGCCGAATCACGGAATCCGGATATTGCCGGGCCCCTCTTCCCTTTGGTTTGATGCTAAAGGAAAACGGCTACCACCGCCATTTCTTCCTGGATTTGATACGCTGGGAACTTTAAAATATATTCAGGATACAGGTTTACCGTACTCGTGGTTTATTCTGACTCAAAAGATTATTAAGAAAGAATTTGCCCTTTCCGGATCAGAGCAAAATCCCGATATCACCAATAAAGACTACTCTCTTTTCCTGAAAAGGATCTTTGGAAAAAAAGCTCCGGGCCCTGTAGAAGCATTCAAAGAGCAAGGAGAGGATTTTATCGTATCTGATAACCTTAAAGACCTTGTAGAAAAAATGAATCAACTGGCCGGTAATCATCTTTTACATTATGAAAAGATATTACAACAGATTGAAGCACGGGATAGGGAGCTTGACAATAAATTTTCAAAAGATACCCAGGTGAACTATATCAGAAGCACCCGGAAGTATCTGGGAGATAAACTTGGGCGTGTAGCCGCTCCCCATAAGATTCTTTCCCCTGAAAACGGTCCTTTGATTGCCGTTCGGCTCAATATATTAACCCGTAAAACGTTAGGAGGAATTAAAACCAATCTGAACGCACAGGTATTACGGCATGATGAAAGCGTTATTGAGGGGCTTTATGCGGTAGGAGAAGCTGCAGGCTTTGGCGGAGGCGGAATGCATGGCTACCGTGCCCTGGAAGGAACATTTCTCGGAGGCTGTATATTTTCGGGAATGAAAGCTGGTCAGTATATTGCCGGATTAGAGTGAATATTTTAATAAAATGAATATGAATAAATATTTCGATGATAAGGTAATCTGGATCACGGGGGCATCATCTGGAATCGGAGAAGCATTGGTTAAAGAACTCGCGGAAAGCACCACTGCTAAGATTATACTTTCCTCAAGGAAGGAAGAACAACTTTATCATGTTGCCGGAAAAGTGAACCTGGCGGCTGAAAGATATGCTATAATTCCTCTGGACCTCATGAATTATAAAGAAATGCCTGATATCGCTGCTCAGGCATTGAAAAAATTTGGAAAGATTGATATCCTGATCAATAATGCAGGCCTGTCCCAGCGTTCTTTAGCCCTAGAAACAGATATAGAAGTAGATAAACACCTGATGGAGGTAGATTTTATCGGAACCGTGGCCCTTACAAAAGCTGTTGTACCTTACATGATCAAAAATGGCGGCGGTCAGATTGCTGTGGTTTCAAGTCTTATGGGGATTTTTGGAGCTCCGATGCGCAGTGGTTACGCCGCAGCAAAACATGCTTTACATGGTTTTTTTGATGCTCTACGTGCAGAATTGTACAGGGATAAAATTTCAATAACCATAATTTGCCCGGGATTTATACAAACCAATATTTCTATTAATGCAGTTACAGGAAATGGTTCAGAACAAGGCACAATGGATGATGCTACGCTCAATGGTATGCCACCGGATGTTTTTGCCCGAAAAATGCTAAAAGCTATTGAACAAAAAAAGAATCAAACAGTTATTGGAGGCAGAGAGATAATGGCTGTTTATCTGAAAAGGTTTTTCCCGGGGCTGCTGGCAAAAGTGGTTCGTAAGGCGAAAGTAGTATAAAAGATAACAGAGTGAAATCAGGAAGTTTAAAATCATAAATCGCCATCCGTTTATGAATGGCGACTTTTTAGTTTACAGTTATTATATTCTGGTCTAAAAATTCTTTATCAATCCTATTCCTACAGTATTATTCTGATAAAATGGCATTACCATCGTGGAAGATAAGGAAGTTTTGGTTTTATTTTTTCCGCGAAGAAGACTGTCTATTTTTGGAAATAACCAGTACGCAAGTTCTGTGGAAAGAATTCCGAATCCGGCACCTGCAACAACGTCACCCACCCAATGTTTATCATTGATAATCCGATATATACCGGTAAAAACAGCAAAAGGATATCCTGAAAGACTCAGCCAAAAATTGGTATCCTTATATTCCCTGAACATAAATTGAGCATTGGAAAATGCTATTGCTGCATGCCCCGATGGAAATGACAGCCTATTTGAACGGTCCGGTCTCTCCTCTTTAACCATATACTTTAAGGGAGTGGTAAATGCTGTAACAATCAACTGTGAAGAAGCATAGATAATCGTCCGGTCCCTGAAATTGTGTTTTCCCTTTACACCTGCCATATTTAATCCATATACCATAAGGCCCGGGATAAACTGAGTATAATCATCAAATCTTGTACGGGCAGGCCTGTGCTCATCGACTTCTGTTTTTGTATCCCGATTAATTTCTTTAAGACTTCTGACTGATAACCCCGCTACTCCGTAACCTATAAAGGCGGCAGGAATAATCAAACTGTTATAGTTCAGTGTGTTTTTTTGAATAGCAGCAGTGGTGATACTATCTGTAGGCTGTTGAACTGCAATAGAATCATTATTGTTTTGTGCATTGGCTTTACCGGCAGCTGATATCAAAACAATTACATAAATCAGCATTCTTTGACTGTGTTTTTTCATCTTATGGTATATTTATAATAATCCGAATTTATCTTAAAACTTGTAACTGTATCCCATTCTCACGACCTGGGTTTCGTAGTAATCGTTGCTTGCATAGGCGAATCCCATTCCCTGAATTTTTTTCGCATAACCATTGTATTCAATACATCAGAAGCGTTCAGAAATACCTCTCCTTTGCCTTTCTGAATGGCTTTTTTCACCCCTACATCCATTGAAAACCTTGAACTCACCCTTCCCTGCGGAATAATATCCGGTGCCAGGTATACCAACGTACACTGTGCATCCAGCCCTTGGGTAAAATGGAAAATATTATTCATTTTAATGTTCCCTGAAACAGTGGATTGTTTGTCAGCAGAAAAAGTATTGGATTCAGGATAAAGATTCGTTACTGAAAAGGCATTGATCTGGTTGCGGTAGATATTTCCATTAATATTTAGGGAATATACATCAGACACTTTTTGGTTCCATATGGCTTCCAGACCAGTATTGTAGCTTTTCCCGGCATTTTGGAAAATGGCATAGATAAGGCTGCTGCCCGGCACAATACTGGAGATCCTGGTGATTGTTCCGTTCGCAAAACGATGATATAAAGCAGAATATAAGTATCCGCTGTCCCAATTGTATTTGTAACCTGCTTCAACAGAATTGGTAAACTGAGGGCGCAATGCAGGATTTCCCACCTTAATAATTTCAGCATCATCATATTTCGGGAAAATTCTTATATCGACTTCATTAGGACGGTCTACCCTTCTGTTATAAAAGATGGAAAGCTTGTTGTGATCGTTAAGTTTATAAGCCAGTCTGAAATTAGGAAATGGTTGGGTATAATTGTATCCGTCACTTTTATACGTAGGATGATCAGGATTAACATCGTATTGAATTCTTACATATTCCAGTCTAAGACCAAGTTCTGCCTCCCATTTTTCATTTTCAAATACATAATTTCCGTAGATTGCGGGGATAAATTCCCTGTAATCAGCCTTTCCTCCTGCACCGGCATCTAATACAGAATTGGTACCCGGAATGAAGTTCATATTCGTTGGGATACTTCTGTTTCTCACTTTGATACCCGTCTCAACCCTGCCATATTTCAATGGTTTTACGTAATCTATATTAAAATCATATACTTGTTCGTCAGATAATAACTTAAAGGAATCGGAGCCTGTAGAAGCCGGTAAATAATTATCATAGAAATATTTTTCATCCTCTCTATGAAATGTATAATTGAATCCCACATTCAAAAGATGCCCTGCCTCTTTAAACTTATGCTGGTAGGATGCTGTTCCCATAATGGTCGTTTTTAATTCGTCTTCCAAAAACTGCCAGAGACGAAGACGCCGGGAAAGGTTCCCGTTAAAAAAGGGCTGATCTCCACGGTCGATGATCTTTTCACTTCCATACATTCCTGAGATCGTTAAGGTATTTTGTGAATCCATTGTCCAGTCTATTCCTGCTTTAGTTGTGAAAAAATTGGTATTCCTGTTTCTTTTTAACTGAGAATTGATAATGGTTCCGTCATCATAGGTACGCGTTACAAATTCATTTTTATTGAGTGTTTCAGTATATAAATTATCAGCCTGTAAAAAGATATTTACTTTATTTTTTCTGTAATTAAGTGATAGAGAGGGATTGATCTTCGGAGTCAGTGTATATTGTGGCCTGATCGTCGGTAAATTTTCTTTTCTGATCCAGAGAGATCCTAATCCGGCTGTAAATCCTACCTTTCCGTTCCATCCGTTTTGTTTATTCTTTTTCATGATGATGTTGATAATTCCCGCATTTCCGTTCGCATCATATTTTGATGAAGGATTGTTGATAATTTCGATCTTATCAATGGAAGAAGCAGGGATATTATCAAGGCCGGTCTGACTTCCAAAGCCTGTAAGAGCGGTTTGTTTACCGTCGATTAAAACGGTTACTTTATCATTTCCTCTCAGCTGTACCTTACCGTCCTGTACTGTGATTCCGGGAAGATTCTGCATGCTCTGCAATACAGATCCGCCACTTTGGCTGATATTGTCTGCTACAGAATATGTTTTTTTATCAAGCCTGTTATCGATCTCATTCTTTTTAGAGGCTGTAAGGATAACTTCTTGTATTTGGGTTTCGTTGGTTTGTTCCGGAGAAAGTTCAATACCCGGAACCTCCAGAAATTCAGAAAGGCTTCCTATAAAAATCTGCCGGATCGCAGTATGATATCCATTTATGGAGGTAACCAGCAGATAATGATCAGGTTTTATTCCTGTAATGGAAAACCTTCCTTCTTCATTCGTTATAGTTCCGGCCACAAATGCACTGTCTTTTTCCTTTTTCAAAATAATACTCGCATACGGTACTCCTGCTTTTTTGTTATCGGTAACCCTTCCTGAAGCTGTTACTGAAGTTGTTTGTGCTGCCGCCATACAGGATATGACACAGGTTGGAAAAAGGAGCAGTTTCTTTCGATTCATTGTAATTGTCTTTATTTTTTTAGTTCTGTCGTATAATATTATCCTTGAGATGGCAATCTTTTAGTATGTTTTTTCTGCGAGATTAGGATCATTATGGTCATTAAGGCCAGGGATATGAGTGAAGCATTCACCGTTCCTAAATCAAGCCCACCCTTAGCTAAAGGCTTTGTTAAAAAATCTCCGAATGTAGCTCCGAAAGGACGGGTGAAAACAAATGCAATCCAAAACAGGATAACATGATTGATTTTTGTACCATAATGAAGGACGATCACGACCAAGATGACACATCCTGTAATAAAGGCTCCCGTCAGATATCCTAATCCGAGATTATCACTCAGAAAATCTCCGAATGCCGTTCCCAGGCTATTGGAAAACAATATAGCCACCCAATAATAAAGCTCTTTTGTACGTTCAGAAATCGGATAAACCTCCAGGTTATGGTATTTTTTATACCATAAAAACAGCGATGTTAAAAGACCCGTTACAAGAATCAGGCTTCCTGCCAGGTACCCTGCTTTCAAGGTTCTGTCTATAAAATCAGATATTTCTGTACCCAAAGTGGTTGTTCCTATGATTACCATCCAGTAGACCGCGGGAACATATTCTTTCAATTTAAATTGTAATGATAAAATGATGAGAAAAAATGATAAAGTGACAAGAATTCCCATCGTATAGCCCAGATTTAATGTCATTGAAATGAAATCTCCCAAAGTTTCTCCTAAGGTGGTGGCTACAATTTTCATGAGCCAGAACAGGGCTGTGACTGCTGCTACCTTGTTTGCCGTTCTCATCCTATTTTCGGTTTATTTTATGAATGAGGAATTACAGACAATCTGCATTCCCCGTATATTTTCAATACAAAAATGCAAACCGATTTAGAAGAAATTTTGAATTATCCGGATCCGGGTATTTTTTAACTAAAATTTAACGGAAAAGAAGTGCTGATTGTTTTCAAACCTGTAGCTTATCTCCCAGTGATGGAACTTGCAGATTTCCTGGATAATAGACAACCCCAGTCCGCTTCCGTGATGATCTGCCGACAGTTTTGAAAATCTTTTGAAAAGAAGATCCGTATTCAGTTGTTCTGTTCCGGAATTTGAAACTTCAAACACAGAATCTGTAAGGTCTATTCCAATAAAACCATTAGGCATAGTATGACGGATAGCATTGATGATCAGATTATTAATCATAATTTCGGTAAGACTGCTATTTCCGTTTACATGAATGCCGGCAATGATGTTTTCCCGGACGGCAATATTTTTCTGTTCAAAATGTTCCTGAAGAATATCAATACTTTGACGAAGCAAAGCATGGAACGAAATATTTTCGGAATTATCAAATTGATTATTATCTATTTTAGCCAGCAACAGCAGGTTTTTATTGATACGGGAACTGCGGGTGAGCGCTCTGTTCATTTCCTCCACAATCCGGTATTGTTTTTCTGTGAGATCGCTATCCTGAAGCAGTAGATCCAGTTTGTTTTTAAGAATAGCCAGTGGTGTCTGCAGTTCATGGGAAGCATTTTCAGTAAATTCCTTCTGGGTTTTATACACAGAAATATTATGCTCTATCATTTTATCAAGAGACTGGTTAAGTTCTTCAAACTCTGTGGTATCAGAAACAGGGAACTGTATTTTTGACTGGCTGTTGAGCTGGAAATTTTTCAGTTGATCCAGTGTTGCCCGAAAGGGTTTCCAGACAGAGGCTGAAAGTCTTCTGTTCAGATATAAAAGACCAATAACGATCATCACAAAGAAAAATATGGCAATCATTGCAATTACTGCAATGGTTTCATGAGTTTCTTCTATATTGGTCTGTATGGTGAAAAGATAAGGTTTGTCATGAATATATACCACTTTTCGCAGGCAACGGTAGCGTTCTTTTTTTGCTCCGATATAAAGGGCAGAGATCTTTCATTGGTATAAACACTATCCCCTTTTATATGATCTCCCGATATTTTCTCAATATTGGTTTCAGGCTGGATGTGATTCCAGAGTTCAAGTCCATCTTCAAGCTCCTTGTCAGAAAGTTTTAGCTGGTTAAACTCATAAGCCGTTTTCTCTACAATGATCTGATTGTGCTCATCCAATTCGCTTTTCCAGATCGTATCCACCATAAAATAATACACGGGAATACTTATCATCAGGACGATAAGTACATAAATAATGAAGGGTTTGGTGGTTTTGCTTAGGAGAGGCTTCAAGGTCATTGCAGGTTTATAATTAATTTATGCTTCCCATTTATATCCCGTTCCATAGACTGTTTTAAGATAATGTCCCGAACCGGCATCATACAGCTTTTTCTTAAGATTTTTCACATGAGCATACACAAAATCATGATTATCGAGCATGTCGGCAAAATCACCGGAAAGATGTTCTGCCAAGGTACTTTTTGAGATTACTTTATTTTTATTTCCTATAAAATAGATTAAAAGATCAAATTCTTTTTTGGTCAATGCAATAAGTTCCCCATTGACAGCAACTGATTTCCCCAAAAGATCAATCTCAAGCTCATTCTGTTTGACAACATTAGAACTGCTGAATTGCTTTCTCCTGATCACCGAATATACTCTTGCCATCAATTCTGAAAGATGGAAAGGTTTAGTCAGATAATCATCTGCCCCCATTTTTAAGCCTTCTATTTTATCATCCAATGCATTTTTTGCAGAAATGATAATGACACCATCCTGTTTGTTCTGTTTTTTAAGCTCTTCTAAAATTCTGAGTCCGTTGCCATCAGGAAGCATGATATCCAACAGAATACAGTCGTAATGGAATGCCTCTATTTTATTCATCGCCTCACCAAGGCTGCCAGCTGATTCACAGAGATAACTTTCCTCAGATAAATATTCGGAAATACTTTTGGCAAGCTCTGCTTCGTCTTCAATGATGAGAATTTTCATGCCATAAATCTATCACTAAATTTTGAAGAAATTTTGAAGTCCGGAAAATAGCGATGAATAAAAGATATATTTATCCCCTCCATCTTAATCCGGAACCTGTGCTTTGCCGTAAATTAAGCCTTCAGCTTTTAACTCCTGCCAGAAACCTTTGGGAATATCCGCATGCAATGCTTTTACATTATCATGTACCTGATCACTTCGGCTCGCTCCAGGGATAATAGAAGCAAACTCATCAGCAGCAAGTACGAAATGAAGAGCTGCATCTATAATATTTGTGTTATATTTCTCTGCGATAGCCATTATTCGTGACCTCTTTTCTTCCATTCCTTTGGGGATAACATCTTTATAATTATACCGCTCTCTTCCCGCAATATACCCCGAATTGTACCCTGCTCCCGAAACCAGTTTTACTCCTGCTTTTCTGACTGCGGGAAGCAATCTGTCCACAGCATCTTCATGTTCCAGTATGGAGTATTGGGTGGCAGAAAGACATATATCAGGGTCGGCAACTTCAATACAATCCAAAATAGGTTCAATTTTATTAACTCCCATTCCCCAGGCTTTGATAATTCCCTGGTCTCTAAGCTCTGAAAGAACTTTAAATGCTCCCTCTTTCGCTTGTTTCAGAAAATACGGATACCGGTCTCCTACCTGATCTTCAGAAAGATCGTGAATATAAACGATATCAATATGATTCAGTCCCGTCCTCTGAAGACTGTCTGCTATTGATCTTTTTATAGCGTCAGCAGTATAGTCGTGCCTGAAGTCATAGTTCAAAGGATTTTTCCACATCGTAGGAGGAACTTCGGACTGAGGAACTTCATTAAATAAACGTCCTACTTTGGTTGAAAATATAAACTCGTTCCGGTCTTTACCTTTTAAAAATTCACCAAACCTTCTTTCACTCTTTGTCAGTCCGTACCACGGAGAAGTATCATAATACCGGATTCCGGCATCCCACGCAGTTGTAAGGATTTCATGGGCCTGTTCGTCGGTAATATTCTCAAAAGCGGTACCTATGGCAACGCCACCTAAGCCCAGCCTGTGTTTTGCTGTTAAAATTTCTGGTTTCATATACTCTATTTTATGGTGTTGATATATAGCTATTCTGCAAACATCATGCTGACATGTCTGCAAAAAGAAAAAACAATGTGTATAATTTACTCAGTTTAAACAATCCGGTTTTCTATGTTTATTTAATGTTAAAAGTTCTGTTTCCGGTCTATTTGGTCTTGTTCTTGAATGAATTACAGAGCACCCCTTCAATATTCACTTTATGAAAAAGCACATTGTAATTGTAGGCGGAGGATTTGCCGGAATAAATCTTATCAAATCACTCCGAAACGACAAAAGGTTTAAAATGACCCTGGTAGATAAAAATAATTATCACTTTTTTCCTCCGTTAATCTATCAGGTTGCAACCTCTTTTATAGAAGCATCCAATATCAGCTACCCTTTCAGAAAACTTTTTTCAGAAAGTAAGAATGTGAAGTTTCATATGGGAACCCTGATTAAAGTAAATCCTGAGACTAAATCCGTTGAAACAGATACAGGAACCCTTACCTATGATTATTTGGTATTGGCGGTGGGAACAGAATCTAATTTTTTCGGGATGGAAAATGTACGCCGTTGTGCATTGCCTATGAAAAGTATTGAAGAAGCTCTTTATCTCCGGAACCATATTTTACTTACCCACGAAGAGGCTGCCAGAAATAAAGATATGAACCAGGCAGAAAAATTACAGAATATCGTTATTGCCGGTGGTGGGCCTACAGGTGTAGAACTTGCCGGCATGCTTGCTGAAATGGGAAAATATATTGCAAAGAAAGAATATCCGGAAATCAAATTAAGCCTTTCCGGCATCTATCTGATTGACGCACTTCCTGCCCTCCTTTCGCCCATGAGTAAACTTGCACAGGAAGCTGCATATGAAAAATTAAAAGAACTGGGTGTAAAAATCCTTCTGAATGTTTCAGTAAAAGATTATGTGGATTCCAGGGTTATTTTAAGTGACGGAAATTCCATCGAAACAGAAACCCTGATCTGGACTTCCGGAGTCATAGCCCGAGAAGTAAAGGGAATCCCTGAGGAAAGTATCGGCAGAGGAAGAAGAATACTGGTGGATGATTATAATAAAGTACAAAATACGGAAAGTATATATGCATTAGGAGATCTTTGCCTTATGCTTTCAGAAGAAAAATTTCCTAACGGACATCCACAGCTGGCACAGGTTGCTATTCAACAGGGTAGAAATCTTGCTGCCAACTTCAAACGGATTGAAGATGAAAAAGTACTGGAACCATTTCGATACCATGATAAAGGAAGTATGGCCATTATCTCAAAATATAATGCGGTAGTAGATCTTCCGAAGCATTCCTTCAAAGGTTTTTTAGCATGGCTTACATGGCTTTTTATTCATATTATTCCTCTGGTAGGATTTGGGAATAAAGTGCAACTGGCTTTAGATTGGTTTCGTTTGTTTATCACCAACAATCCTTCCATCAGGCTCATTCTTTTCCCCAAGAGAAATACAGGAAATGGAGCCCATATGAATCCATAATATTTTTACCAATCACACTTAAATCTATATTGTTATGAAAAATCAAAGAAAACCTCCTTTTTTTGGAGAAACAGTTGTCATTACCGGTGCATCCAGCGGAATCGGTAAGGCTACAGCAGAAGCATTTGCAGCGCAGGGCGCAGATCTTGTTCTGGCCGCCCGGGGTGAAGAAGCCCTTCAAGAAACCGCAGAAGTCTGCAGAAAATTAGGTGCAACGGTAATTGCTGTGCCTACCGATACTTCCGTGGCAGAAGAAGTACAGCACCTTGTCAACGAAGCTATAGAGTTTAGTGGCAAAATTGATTATTGGGTAAATAATGCCGGGGTACTGGCTTTTGGTAAATTTGAGGAAATACCTGTAGAAGTGACCGATCAGATTGTCAAAACCAACTTATTGGGATATATGCATTCGGCGCACGCAGTATTACCGGTTTTTAAAAAACAAAAAAGAGGTGTTTTATTGAATAATATTTCAATTGGAGGATGGATGCCCGCATCATACGGGACGGCTTACACTGCATCGAAATACGGAGTCCGCGGAATGGTAGAGACTCTTCAGGGAGAAGTTTCGGATTATCCGGATATTCATATCTGTGCCTTATATCCAGGATTTCAAAAATCTTCGGGAATAGAACATGCTGCCAATTATTCAGGGATAAAACTGAGTACTCCTCCCCCTTCATTTGATCCCCGCAAACTGGCTGCTTCTATTGTGGAAACGGCCAAGAATCCTAAAGATGTTTCCTATCCGGACTGGTCTGCCGTTGCCTTTAAAAATATTTATGAAATGTTTCCCGGGGTTGTCCGTTATATTTCTTCTGCAGGAATGCGGCTGGCTTTAAAGAAAGCCCATAAAGATAAAAATACAAGCGGAAATGTACTTGAACCCTCAAAAATAAATACGGGAATCAACGGAAAAACTTTATTTTCTGTTTCCTCTGGTACCTTAACATGGATCGTGGCTGGGGCAGCAGGCCTTATCGCTGCGGGATTATTATTTTCCGGTAAGCCTAAAAAAGTTGGTTAAATGATATAAAGGCTGATCACATGGACAACAAATGAGCTTACAGGTTCTCTTTTTAAGGATTCTGAAAACAGATTTGACAGACAAGTTAAGATCAGGTTGGGATTTTTTATCAGATATTTCATAAATTTACAGAGCGGTACCAATTGGGGTATGGCTATAAAATTTTTCTACGGTGAAAATTCACAACAAAAAAAAATACCTAAGTTTTCTTAAATTTAAAAGAGATTTCCAAAAATACGGACTAGAAAAAGCGCGCAGTTATGAGCTTATTTTACATTGGCTGAACAACAGATTGAGCAGAAATCAGTTTCTTGTTTTGTCCGGAATTCTTGTAGGCTGTACTGCAGGACTGGCAGGCGTTATTTTGAAAACGCTGGTCCATAACATCCATTATTTTATTACCAATAAAGTTCATTTTGAATACCAGATACTTTTTTACATTGTTTTTCCATTTTTAGGAATTGTCTTAACGACAATGATTGTTCTCACATTATTCAAAGGGCAGGATAGAAAAGGAATTGGGGCCATTCTGTACGAAATTGCGCAGAATTCAAGCATTGTAGCATCTGTAAAAATGTATTCCCAGGTGATTCAGAGTGCCATTACCGTTGGCTTGGGAGGTTCTGCCGGACTGGAAAGTCCGATCGCCGTCACCGGAGCTGCTATCGGTTCCAACTATGCACAGACCTACAGATTAAGCTATAAAGAACGTACTTTATTATTGGCTGCCGGAGCCACTGCCGGGATTGCATCTGCTTTCAATGCCCCTATTGCCGGGATAATGTTTGCTTTTGAAATCTTGCTGACAGGAGTCGTTTTTACAGACTTTATTCCTTTAGTAGTGGCTGCCGTTTGTGGAAGCCTTTTATCCAGAATTCTATTGCAGGAAGATGTTCTTTTCAGATTTTATACAAGAGAAGCTTTTAATTATAAAAATGTCCCTTATTATCTGATTTTAGGGTTGGTGACTGGGCTATATGCCCGTTATTTTGTCATCATCTCGCAGAAAGTTGAACATTTTATCAAAGGACTGAAGCTTTCAAGGATGCGTAAAGCCATGTTTGGAGGTGCTGTACTTTCTTTTCTCTGTGTACTTTTTCCTCCTTTATTCGGAGAAGGATATGATACCGTAAAGGCTTTCACCAATGGAAACACCTACTCGATTATTGAAAACAGTTTTTTCAGATATTTTGAGATCGGAGACTGGACAATTATTGTGTTTTTAGTATTGGTTTTACTTTTAAAAGCTTTTGCAACCTCTTTTACCATATTCAGTGGCGGAAATGGCGGAAACTTTGCCCCTTCTCTTTTTGCAGGCGGTACACTAGGATATCTTTTTGCATTGGTGTGCCAGCACATAGGATTTAAAGATGTTCCGGTAACCAACCTTGTTCTTGTAGGAATGGCCGGAGCCATGAGTGGTGTTTTATACGCCCCCCTGACTGCCATTTTCCTGATTGCAGAATCCAGTTTTGGATATGATCTGTTTATTCCGCTGATGATTGTTTCTGTAATGTCTTACCTCATCGGTAAATGGTTTTCACCTATTTCTCCTGAACTCAAATCGTTAGCAGACGAAGGAAAAATTTTCACCAATAAACATGATAAAAACCTTCTTTTTGCCTTGAAAACGGAGGATTTTATTGATCGATATTCACAGATTATCAATGAAAATGCCTCTATCACAGAACTATTTGAACTGGTTAAAAGCGGAAATAAAAACATCTATGCGGTCGTAGACGATAACAAAAAACTAAAAGGGATCCTAACCCTTGATGATATAAGACCTTATCTGTTTAATAAAGAAATGGATTCTTCGCAAACTGTATTTCAGATTATGAAGGCACCACCGGCCATTCTTCACCGCGAAAACAAACCTTTGGATATTCTTCAGACTTTTGACGATACCGGAGTGTGGAATCTTCCTGTTGTAAGTGCCGGCAATGATTTTATCGGTTTTATTTCAAAATCTTCAATTCTGATGAGCTACAGGCAGCTGCTGAAAGAATATTCTGATTAATTTGCTGATCTTTTGGAATTTTGTCCGTACGATCTGCAGGTTAATACTAAAAAACAGGACCTCCGCTCGATTTGAACGGAGGTCCTGTTTTAATCTGACAATAAGTATGATACCTAATATTGACTTGCAGTAGTAAGCAGTTCAATATCTTCTTGATCTAAGACCAGTTGGGGAGCATTAAACAAGGTCTGAAGCTGTGTAGCACTGGTAGCACTTACAATAGGCGCTGTGATCAGCGGATTGGATAATAACCATGCTAAGGCAACCGTACTTTGCTGAGTCTGATGCTTTTCAGTGATCGTATCTAACGCCTGTAATACCTCAAGACCTTTTGCGTTAAGATATTTTCTTACTCCTTCTCCTCTGGCACTTTTTGCGAAGTCAGCTTCATCACGGTATTTACCGGTTAAGAAACCTGCAGCCAGAGACCAATACGGGAAGACGCTCAGATTAAATTGTTCTACAAGCGGGGCATAATTTTTTTCAAAACCTTCTCTTTCCATCAGGTTATAATGTGGCTGTAAGGCTACATATTGGGGAAGATTCTCCTTTTCGGCAGCTTCAAAAGATGCCTGCAGACGTTCCGGGGAAAGATTAGAGGCTGCAATATAACGGACCTTCCCCGCTTTGATGATCTCGTCATATGCTGACAATGTTTCTTCAACGGGTGTGGTCTTATCATCAAAATGAGTATAATAAAGATCAATATGATCCGTTTGCAGTCTCTGCAGAGATTCATCAACTGATTTGAGGATATGCTTTCTGCTGATATCAAAACCGTGTTCTTTTGTTTCTGAACCGACTTTAGTTGCCAGAACGATATCTTTACGGTTAGAACGGCTCTTCATCCATTTTCCGATAATTTCTTCAGATTGCCCGCCTTTTCCGTTTACCCACCATGAATAAGTATCTGCGGTATCTACAAAATTAAATCCTGCGTCAGTAAACTGATCCAATATGTCGAAAGATTGTTTTTCATCCAGTGTCCATCCAAATACATTTCCGCCAAAATTGATAGGCGCTACTGCCAAATCGGTATTTTTTATTTTTCTTTTTTCCATAAATAATTTGTTATTATAAACTGCTAAGAAGTCTCTAAGGTAAGGATTGTCGGGCATTTCCGGGCATTCAAAATACCCATTTTACTCATAGTTATTTTAAATTATAATTATTTTTTTATGTAATACTGGTAAATATTTCATTTTTGAAATATAATATAGCAAAGCCCTCCTACCGGAGAGCTTTATTTTTCTATGAACTGATTATTTACTACCCTGTGGAATTTCAATAGCCATAAGATCCGATTTACATCTTTGCAGCTGATGATACATATTCTGCAGGTCGTCTGCAAAGAAAGATGAGGTCGAAAACAAATGATCATAATATGCAATACCCTCCAATAAATTGTTCTTGAAGGTATTCCACCTTTTTGTCTGTGAATGATTGATTATAGCCGTTGAATCTGCAATTTCCCTCTTGAGATAGTCAATGTACATGCTCAGCTCTTTGATAAACATGTGAGGACGCTGACTATCAGAAAGAATATTTGTGTTTCCGTAGATATGCTGTACCATTTCAGAAAGGGACACCTCTTTATCAAAAAAGGCGATATTAGGTCCGGGACAAATGACAACGCCTTGTTTCTCGCCTTTTACTTTAATATTCTGTTCGATATAAGCGGAATTGACAAGCCCGACACACAGGCATGCTTTATCCGTAATCTCAGCTTTTCTTCTAACGAATTCAGCGGATGATAATGTTTTCTTTTCTGCCTCCAGTTGCTTCAACTTGATATCCTGATATTTTTTGGAAGCAGTACAGGTTCCTTCCAACGAGAATTCTTTGCTTAATGCAAGGAGCTTTTTGGGACATGAGCTTCCATATTTTCCTTGAGCTTCTTTCTCATGTTTCAGTTTTTCATTGGATGTTCCTTTTACCGTATTGAAGGGAACTCCCAAAGGGGAAATATTGCTGAGATAAAGGTCTTCTTCTTTTGATTGTAACAGGAGATTTCTGGTTTCAGGATCTACAGATGTTGCTTCAGGAACCAATAAAAACGGTGATCCCCATCCTATGCTGTCAACATTGTAACGGCTAAGAAGAAGCTGATGTTCCTCTGCCGTTCCTACCCCGCCCTGCACTGTAATTTTCATTGCAAGGGGTTGAGTGATTACAGGTTTTCCTTTTTGTTCCAATGCTTTTACCATCAAGATGTGGGCAGACGCTATAAGATCCTGTTTTTTTTGTTTAAATTCTTCCATGATGGGCCCGAGAAGCATTCCTTCAGTAGCAAAGGCATGACCACCACAGTTTAATCCCGACTCTATTCTGTATTCTGAAACCCAAAGTCCTTTTTTAGCCAGAAAATTCCCCTGAATCATAGCCGAACG
Organism: Chryseobacterium indologenes; assembly: GCA_016025055.1. Lineage (NCBI taxonomy): Bacteria > Pseudomonadati > Bacteroidota > Flavobacteriia > Flavobacteriales > Weeksellaceae > Chryseobacterium > Chryseobacterium indologenes. The sequence goes on from CP065590.1 coordinate 4,274,836, forward strand.
GAAATCACTTACTTTAAGAATGATTTTCTTTCTGATCACGCCATTCTCATCCGGGAAAAAATCATCGAATTCTTCTATATAACTATATAACCGGGGATTCATCCCTGCAGACAATACCATAGAAGAAGCTATTTTGCTATGGGCAAATCCACGAAGCGAAGCATGGGCATCATTGTACATGACAGGGAGTTGTTCTTTTTTCACGTAATGGTCTTTATCAACTTTCGTCATGATATTGACATCAATACTCCCGGGCTTCAGATTAGACTCGATAAAACTTTTGAGATGAGTACCCCAATTATTTTTTTGATTGATAAAAGACTGAAGATTGTTTTTTAAGTCTGAGGTATTGGGAAGCATCGCAATAAAATCTTTCAGCGCTTCTTTATTCTTGCTGATTTCCTGCTTGAAAGATTCAAATTTTTCATTGACGATATCGTCCACCATATCAAGATAGGCGGTGATTCTCTTTGCTCTGTAATCCTCTGTTTTAACAGAAATTTCAAGATAATTCAGATTAAACTTTTGATTGTAAAAGTTTTTCATTTTTTCCAGAATTTCGTCATCAATGATAGAGATCACAGATGAAATTCCATATTGGGCAACACGAATGGGGCTGTCTATCGTATAAGCCAGACCCATTACCGGGATATGGAAATTGTGTAACGGTTTAGTTGTCATTATGTTCTAATAAAAGTTTTTTTAATGCAACTAAAAATTCCTAAAACTAATTCACTGCCTAAAAATATCATTTTAAAATCAATTATGCATTGAATAATATGTATAATCAGGGAAAAATGTCAAATATCATGTGGATGTCTGCCTTCGTAGCCCTGAAATCAAATAAATAAAGTTGGAAGTGGTAAAATTTTATTTCCCACAGATTTCACAGACGGACACATATTTTATGCATAACAAAGTGTTCAAAAAACTTTTGTGACTTTGTGGTTAAAGACTGTTTAAAAAACGGTACTTATATCATTTTTTCTAATCAATTTTAGAATCTCTCAGCCAGGGAGATTCCACACTCCAGAATATAATATTTACACCCAGATAGTTTTGTGCATAATTCACAAACTCTTCTTTGGTAAATGGCTTCTTTGTTTTCGGATTGGTATAAGTTAAGGTCGGTTCCTGAACGGCCATGGCGACCAAAGACAATTTTCCCTTGTACTGGTGAAAAAACGGATAAGAATTTTTCATTTGTGCCTTTTTATCGGGAACAATGTCCGGTCCTCCCAACCCTATATTATTTTTATGGGCAAAATCAAAGAGCCTGGACATGTACTGATGATCGTTTCCCCACTCACAAGGAAAGAAATTCACATATTGTAAAACTATTGAGGAACCAGCCCGCCGGTATATTCTTTTTCATTTAAAATATAATCTGGAACATATCTTGCGTGAGGTTCAAAAAATCTGTCCTGAAGCTGAACAAAGAGCTTTTTATCTAAAGAAGTTAAATATTGCAGATCTTTCTCGATCGCAGAAAAGTCATAGACATCTTTTGATTTTTCCAGCATTCTCCAATGATAAACAATCTGAACACCTCCGATATCTTTTCGGGTAATCATCTTTTCTATAGTGTGAAGGTCGCCGGATGAAGTGTAAATATAGTTTTGTGGAGCCTGCCCCTTAAAAAATTGTAACCCCAAAAATAGAAATCCTAATCCTATTCTCTTTATAACCCTTTTCATACACAGATAGATTAAAAATAAAATACTATGAATCATTTTTCATGCCTAAATCTTCCCTTGTTTTAAACTTTATAAAATTATTCCTTACTATTTAAATACTATTATTAATTTAGCACTTCAAAATTTGATTTTAAATAACTAAGGATATGAAAAAATTAATTTTACTGGGCACAATTTCAGTATTGATGATCAATTGCAACAAAAAGACTGAAGCTCCGGCTCCAAAGGTTGAAACAGATACTGTTGCCGTATCAGAACCTGTAGTAGATACACTGGGACCAAAATCTTTCTGTTATGTAGGGGTTACAGGTAAAGACAGTGTTTTTGCTTCTATTGACGATAATCTGGGAACCATTACAGGAAAGCTGTCGTATAAAAATAGTGAAAAAGACAGCTCCAAGGGAGATGTGACAGGTTTTAAATCAGGAGACACCTTAAAATTAACCTATGAATTTTCCTCGGAAGGGAAAAAAAGCAAAAGGGATATTTACTTCCTGCAAAAAGACAATACGCTGACAGAGGGAATCGGCGATCATAAAGAAGAAGACGGACAATCCAAATATGCTGATGATAAAAAAGTAAGTTATAAGGACGGTCAGAAACTCACGGCAGCAGATTGTAAAGCAGTAGCTAAAGCGATAAAATAATTTTCGAAAAGTACAATAATAAAAACAGCCTTTAGTAGGCTGTTTTTTTATTTCGTTACAATTCTCTTTCGATAATCTCAATAAACCTGTTGACAGCCTCGTCACCGGTACTCCATGAAGTGATAAGACGGATGGCGGAAGATTCTTCATCTATTTTTTTCCAGACAAAAAATTCAAAGTATTCAGACAGTATCTTGATCACCTTATTGTTAATAATAGGAAAAATCTGGTTGGTGTAGGTATCTGAAAGAAACCGTACTCCTTTTTTCACCATAGCATTTTTGATTTTCATAGCCTGCCGGTTCGCATGCTTTGCCAGATCAAAATACAGATCATCCTTCATCAGTTCCATAAACTGAACTCCCAAAAGTCTTCCCTTCGCCAGTAATGCTCCTTTCTGTTTGATGTTAAATGCAAAATCCTCCTGAAGAGCCTGGTTATTAATCACAATCGCTTCTCCTATCAGAGCTCCGTTTTTGGTTCCTCCCAGGTAAAAGATATCGGTAAGTTCAGCTACCCTTTCAAGGCTGAGATCACTTGTTTCAGAAGTCAACCCATGCCCTAGTCTCGCTCCATCCATAAACAGATATAGCTTATTCTCTTTACAGAAGTCTGAAAGTTCCTCAAGCTCTTGATCCTGATAAATGGTTCCAAGTTCTGTGGAATTTGAAATATAGAGCAGCTTAGGCATCACCTGATGTGGAATATTTTTATGATTTTCCAATACCGGGATGATATCGGAAGGAGTCAGCTTTCCATCTTCTTTTTCAATGCTCAGAACTTTATGTCCGGTAGCCTCAATAGCTCCGGTTTCATTATTCAGAATGTGCCCTGTAGAAGCGGAGATCACACACTGATATGGTTTTAACACTGAAGAGATTACAATAAGATTAGCTTGTGTTCCACCCGACACCAGATAAACATCAGAATCAGTTTTTTTTATTTTTTCTTTGATTAATTCTTTAGCCCGTAATGAGTACTTATCTTCGCCATAGCCAGCCTGCTGCTCAAGATTACATTGTAAAAGGGTCTGTAAAATATGGGGATGACACCCTTCTGAGTAATCGTTTTTAAATGAAAATTTCATAAAGTAAAAATAAAAAAATACGAGAAGATTCCCCCTACGAAAAAGAGTTAAAAATATCAGAAATAATAGTGTACCAAAACTATGATATAAGGAAATTTATTTCACAAAATCAATAGGCTGACCCACCTGATATTCCCCACGGGGGTTTTATGTATATTTTATATTTTCTTTTACAGTTTTCTTTCAAAGGTTCAATATAATAAGCTTGTCCATTTTCCAGATAAGATCCTGTAAGCTTTCCGGAAGCAATGGTGAGGGTCATCAGTTTCGTGCCATCTTCGGATTTCCCTTTGAAGGTGAATATTCTTGCTTTTCGTAGTGCTTCACTGGTTTTATCAAGCATAATATATTTTGTCTCTTTGCCTTCGATATCGTACAAGGGAAAAGTCAGTTTTCCAGAAGAAGCTGTATCCAGTTTATTTTCCTGTATGAATTTTTTAGGATTAAAAGAAAATATAAACTGACGTGATTGTCCTTGTAATCCACTACAAAAGAGGACAAAACAGAATAATAACAATATATTTCTCATCCTTAAATAATTTAATATCCTTTACTTATAAGCCTTAAAAAAGGGCTATATAAATATAACCCTTTTTTACATTGCTTTTTATCAATTATTTTTTAATGACCTTTGATTGACTGATTATTGTCTTATTGTTCAACAATTTCAACATATAAACTCCTGTTTTAAATTTAGAGAAATTGATCTCAGAATTGTTCATGACATTTGTTTCCATCAGTCTTCCGGATGCATCATAAATTTCGTAATGGCTAATCTTTTCATCACTATAAATATGAAGATAGTCTTTTACCGGATTCGGTACAAGGCCGATCTGTTTTTTAGCAATATCCCCTGTTGCCAACGCTGCAGTAATAATCAGAGAAACATTATTTTTACTCAACTGGAGGCAGGTTTTGCTTTGGGTAAGCTCGGCAATAGATTTATTGAGAAGGTTAGCTGCAGTTCCCGTGTAAGAAATTCCCTGTACAGTGTAAGTTCCAACCGGTAAACTGGTGAAGTCGGCAGTTGTACTCTGCGCCACAATCGTATTGGTGGCTGTATTAATGGCTATATAGGTGTAGCTTAATCCGGCAGGCGTATCCATAACATTAAAGAAGCTTCCAGGTCCTTCATTGCTCACTGTTACACTAGCCCCTATTGCAGTGCCGCCCAGGTTTTTTGCCGTCATAAAATACTCAACACCTTTTTCAAGGTTTACAGAGAATGATCTGTAGTAGCTCAAGCTGGTTCCTGTTCCACTATATACGCCGTTAGAAGTAACGAAATTTGCAACATTTACCTGATTTCCTTTATACACCGTCATGATTACGGCATCAGGTGAAGGATAACTTATGGTATAGCTTCCTGTTTCCGTTACTTTAAATTTGTAAGGAATTAAACTTGTACTAGCCAGAATCTGATACGGAGCTGTACTCGTCTGATTATAAATATATAATGGATTCGGGCTCATATTGGCCGTAGCAAAAGTGATTATTTTTGAGCTGTAAGAATCAGCAGAGGAAGTCTGCGGCTGTAGGTTTAGATTGGCCTGGGCACTTCCCTGGATAGCTGTTACCACTTTAGCATTTTCCACCATTACAGACGGGAATGCATTACAGGTTGAATTGATGGTAAAATTCGTATTCGATACATCAAAGAACTCTGCATAATTATTGATCACCGCAGTCACCTTTATTCTTGCTTTATCTGTATAAGGAAGAAACGGAATCAATACCGTAGCGGTACCATTATTAGGAACATCAGAAGCAAGAGTGTATGGGAAAGTATCACCTCCGTCTGTGGACAGAAGAATATTTACCGTATTCTTTAAGGTATTGGTCTGATTTACATCCCATGTTACATTCATATTAGTATCGTTATTCACCGTTACATTGGTGTTGGGATAGGTAACAGCTAAAGGTCCCTGGTCTGTTACGGTTACTACCACCTGATCAGAATCTGCTCCGCCGGAAACGGCACTGTTATCTCTTACCGTAAACCGCATTTTCATCGTTCTAGCTACGAGAGGTAATGCTTCTGCGGCATTGGTAGGAGGAGTATTCTGATTATTGAGTACAAACCTCATTTTTGGGAAATACCTTTCCGTGGTCGTAGTGCTTTGTTCTGATCTGAATAATGGCGCTGTAGTACTGTTTACGGCAGAATAGCCACCGACACCGTTTATCGTACTGCCAAATGCTCCCTTATCGTTGGCACTGGCTACATCTACCTGATCCCAGGTATAAGAAAGATGAGTATCTTCTGCATCTGTTCCGATTCCTTTTAATTTGAAAGGAGTATTCTTTGGAATACTGATTGCCGTATTTCCTGCGTTGGCTACAGGAGGGGTATTGGCTACCGCTACTGCATTAAAGCAGGTAGAATATACACTCAGTGTATTGAGAATCTGGTCGATACTTTTCGCATGGAAATAATTCAGTCCGTTATTGCCGGAGTTCGTCTGATCATTGGGCGTTGTACAGTTGTTTCCGTATGCCATAATGGTAGATCCCGCACCGGGCTCTACGGCAGAATCACCATTCCAGCCCGCTGTACAGAAAGTCGGGCTTCCGGCAGATCCTCCAACGGCGTTGTATGTATGCCATGCGCCAAACTGATGGCCCATTTCATGCACAATCAGGTTCGCTGTTAAAGATTTTGGCATTGAAAGCGTCCATTGGCTCCATGCTCTTGCTTTAAAAGAAGAATTACATGGCTGTGGCCCCGCCTGTCCCTGGGCACTGCCTCCTGCTCCCGGCATAATATTAAAGGTATGTCCGATATCATAATCTGCATAAGGAAGTGTACCGTTGGTATTCATAATGTCAAATCCTGCCTGAGAATTTGCTGCAGAAGCAAAAGAAGCATTAACAGTAAAAGGGTCTGTAGCCGCATCTGTAAATAAAAGGGTTTTGTCTGTCGTTTTACTGATCAGCGTAAAAGAGATAGACAGCTCAGATTCGTAGATCTGATTTATCAGGTTCATCATCGCTACCAGCTCAGCCAGTGCCGCATCCTGATTGCTGAAAGATGAAGTAAACTCACCTGTAGTAGCCACAGCCATTCTAAATGTTTTCATCTGACCTCCATATGGAAAACCCGTGACGGATTTCTGAACATTGAGTGCATGGCCGATAGCCTCAAGACTTTTTTTGAATTCCGTTTCATCGGTACCACACTGGAAATTCTCGCCGAACATCTCTGAGGAGTTATAAATTCTATATTCTCCAGCCTGCGTTTTGTAAGGTTCAATGATAAAGTATCCTTGGGCAGTTTTGATCATTGCCGTTACTTTATCCCCGGCCAGGGTAAGTTTTATTCTCGATTGCCTGTCTTTGGAATATCCGTCAAAAGTAACAATATCCTTTAATCTTTTGTTAACAAGGTTATTCTCAGACAAAATAAACTCCTGCTGTGATCCGTCAATAAGTGTCAAAACAATAGACTGGTCAGCAATTTTCGAGGAATTCTTTTTCTTGCTTTCCACATTTCTTTTGAAATTTTCGACATTAAGTTTAAAAGTCGTTCCCGGAAGATGGGTGGCACGCAGTTCATTCGTGTTGGAAATCTGTGCATTGATCAAAAAAGAGGCACAAACCGAAAGGAAGGTAATTTTCAATTTCATTGTTGATGGTTTTTTTTTAAAGATAAATAATATATTAATACAAAATCACCAAATATTGTATAATTTATTGAAAATCAAAACAAAGACTGTATCAGTATCATTGAAATGATAGCTACTCTCCTCCTCACTACTCACAGCTATTATAAAAAAAGCAGGCTAAGAATACACTACTTCACCTTTGATTATATGATTTCAATTTTATTTTGTTAGATTTGTATTGAAAATCATCTAACATTTTGAAAACAACCCTAACAGAAGAAAATTACCTGAAAGCTTTGTTTCATTTAGTTGACAATGAAGGTAAGGTGACGATTAATGAACTCAGCAAATTTTTAAATGTAAAAATGCCGAGCGTCAATAATATGATGAAGAAATTCGCAGAAAAAAAATGGGTCATTTATGAGACCTACAAACCATTGATTGTCACTGAAAGCGGTAGACGAGAAGCTTCTCTGGTTGTTCGCAAGCACAGACTTACCGAAATGTTTCTCGTAAAGAAGATGAATTTCGGCTGGGAAAACGTCCATGAAATTGCAGAACAACTGGAACATGTGCATTCGCAAATCTTTTTTGACAAAATGGATGAAATTCTGGATTATCCTAAGTTTGATCCTCATGGGGAGCCTATTCCTGATAAAGACGGAAATATTATTGCTCAGGATCTGCAAAAACTGAGTACTTGTGAAGTTGGCGAAACAGTCGTTTTTGCCTCCGTTACTCTTTCGGATGATGCTTTTTTAAGTTACCTGAATGACAGAAAACTCCTTCTCAACACCAAAGTAAAAATCATTAAAATAGAAAGTTTCGACAAGTCTATGACAATAGAAATCGGAAATTCCAAAGAGGTCCTCAGTAAAAAAGCTACTGAAAAGATTTTGGTTAAAAAATAAAAAATACCGGTGGATGATATCTTTACATCACCGGTATTTTATTTACTTCTTCTGCTACTATTTTCTCTGCAAATCCTGTTGTTGTTTTACTGACTCTTCATAGAATGTTGATCAATACGGTCTATCTTTGCTCTTTCCGACCCAATTTTCATTGCAGGACTGGCGGTTTTACAGCTTAGCATGAAAATGACTGAGAGACCCAAAGTAAACAAACTAACTTTTATTTTACTGACTAAAATTTTCATATATACTTTTTCTAAATAAAAACAAACTGAACAAAAAACAGAGATAACATCATGTTTATCAATACAAAAAAAATAATTACACGTACTATAATTTTGACTTTATTGGGTTAATTTTTCTACAATTTTTAATTATGTATTTTCATTTCTAATTAAAAATTGTCTTTAAGTAAAATCACTGCACAAAACTTCTTTTTAATCTGCTGAAGCGTTAAAAAACGGTTAAATAGCTGTAAAGAAACAAACTTGTATTTTTATTTTAATTAGGTTTGCATATCTATCTGCCAAGACTTTCAGTCGATCCGGAAAACAGCAAATTTTAATTATTTCTCCATAAAAATTATGAAAAAAAGTATTCAGCTTTTGATGATGTCAATGTTTTTAAGCCCATTGATCAATGCCCAGGTTAAAGATTTTGTAATTGAGCCGCCTGTTAAACCCAACCTGTATCTTTATAAAAGTTTCGGAGTTTTCGGGGGTAAAGAATATTCTGCCAATGCTGTATATCTTACCACTAAGAAAGGAGTTGTCTTATTTGATGTCCCATGGCAAAAGGAACAATATCAAACCCTTATGGACACCATACAAAAGCGTCATCACCTTCCTGTAATTGCTGTATTTGCCACCCACTCTCATGATGACAGAGCGGGCGATCTAAGCTTTTACAATCAAAAAGGAATTAAAACATATGCGACCGCCAAGACCAATGAACTGTTGAAAAAAGACGGAAAAGCAACCTCAACCGAAATTATAAAAACAGGAAAACCTTACAAAATTGGTGGTGAAGAATTTATGGTAGACTTTCTTGGAGAAGGACATACAGTTGATAATGTTGTTGTATGGTTCCCCAAATATAAAGTACTGGACGGAGGATGTCTTGTAAAAAGCAGGACAGCCACTGACCTGGGATATACAGGTGAAGCAAACGTAAAACAATGGCCGGAAACCATGCGAAAACTAAAAACGAAATATGCTCAGGCCACTCTGGTAATCCCGGGACACGACGAATGGAAAGGCGGTGGCCATGTACAGCATACTCTGGATCTTCTGGATAAGAATAAAAAGCCGGAATAATGTAAGACATTAAAATGGTTCGGAAAAAATCGAAAGATTTTTATAAAGCCTATTATTTATACTTAAAAAATCCCGAATTTTCATTCGGGATTTTTATTTTTATAATGTATTTTATTAATCTAGTACACTCCAGCCTCTCTTTGGATTGGTATTGGTAGAGACCTCTTGTTCGTTGACAATGATATTTTCTTTTCTCTGACCGATATAATCCAGTTCACTTAATTTAGAGAAGATCGTTTCCAAACTTCTCAACATCTGCTGGATATATAATAAAGGTTCTCCGCAATTATGGTGATCGTAGTTGGTCTCCGCTACGATAGAAAGCTGGTTCAGTAAGGTGTGAGGGGCAATTTCGCTCCATTCCAGACTGTAATTCAGCATTTCTTCCAGTTCGGCAGGAACCAGTAGCTGGGTCGAGTTATATAAATGAAGAGCCAGTCTCGCAAAAGACTCGATCAGATATACCGGCGGTTGCCATGGCGTGATATTTCTGAATTGGAAATACATATCTCCAAAGGTATTGACCATAGTAGTACATAGAAACTTAACGTTTTGGGCCAATGCTGTGTTCTGGTTCTTATGGGAAGCTTTTTGAATAATTTTAAAAGCATACTGCTGTAGGTTACCAATAGACTTCGCATAGCTGTTATAATACTCTATCAGAGCTGGATGGCTCTGAATGGAAGTACAGGGCGGGATAAAATTAGAATCTACCTGAGCAATATTCGCCCTTAGATCTACCTTTCCGATGATCAGATAATTACCTCCGGAATAACTGCTGTTTAAAGAGCTTACAGGAAGTAGTTCTATGTGGTGATTAGGTTGCGCGTTAGGATGACGGGGCGGAATTTCTTCAGGATCGATATCACCGAAAGGTACTTTATCAAAAGGATTAACAGAGATAAGGATGTAATAATCTCCGTCTGCCTGTTCCTCGTTCATGGATTTCGCCAATGACTTTACACTGATTCTTCTGTCGGTAAGCTCTATACGGTAACCTGCCATCGTCACGGCGCTGCATCTTTTGATTACAAGTTGTACATCATTGGTGGCAGTATTATGAACATCAAAAATAGTACGATCTGTGTATTCGTTGGAAATAGGCAAAAGACCGTAATTATATGTAGTAATTCCAAGTGAGTTGGAATCTCTGATGGTATCAATTAAGAAATTATCCTGATCGTTAAGGTGTCTTTGGGAAACTTTCATCCCATCCACCCAGTTGATCGCAAAATGTTTAATAGGCTGTATCATGTTAATACTTTTTAATTTTTTTGTGTTTATGCTTTTCTTACAACTCCTTCCTCTTCATGCTGAATCACTCTCTTACAGATCACCACTTCATTCTCGGAAATGCTGTTGGTAGAAATGTCCTGGTCGAAATCAATATATTTTCTGAAGCTGAAAAATGATTTTTTTGTATAGAAAATCCAGTAATAAGGCTCTCTCTCTTCGTCAGAAAGATGGATGATAGACCCCGGATTCTTATGATTGTAATCGTCTACTACTCTGTAAAACCAGTCTCCAAAAGTAACTCCTGTCGGAAGAGTTTTCGCTTTAATTCTGAATCTGTTGGAGTCTTCTAAATTTTTGCTCAGCTCAACATTCAGTACCATTAACCGGTCAAAATCTGCGCCTTCAAAATCCGGCAGCTTTTGTTCAGGAGAATATCTCCATGTTTTATAAATATCAAAAGGTATGCTGATAAACTGAATATAGCAGTAATAAAATACCATGGGAACCACAAAAATCAACATACTTGTAGCCGCCATGACAGCGTATCCCGTTCCTTTGCTCATAAAGTTGAAAAGCAGAGTAAACAGATAGCCTCCTAAGGCAATACAGGTAAGTGAAAGTATCGATTCAAACAAAATGCTCATTGCCACGGAATCAATATGTTTTTTGAAATACTTATGCAGCAGATTAACATGAATAATCCCGAAAATAAGATAGATAATCTGTGCAATAAGGTACCAGTAAGGATTAAAAAGATTGCCGGCAAACCCAAAAATTCCCGGAATGGCCAGACACAAACTGCATAGTAGGACGTATACTATAATTACTTTAATCTTGATCGCAGGTTTATTTCTCCTGATTATACCCAGTATAACCATCATTATAATTGCGATTAAAGGCATTAAAATATACCTTAAAAAAATACCTTTTACTGAAGAAATTTCCATTTGTTTCTTTTCGAATTTATACTTTGTTGGTAGTTGTAAATATAATAAAATAATTTAGAGGAAAGTAGAGTATCCAAGGCGGCTGGCATTTCTTTCATCATCCTCAAGACTGAAGGAATATTCAACCTTTTCTGTCACAAAATTCTCTTCCACATCCACTGTTACAGGAAGAAAATAATCATACAGCGCCTGAAGTACTTTTCTGAAAGGGCTTCCGGGAATATATTTCTCCATATCCTCATAAGGAATAGGCCCGATATTCACCACCCAGTTCCGCTGCCCGTCCATGTGCTTTCCACTCGGAATATACGTTACTCCCAATCTGGAATTTCCCAATAACATAGAATCGTCATTTTTCTCTATTTCATCAATAATGTTCGGAGAAAAAGTAACGACTACAGGCACCTGTAAAAAGGCTGTCATACATCTTTCAAACCATTTTTTACTTCCTCTTATCTGATGAAAAAACGGCAGAATATGCATAAAGATGTATGCGTTTTGCTTATCCAGCATGGTAATCAAAGGCCAAAGCTCACTTACCGTTTCCAGCAAGGCATCTGTATTACTCGTAATATCAAACTCTGATTCTTTCAGTAAGGAACTGATCTCTGTAAAAAAAACTTCCAGCTCAAAAGGACGGAAAAATTTTCTGGCGTCCTCTTCTACTCTTTTTGTCTTCGGATTTCCCTTACAACGGTATCAACATTTTTTCTGGAGGCTCCAAGGGACGGAGGATGAAAAAGACCTTCAGGAAGATAGTCATAAATACCTTCTCTATAACTTTCTATCGTAAATACTTCCTCATCAAAACCTAAGTAACTGCTGGTAATACTTTTAATATCCTTAAGATAGGCACGGTCATTCACGCCGACTCTTTCAATAAAAATATTACTTACAGCCCGGTGGTATTTCAGCAGATTGACTGCCACAGCTTCAGCCTTGAAGTCGGTCTGGAGCTTATTGTAATTCATGTCTACAATATTATTCTCATGCATAGTGTTTCCTGTGATTATGACTTGTAAAGATAATATATCTCATAAGTTTGAAAAAATATTTTAACAATAATTTTATTCTAAAAATACTAATTTATTGATATTAGTAAGAAAATTTTTCTGCAAATACCGTAAAGATACGGAGAAAAGCCGGGTAAATCAAAGTTTATAATTTACATTTTAAAGTTCATAATCAGGTATTTAAACGAGAATATCCCAACACAATATGTACATTTTAATGATCAAATAAGTTTTTGTTTAAAATCATTAATTAGCGTTATCAATTGATTGACCCTATCTATAATTTTGAACTGCCACTTCCCTGTTTGTCCAAAAGTTCTACAAATCTGAGAATTTTCTCATGGCCGGAAGGTTAAATTTTATTAACATAATATTATAACAATAAATCGGCGATAGGTAATGCTCATTCCGAACGTGGGCCGTATCTTTGCAGACTGAAAATTGTTATTTAAAATGAAAAGTATTTATTCTAAAATTCTGATTTTAGCATTCATCGCCTCTTCACTTTATTCTTATGCGTGGGGATTAACGGGACACAGAGTTATCGCTGAAATCGCCCAGAACCACCTTTCCGGAAAAGCAAGAAGAGAAATCAGAAAGATCATGGGAAAAGAACGTCTTGCGTACTGGGCCAACTGGCCGGATTTTATCAAATCTGATACAACAGGAGTATGGAAGCAGGCTTCATCATGGCATTATGTAAACATTGATCCTCAGACTGATTTTAAAAATTTCGGAGATAATCTGAAAATGCAGGCCGGACCTAGCCTTTATACCCAGGTAAACACCCTGTCAAGCCAGATTAAAGACAAAAATACATCTGAAAAAGACAGAAAAATTGCTTTAATTTTCCTTATTCACATCATGGGAGATCTGGCACAGCCTTTACACGTAGGAAGAGCAGATGATTTAGGCGGAAATAAAATCAATGTCACTTATTTCGGAGATAAAACCAATTTGCATTCCGTTTGGGACGGAAAATTAGTAGATTCCCAGAAGTACAGTTATACGGAATATTCCAGACTTCTGGATATTAAATCGAAAGAAGAAGTAAAGCAGATTCAATCCGGAACCCTGGAAGACTGGTTATATGATTCTCATAAAATTGCCAATAAAATCTATGCACAGACACCTGACGGTTCAAAATTATCCTATGACTATCAGTACAAGTTTAATGAAACGCTTGAAAGACAACTTCTATATGGAGGATTGAGACTGGCAAAAGTTTTGAACGAACTTTTTTAAATCAAAATTATTTTCAACAATTATATATATAAACGGGACTTCGGTTTCGTTTTTTTTTTCACAATCGTGAAGACTCATCAATCATAATTTTTCATAAATCTGCAAACAGATGATCATAATATACCGGCAGGTGGAATAATTTTTGCTTGTATAACAGTGAAGAAAAAACACAAAACCTACTATTTATCAATGACTTAAATTGAATATTTTAGTTTTTTACTGTATTTTACATCATGCAAAATATAAAAAAGTAAATCTTGTGTAACCTTTTTACCTTTTCAAACGTATATTATATAGTAACTCTTTTTTGAGGATAAAAATAAATGAGACAATTAAAGATCACTAAGCAGGTTACCAATAGGGAAACTGCTTCATTAGACAAGTACTTGCAGGAAATTGGTAAAGTAGAACTGATCACTGCGGACGAAGAAGTAGAATTGGCACAAAGAATACGTGCTGGCGACAGAGCTGCACTTGAGAAATTAATCAAAGCCAACCTTCGTTTCGTAGTTTCCGTATCTAAACAATACCAGAATCAAGGCCTTTCTTTACCCGATTTGATTAATGAAGGTAACTTAGGATTGATGAAAGCGGCAAAAGGTATGATGAAACTAGAGGTTTCAAATTTATCTCTTATGCAGTATGGTGGATCCGTCAATCAATTTTGCAGGCGTTGGCTGAGCAATCAAGAATTGTAAGACTTCCGTTGAACAAAATTGGTTCCATCAATAAAATTAATAAAGCATACGCTCACCTTGAACAGGAAAACGAAAGACCACCTTCTCCGGAAGAATTGGCCGAAGTTCTTGACATGAGCGAGGAGGATATCAAAGAATCTATGAAAAACTCCGGAAGACACCTGTCTATGGATGCACCTTTAGTAGAAGGTGAAGATTCTAACCTTTATGATGTATTGCGTTCAGGAGAATCACCAAGCCCGGATAAAGATCTGATGCTTGAGTCTCTGCAAATCGAGATTGAGAGAGCATTGAATACTCTGACTCCAAGAGAGGCTGATTTGGTAAGATTATACTTCGGACTGAACGGGAAACACCCAATGACTTTAGAAGAAATTGGTGAAACTTTCGACCTTACAAGAGAGAGAGTACGTCAGATCAAAGAAAAAGCGATCAAGAGATTGAAACACAACACCAGAAGTAAGATTCTGAAATCTTATTTAGGTAAATAATTTTCGCGTACAATGTAACAGGCGGAGTTTGATTTTCAAACTCCGCTTTTTTTTGTAACAATATCCGAAATATAGTCAACTAATTAAAATCATAGTTCAAATAGGAACTGAAGAGAATTTAAATGCGTATTTTTAAATATTGATGCAGAATGATTTTCTATAGTAAACACCGTTAACAAAAACAATCTATGAAAAAAATGATCTTCGCCTCTGCCATAGCTCTTTCTTTATTTTCCTGCAGAGAAAACAAACCGGAAAATGCCGTAGAAGATAATGCCGTTGACAACGCAGAATCTTCAGTGTCAGCCTCATTTAAAAGTTATCGTGGGAATGACACAACCGTTGATAATATCTATTTTGAACTGATTAAAAATGATAAAAAGCTGACCGACCTCAACACCAAAATTGTGAAAACATTTGAGGAAACAGGAAAAGCTTTAGCTCAATATAAAAGTGTTTTAAACACCTCAGCATCATTTTATCAGGATGCAGCCCAGCAGACAAAACAGATTCAGGATACCCTGATCAGGCAGCAGATAGAACAGGAAATTCTGGCCAGCTCGGAACAGTATGATCTTAAAGTTAAAAATATTACAGATCGTATCAACCAGATTACCAAAAACAATGAAACACTTACTAACTTATATACTGCTTTTAAAATCAGAAAAACGCTTCCCGAAATTGAAAAATATCAAAATGCACATCCTTTAAAAACAGATAGCCTGGATAGCTTTATCAGCAGGCAAAACAAACTTCTGGAAGAACTAAAAAATGTAAAATAACACCTCTTATGAATTATACTACGAAATGGCTTACAGATAAAACACGTGTTGAAGAACTCGTAGATTTTTTTATTACCCACAAAACAGATTCCTATATTTCCCACAGTGAAATTATGTATGGCAGAGCTCTTGATTCCGAACACTGGAATCCTGATCTGAGAGCAGTACTGAGAGCACAACTGATGGAAGATTATAACTATGATGAGACGTCAAAATTAAAGATTCTCATTGCAGAAGATGAAAACGGAAAAATTGCAGGAATGCTTGTTTTCAATGTAATCAGCAGTCCTTTTAAAAAATATGCGGTTTTAGAAGATATGCTTTTGGATCAGTCTGTGAGAGGCCAGTCTCTGGGAAGTAAATTGCTGCAGGAAGTAATTGAAGATTCCAAAAACTGGGGCATCAGCTTTATCATGCTGGAAAGTGGAGTCAACAACCATGGTGCTCATCATTTTTTTGAGAAGTATGGATTTCAGAAAGTGTCTGAAAGTTTTATGTTAACATTATAATGTAAACTTAAAAAAGTATCCTGATGAATTCAATTTCAATAATCGGAGCCGGAATCGGTGGATTGACTCTTGGGAATGTTCTCAAGCAGCATCAATACGATTTTACCATCTACGAATCTGCCCATGAAATAAAACCTGTTGGAGCCGGGATCATGATGGCAGTCAATGCAATGCAGGTTTTTGACCGGCTAGGACTAAAAGAGAAAATTGAAAGTGCAGGAAACAAAATTCACAGAATTACGATAGCCGACGAATCCTTACGGACGATTTCACAGACAGAAATTCTTGACCTGGAAAAACAATACAACTCTTGCAATGTAGCCATTCACCGCGCTGAACTTCAACGGATTCTTGCCGAAAACCTCAAAACAGAAGACATTCTTCTCAACCATTCTCTGCAAAAAATTGAAAAAAAAGAAAACTACATTATAAATTTTGAAAACGGAACCCGGATAGAAACCAAAGTTGTTTTCGGAGCAGATGGTATAAAATCCAAGGTAAGAAATCAGATTCTGAAAACCGGTACCATCAGAAGTGCAAACCAAAAGTGCTGGCGTGGTCTGGTGGATTTTGAACTGCCCGAAAAATATCATCAGGAAGCTTTTGAAATGTGGGGCAAAGGAAAAAGGTTTGGCTTTGTAAAAATTTCTGATAAAAAAGTCTACTGGTATGCCTGCATTAATGAGAAAAGTTTTAGCCGACACGCAATGATTTCTGATATTTTCAGTGATTTTGATTCTTTAGTTCTGCATATTATTGACTCTACTGCAAAGGAAAATATTATTTGTAATACTATTTCTGACCTCTCTCCCATCCCGGACTGGTATACTGAAAATCTATGCCTGATCGGAGATGCGGCCCACGCTACGACGCCCAATATGGGACAAGGTGCCTGCCAGGCGATTGAAGATGCGTACATCATCGGCAGGCTACTGGAAAAAACCGATGATTTCAATGTAATATTTGAGGAATTTCAGAAAATAAGAAGAAAAAAGGTAGATTATATCGTTAATACAAGCAGAAATATCGGAAAAATTTCTCAATGGGAAAAAGGAAATACTTTACGTAACTTCTTCATGAGATTGATTCCGGATAGCACCCAAGAAAAAATGGCTCGTAAAATTATTGAACTGGAAATGTAGTATTTATGTAAATTTAATAACCTTGAAAATAATAAAAAAATGAAAAAAATCTTTTATGCATTACTCCTCATGTTAGGGTTTCAGAGCTTACAGTCACAAGACATCCCGCTATTGGACAGGGCACTTTTTTTTGGAAATCCTGAAATTTCAGGAGGCAAACTGAGTCCTGACGGAAAATGGATTTCTTTTACAAAAGAGTATGAAGGAATCATGAACATCTGGGTAAAAAAAATTGATGAACCTTTTGAAAAAGCACGCCCCCTGACAGATAGCAAAAGACCGTTGAACGGATACTTCTGGTCTGATGATGGGAAGTACATCCTGTACGTGAAAGACAAAAACGGTGACGAGAATATGAATATTTTTGCCGTAGATCCAATGGCAAAAGCAACCAAAGGCGTGCCCGAATCAAGAAATATCACACCTCTACAAGAGGTAGCTGCACAGATTTATATGGTCAGTAAAAAAGATCCTGATCTGCTCATGATAGGATTAAATAACCGTGATAAAGCATGGCATGACCTGTATTCTTTAAAAATTTCTACAGGGGAACTGAAAAAAATATTTGAAAATACGAACCGCATCACAAGATATAATTTTGACTGGGATGAAAAACTCAGAATAGTAAATAAAACTGATGAAAAAGGAAATACCCAGTTTCTGTATAAAGATGGAGATCAACTAACGCCGATCTATGAGACATTGGTTACAGAGGAAGCATATATTCCCAGCTGGAACGAAGATAATTCTAAATTCTATCTGGTGACAAATAAAGGAGACATCGATAAGTCTACCCTATTTTTAATGGATCCGAAGACTAAAAAGACGACCAAAATAGAAAGTGATCCCAAAGGAAAAGTAGATTTCGGCAACCTATTTATAGACCGCAACACCAGAAAAATCATTGCAACGTCTTATACCGGTGATAAGACTGAAAATTACTGGAAAGATAAAACATGGGAAGACAATTACAAATTCCTCCAGAATAAATTTCCTGGAAGAGAGATAGACTTCTCCAGTTCTACAAAAGATTATTCTAAATCTTTAGTGACAGCCTGGGGAGATCAATATGCTTCCGAATCTTACTTCTTTGATGCAAAAACCAAAGAGCTGGTTTTTCAGTACACGCCAAGAGCGGAGTTAAAAAAAGTTGAAAAGTATCTTGCTTCTATGACTCCTATCACGTACAAAAGTAGTGATGGTCTTGAAATTCCGGCTTATCTTACTTTACCGGCAGGATCAACGGGCAAAAATGTACCCATGGTCGTTCTCGTTCACGGAGGGCCAAAAGGACCCAGAGATTATTGGGGCTACAACTCTATTGTACAGTTTTTGGCGAACAGAGGTTATGCGGTATTGCAACCTAATTTCAGAGCCAGCGGAGGTTACGGCAAAAAGTTTCAGAATGCAGGAGATTTGCAATGGGGAAAGCTGATGCAGGATGACATCACCTGGGGAGTTAAACACTTGATAGAAAAAGGAATCGCTGATAAAAACAAAGTAGTTATCATGGGTGGAAGCTATGGTGGCTATGCAACATTGGCAGGCTTAGCCTTTACCCCCGAAGTGTATGCTGCCGGAGTAGACATTGTAGGACCTAGTAATCTTTTTACTTTACTGGATTCGGTTCCTGCTTACTGGGAATCTTTCCGGGCGGCATTATACGGAATGGTAGGAGATCCTAAAACAGAAGAAGGTAAAAAACGTATGTACGAAGCAAGTCCTTTATTCAGTGTAGACAAGATCAATAAACCATTATTGATTGTACAGGGTGCCAATGATCCGAGGGTTAAACAGGCCGAGGCAGACCAGATTGTCATTGCTCTTCGTGAAAAAGGTAAAAAAGTGAACTATATTCTCGCAGATGATGAAGGCCACGGATTCCGTAAACCGGTGAACAGTATGGCCATGTATGCTGAAACTGAGAAATTCCTTTCTGAAGTTATCGGAGGAAGATATCAGAAAGATATGCCGGAAAATGTGGCAAAGCGACTGAAAGAAATGACCGTCGACATAAAGTCTGTTACCTATACCCCGGCAAAAGACACCAAAGAACAAAAAGTTTCAAAGTAAGACTCAAATGTATAAAACAAAGCCACTTCAGCAATGAAGTGGCTTTAATTTTTCAAACAAGATGTATGCAAAAGATGTTTGAAACTTATTGTACTATAAATTTAATAGGTTAAGGTAACACCTGCTCCCCAGCCCATTTCATTATCATAATTTCCCGAAAGTGATAACCACTTTTGTACGATATACCTCAATCCGGTTGAAAACTCTCCGTCCGAATTCACACTGAAATTACCCCTTAACCTTCTTGAAAGCGGAATATCTTCCCGGCTCAGTTCCAGCAATACTTTTCCATTTTGGTCGACACTTGCATCAGCAGTAATCAACATAGGTAATACATACTGCATCCCGACTATAAAGGCAAACTTATTTTTTGAAGCTTTCTGTTGTCCAAACCATGTTTTCTTTCCGTTGAAGCTCATTCCCATACCTTCAGCCATCTGCCTTTCCATAATTTCGTGGTTCTTTTGAACCCTGAATCCGGCATATGGAAGCGCCCACTGGAATTTTCCTAAAAATCTACCCACTTTTGCACTTCCTTCAAAATGATCAAAGTTCCAGTTTGAATGAAATTCATTAAGATTGGCCCATCTTGGTCCGAACATCGTCATGGTTTCAGCATGTATTTTATTGCTTGCTACATCCAGCATCGCCATTGAGCTGATCATCTGGTTATCTTTCATAAAATTCTTCCAGGCCAGTTTCCTGTTTGGAAGCTGTGGATTGGGTTTTGAATTTTCATAACTGAATATTCTTCCCATTCCTGCCATCATATGGTATAAAATATGGCAGTGGAAAAACCAGTCTCCATCCTGGTTAGCCGCAAACTCAATCGTTACGGTTTCCATTGGCATAATATCTACTACATTTTTCAACGGAGAATAGTCTCCTTTTGAATTGATAAGCCTGAAATCATGACCGTGAAGGTGCATCGGGTGGCGCATCATGGAGTTATTATACAATTTGATTCTTAAAATCTCTCCTTTTTTAATTAAAATCTTATCCGTTTCAGTTACTGTTTTATTATCAAGGGTCCAAAGATAATGGTTCATATTTCCTTCGAGGGTAAACTTCATTTCACGAAGGCTGTCGGTAGGAAGTATTGTTTTTTCAGGAGATTTTAAAATATTGTAAGAAAGCCTTTTGATGGTTTTCTCTTCTTTCATATCCATCCCTGAGTGCTGAGAATGATCTTCTATCTTGTCTTCCCTGGTTTTTACACCCATCATTTCATTCATATGTTTCATGGTGGTTTTTCTTTGATTTTCAGATAATTCCGGATACATTACCTCGTTCATGTCCATCATCTGATTTCCCATTGTCATATTCATCGGCTTCATATTTCCGCTCATTTCCATCATGCCGTTCATCATTTTCATGCCTTCAAAAAGCATCAGCCTCGGTAAATTGGGGGCTTCCACTTTCTCTCCGGAGCCCAGCCAAAGGGAAGCATGACCGATTCTGTCTTCTGATGTAGCACGGAATTCAAAGCTTTTATTTTCCGGAATGGTAACTTCAATATCATAGGTTTCTGAAACCCCGACAATCAGTCGGTCCACCTCTATCGGAACCACATCATTTCCGTCATTTCCAACTACCTTTATTTTTCCTCCGCCATAATTTAGCCAGAAATAGGTTGATGAACCTCCATTGGCAATTCTTAACCTCACTTTATCACCGGCTTTCAGATTGGAATAATCTGAACTTGGAACTCCGTTGATCAGGAATTTATCGTAGTATACATCACTTACATCCATTGCTTCCATTCTTTTCCATTCATTCAGGGCTTTGGTTCCCAAATTCCCGGACTTGATTGCCTCCCAATAACTTTGCACAGCATTTTTCTTTACAGCATACCAGTCTGTATTGGCCATATGAAGTCTTCTGGCAATCTGCATGGGATCATCATCACTCCAGTCTCCCAACAATACAGGAATCTCTGCATTATATTCAGTTTTCGGTTCCCCTTCTCGTTTCTTGAATACCAAAATACCATTCATCCCTATTTGCTCCTGAAGGGCCTCGTGAGAATGATACCAATAGGTTCCGTTTTGAGAAATTTTAAACTTATATAGATGGGTTTCACCCGGCTTTACAGGTTTTGTGGTTAAGTAAGGAACTCCGTCATGTTCATTGGGCAAAATAACTCCATGCCAGTGAAGTCCGGTATTTTCCTTGAGCATATTGTGCAGATAAATTTCTGCGGTATCTCCTTCTGTAAAGTATAAAGTCGGGGCCTGAAGTTTACCGTTAATCGCCAATGCTCTGCGATTTTTACCTGTAAAATTGACAATCGTGTCTTTGACATATAAATCATAACGAATGGTCTTTCCTCCAAAGGTTACCTTACCGTTCTCTGAATTTCTTTTCAAAGCTCCACTTTCATTGGGTTGCTTCTCTGCAGCAACATGATTATGGTTTTCTTTTTCAACCAGTTCCATTCCGCACTTAGGGCATTTTCCCGGTTTAACAGAAATTACTTCGGGATGCATAGAACAGGTGTAAGCCGTTTGAGATAAAATTTCAGTCTGGCCGGTTAATGTAGTGCCCTGGGCCGATTTTATTTGTCTTATGGCATTTGTCTTTTTAGCTTCTTCAGGCTTCTTTGCCTTTTTAATATCAGCCTTGGTTTTATGGTTTTGGGGTTCTGTCGGCTTTATTTTTCCCTCTGATTTAGGAATCGGTTGAGCAGGTACTGATTGTACTGCAACAGTTTTTTTCACCAAAGACATTCCACATTTAGGGCAGTCTCCAGGTTTTGAAGAGACCACTTCGGAATGCATCGGGCAAGTATAATACGTCTTCGTTGCTTGAGCAAAAGTAAAAACAGAGAATAAAAGTAACAGAAACATTATTATCTTTTTCATAATATTTCGAACTTTTTAAAAGCTGCATAGATTAAAGTAACATTTACATTAACCCATGCAACTGTTTGTTATATAAATAAATACGGTATTTATTTAATTTCTGACTTTACGCTTCCGCATGAAAGCATGGATTTACCATAGTATGGATTAGCAATCTGCTTTTCATTGCTCAACCAGCTTGCATCAGCCATTGGGCAATATTGTACATATACAGGTTTTTCAGACAGCTTAAATTGTTTTGTCAACGCGATCATATTATCAGAAAGATTCATAAAATTTTCTCTCTGAGCTGTAACAGTTCTGGCTTCGGAAATTGAAGACGCATCTTTTCTAAGAATGTTAAGATTACCTTCGGAGACCTGTTTATAATCAATAGTTGAAGCGGTTTTGATAAACTCTGTAGCGGCTTTTGAAGTTTTATCTGCATCATCTGAAGCTAATGCTGCTTTAATAGCAATATAGTTCTGATACAATTTGGAAACCTGGGCATCTTTTTTTAGACTGCGCTGAAAGTGAAATAACTGAGAATAAAGATAATGCTGCTGTAATGATATACTTTTTCATTGTTGTAAATTTTAGAATTAATTTTTTAAATAGAGAATAATTAAGCACAAAGGAATATGCGCCAGAACATGTCGTCATTGTACCGATATGATGTTCATACCAACAACGACTGACGAATTCTAAATTCTAAAATTACAATGATTGATGTAGATAGGTACCGGCCGGAATTCCGGCGGTGCATTGATCTGGATCTGAGTGAATTTGGTAGCTGAAAAAGACCTATCAATAAAAGCAAACTGGTGCTTCACCGGGACTTCTGAAATCTGCCCTAAAAACTCAAGATGTAGCAGATCTGATTTTTGGGAATCATCAACTTTTACAATTTTGATTTCTGTTTTGCAGCATTCCTTTTTATTTTTAACGCCACATTTTCCACAGATATCATCTGCTTTCTGACTTACAGAAACCAATTCTTTCATGCAATAGTGAATGCTAAAAGCCGCTCCGGAAGAAAACCCGAAGTAGAAAATAGAAAACAATATGGCAAGAATCTTTTTCATTGGTAGAACAAAGTTAAAAATATCAGTGAGATCATTGTTATAAAATTTGGTAATGTTGTTACAAAATTCAGGAAACAGAATAAAACTTCAATTTTAACAGACTCAGGATTTGGTACATCAGTTTTAATAAATTTACAAACAGTTTCATGATAAGAACAAAAAATTTTCAGAAATTAACTTTTCAATAGTTCTCATTGGCTCCTCAATTACGCTTTTTCATTTTAATAATCTCTTTGGATTATAAACGCTTCTGAAATTCTTTTCATCCCAATTTTATCGTAGAAATTTAATGCATCTTCTGAAGAATGGAGAATTATTTTACATTCTTTTCCTGCATGTTCTCTTGTTATTTCAATTAATCTTTTTCCAATATTTAAATGCCTAAATTCTTTGTTCACACAAATATCAGATAGGTAACAACAATAGCTAAAATCGCATAATGACCGGGCAATACCTACTAATTTATTTTCTGACCAGGCAGATACAACAAGATTTGCATTATCAAACATTTTCTGTAAACGAAGGTCATCATTCATATTGCTAATTGGTAAATAATCGGACATGAAAAACAGATCTTTAATTGTTTTAATTTCTATCTTTTCGTTTATTTTAAATATAATATTGCTCATATCATTTTTACTAACCTTCAAATTTACATATTCCATCAATATAATATATACCTTTACATTTATAAATTAACTAGTTTAAAATCAATCAATTGTTGTTATTATAATGTACATCTTGAAAAATAGGAGTTGTCTATATCAGAAAAACCATAGTTATAAAATTCCGGGCAAATAAAATCCTCTGAATTGTTTTTCAGAGGATCTTTTTATGTTTTATCTACCCGCAGATAATTCTGATTAAGTAAACTTTACAGTTTAAATTCTAACTTCACATTAAAGAAACGTCCTGTAAGGCGAACCGGAACAGGATACATATAATTGGTATTGTAATCTGTTACCCATTGGTTGGCAACTGTATTATTAATATTAAATGCATTGAAAACCTGAACTCCTAATGTCAGCTCCTGGAAATTTCCCCAGAAACCGGACGCTTTATTTTTATTTTTCGGATCGATAAATACTTTCGTTAGCCCGATATCTACCCTTTTGTAAGCAGGTAATGTCTTCTGATAAGTATATGCAGAATTAAAGTCAGGTTGCCCGTTGCTGTCAAACATTACAGGAGCTCCCGTAGGTAATCCCATTGCATAGACCAGTGTAAGGTTAACTCTCATTGATGGAAACTGCGGCATATAATCCTGATAGAACATTGCAAACCTGAAACGCTGATCGGTTGGTCTCGGAATATTTCCTTTTCCATCAATATTCTCATATACTCTGGCATAACTGGCAGATAACCAGGAATCTACCCCGGGAACAAACTCTCCGAATAAACGGGTATCAATTCCATAGGCGTATCCTTTAGAATTATTCTGTCCTGAATACCGGATTCTTACATTATCCATATAATAAGGAATCAGGTTATCCATCTTTTTATAATAAAGTTCTGTGGTAAGCTTAAATGGACGGTCATACATCTGAAACTCATAATCATTGGCAAGAATCAACTGTATGGAACGCTGTGATTTTATATTGAAATTGAAGTTCCCATCCAGGTCTTTAATTTCCTTATAAAAAGGTGCCTGATAATAAATTCCTCCTGAAAGCTTAAATAACATATCGCTATCCCAGTCCGGTTTTATGGCAAACTGAACTCTTGGGGAAAAAATGGTTTCTTTATTGAAACTCCAGTTGGCTACACGTACCCCGGCATTCACAAATACCTTGCTGGCTCCCCAGTAAAACTTCTGGGAATATTGTGCATAAGCAGACAGTCTTGTAGGTTCAATATTGTTTCTTCCTGCAATATAATAAGCCAGCTTGATGTCTCCGGTGGCACCTGTTCTCGGATCGATAACTTCCGGTCTCGGAAGGCTGTATCCTGCAGAATCAATTAATTTCCATTCATTGGTAAAGTCTTTCAGATTTTCTTTTTCATATTTAAATCCGACTTCAATATCAGTATTTACATTAGGTGAAAATTTTGCCCTGAACTGAGTTCCGTAGGTTCTTACAAACAGATCATTCCGGGCATGTTCTATCTGTCCGCCGGTATCAAATGATGAAACCGGTTCTTTGGTTACAGGATCAAAAGTCTGCAGTTCGTATCCGGATTGTATCGAATAGTATTCTCTTTCCCTGTTCTGATAAGCGAACGCATCCAATGTAAGTTTCCAGTTATCCGCCGGCTTATAATTCATTGAAAACGTTCCCATCATATTTTTGTACTTGTCATTTTCTTTACCATCATACCCGATATTAACAGTAATGGGCTGCTGAAGGCTTCCAAATGTAACACTTTTGTACTTGGGAATCATCTCATAATCATTCTTAGAGTAATAGCCTATGAATGACATGGAGAGTTTATCACTGACATGGTAATTAAGGTAAGACTGAAAATCCCAATAGGTAGGATTAAAGTCTGTATCTTCCTTTAATGTATTGAGAACAAGGTTGGTATTTCTATATCTTCCTGAGAATAAAGCGGTAAACTTTTTGTTTTTTGACGCAAGGCCTGTTGTAAGTCTTCCTCCGATTAAACTCGCTTCTCCTGAAACCTCAAATTTTTCAGGTTCACGGTAATAGATATTTAAAGCAGAAGACATTTTATCACCATATCTGGCTTCAAATCCTCCTGCTGAGAAATTCACTGTTGAGACCATATCCGGATTAATGATACTCATCCCCTCCTGTTGAGAGTTTCTGATCAGGAAAGGTCGGTAGATTTCAATATCATTAATGTAGATAAGGTTTTCATCGTAGTTTCCACCACGTACCATATATTGGGATGAAAGCTCAGTATTGGAGTTTACAGAAGGTAAGGTTTTGATAAGACCTTCAATTCCTCCACTGATAGAAGCCACTGCTTTGGCCTCTTTTGCTGAAATTTTCACGTTGGTAAGGTCGTTGGTTCTTCCTGTCGTTTTTTTCTGGAATACAACTTCCTCTATATCGGTCACTTTAGTGATTACCGTATCTTTTTTCTCTGCTGAGAAAAGAACAGTACGGGAACCAAAAGGCTAAGCGGTAAAACTAGTTTTTTCAAAAGAAATATTTTAGAATTTCTAAAATTAATGTTTTTTTAACAATTACAAAATCGATTCTCTAATTCTCGTTAATTTTTGTAATAAATCTTCTAATAAATCTAATCTTAACATGTTGGCACCATCAGAAAGTGCTGTTTCAGGGGTAGGATGTGTTTCAATGAAAAGTCCGTCTGCCCCCACTGCAATTCCCGCTTTAGCAATCGTTTCAATAAGTTCCGGTCTTCCTCCGGTAACCCCGGAGTTCTGGTTAGGTTGTTGTAAAGAATGCGTAACATCCAGAATGACAGGTGCATATTCTCTCATGGTAGGAATTCCTCTATAATCTACAATCAGGTCTGTATATCCGAAAGAATTTCCTCTCTCGATAATGGCAACTTTCTGATTATCTGAATCTGTTACTTTCTGAACGGCAAATTTCATGGCTTCCGGGGAAAGGAATTGTCCTTTTTCAACGTTACACATTTTCCGGTTTTTGCTGCTGCAACCAAAAGGTCTGTCTGGCGTACTAAGAATGCCGGAATCTGAAGAACATCTACATATTGTGCTGCCAATGCCGCATGCCCATTTTCATGAATATCCGTTGTAGTAGGAATATTGAAGGTTTCACCAACTTTTTTAAGAATTTCAAGAGATTTTTCTTCACCAATGGACGTAAAAGAGTCCACGCGGCTTCTGTTGGCCTTTTTGAAACTTCCTTTGAAAATATAGGGAATATTATATTTGTCTGTGATGGTAATAACTTTCTCTGCAATTCTCAATGCCATATCTTCTCCCTCAATAATACAAGGTCCTGCAATAAGAAAAAAGTTTTTTGAATCTTTGTGCGAAATATTATCTAAATACTGAATCATTTTGTTGTAATTAAAAAGTTCAGTAAAAATACTGAGAAAGTTTTAGAAATGGAAATTATTTGAGAAGAGATCGGATGTAAGGTTGCCGCTTGCAAAAGGCAGCTACCCTATTTTGCTTCTGAGCCTACACTCCTAGTGTAATGACCAAGATTACGGATAACTTTTATAAAGTCTGCGTTATCTGCAAGAGCAAAAACAGGGTAAAATATAAGGTCTGAATCATGATGAAATAGCCGATGGAATTTTGATAAAAAAGAACAGGCTAAAGCCCGTTACCATTGACTTTTTATATTGTAGATAAGAACTACCCCATCTTTTTCAAGACCTTTTCAAATGTATTGATATTCCTGCTGGTAAACTGATCTTTGAGATTTTTCTTTCCGAGCACCTTTCCAAAAGTTGAATCCAGTGTATTTCCTTTCGGAACCTGCCAGTAAAACATATTGTCAACGATTTCCGCCTGCTCGTTGTCTGCCTGTGCGGCTTTTTGAAACTCTTCCATCAAAACATTTTCTACTCCCGGGATCCCGACAAAAGCATAAATATGGGCATCATCTTTCTTTTCGAAAGGTATACCGTTCCAGAAATTTCGGGTTTCTTCTTTAGATTTTACAAATAAAAAGGCTTCATAGGCAAAGTGTTCCGACATTGCTTTTTCAAGGATTGATTTTAACTCATCAGCATTTTTGTCGGAAGAGAAAACAATATTCCCGGAAGCCAGCACCGAGCTCACTTCTTTCATTCCCGCTTCTTTAAAAACCTGGCATACATCTGCCATTTTCATATTGGTTCCCTTTACATTAACACCGCGGAGGAAAGCACAGTATTTCATAAGTTTGAGAGATTTGAGTTTTGGTTAGAGAGTATTAGTGAGAGAATTCCTCAATAATCACTTTTGACTTTAATACTCTTTAGTTTTTTAATCAATTCTAATATATAGATTATAGTCTGTTCCCGAAGGTTTCAGATGGTAAATTTTTTCCAGCATTTTATAGTCACTGTACAGGTGATCTTTTACCCTGAACTCCTTTAATATTCTATAATGGGTCTGATAATAAAGAGCATCAGCGGTGTTTCCTTCGTACAGGTTTTTATAGGAGAGAAGGTACTTTGGTTTTCTGGTTTTTACCGTATTGATCCAATAATTCTTTTTGTCTTTTTTGATTTCTTCCTGAACCTGTTTATCTACCAATCCTACCTCATCAATGGTTTTTAATCCTGAAAAGTAAGGTACATAGCCGGCTGGTTCCAGTAAAATCCATTGGTTTTTGTCCTTTTCATATTGGTTTAAAAATACTCCGATTGTTCTGCGGTAATTCCATTCTCCGTTTCCGGTTGCAATGGCATGAATGGTCTGAAAAGCCAGCATAGGAAGAATATAAAATATAGCCAGTAATGAAAGCCATAGATTTCTTTTCTCTTTCTGTTCCAGCACAAATATCAGTACAGGTACAAAAGGAGAAGCTGGGGAACCCAGTAATACCAGTCGAATAAACTCTTTTGCGAGATAAAAATAATCTGCTTTGCCCATCCGAAAATGAAAATTATCCATAGGAAATAATTCCTGTTTTGTCTCTGTCTTACTAAGTAAATAAAACAAAGTAATTCAAAAATCAATACGATAATGGTTACCGGATTAAAATTGCCCGGAACTTTCAACATTCCCCAGAAGTTTCCGAAACTTATCAGGAAGTAATCTATGTTTTGCTGAAAGGTAAAGCTCTGCTCATACAAGAGTTTCTTTGCAGTAATGGTATTATTCACAAGTTCTCCGAAGTAGAACCAGTTAAAAGCAACGGTAATTAAAACGCCCCAGATCCCGCCAAAGACGTAATTCCATCTTATTTTTTTGTTCCAGAATACATCTACAAGAAATACGATTCCTAAAAAGATGACCGTATCAATCCTGGTGAACATAATGAGAACCGGAAAAAGGGTCAAAACCCATTTTTTCCCTTTATGAAAGCCATAATACAAGAGACACATTTCCAGAAAAAACAAAATTCCGTATTCCATTCCGAGGATGGAAATTTTAATGGACGGTGGAAGGATTCCTATTAAAAATATAAAAACAGCCTTTTGTAAAGGATTTTTAAGAACCAAATGAGACAACAGTAATGTGCCTATGGTGAAAAGCACTGAATTGAAAATTAAGAGTGGCTCAATAAAGTTTTCTTTGCCAAAAACCAGATTGAAGAGATAAGACACAAAAACATACAAATGAGTAGTAGAAGCCGATATTTTAGTATCACCATTGAAGCCTATTACTCCGTAATCCAATAGATTCTGGGCAACTCTCCAGGTGATAAAAGCATCTTCCTGAATATAATGTGTTAATAAAAAAGAAGTTTAACAACAACTGTAAAAATTACAGCATAAATTGGGAACTTTTTGTTCTTTGTGTCAACCATTATGTATTTTTAAGTTTCACAAATATAGTCTTAAAATTCAGTATTCCCAATAATAAAAAAACGGAACCGAAGTTCCGTTTTAAAAGTCTTTTATTGTGTTGCTTTGATTATTGCTGAAGTAATCTGATTTTCTTTTTCTTTTGAATAGGTAGAATCAAAAGGCTCCATGACATCAAACATATATTGGTAGAAAGGGGTGATTTTCTGAACCTCTTCAGATTCTTTCATAGCTTTCTCTTTGCCCATCTGCTGCAGATCTTTTACAAAAGCATTGAACTTTTTATCAATCGGCTCGATGGATTTAACCAGATAAGCATACGCTTTTTCTTTCTGTCCGATTCTGGTATAAGCATCGGTAACGGCTGCTACAACCAGAGAATATTCCATCGGTTTCGTTCTCATTTGTCTTCTCAGGTAGCTTTGATCTGATTTTGAAAGGCTGAAATAATAGTCGTACTCTTCAAAAATTCCTTTTTTAAGTACTTCTGCCAACTGAAGACCTTTCTGCTCCTGACCTGCGATAATATATCCTGATACAATAGAGCTTAGCGAGCGTGGATCATTATATTTCTCAGCCGGAATTTCTTTTGCAGCAAGATCCAATAATTCCAACGCTTTTGCTTTCTGTCCGCTTAATGCCAACGCAGAAGCAGCTCTGCTTGCTGACATTCTGTAGCTGATAATATTTGATGTAGCCGTTTCGTCAAAATGGGCATTTAGATCTTTAAAGTTCCCCCATCTGAAGTTTTTCACCACATTATAAAGAGAATTGGCATCTACTCTTCCCATATCTCCATCAGCAGTCTGAGGGGTATGAATTGGAATCAGTCTGTAACTGAAACCGTCAAACTGAAGATATTCATTAAGGTAGAAAATATTTTCGCTGTCATAAATTCCTCCTGAAGAGAAGTTAATAGGACGCTTCCAGTCAAAGTTTGCCAACATATCCAGTAAGATCAGATTGTTTTTGTACAATGTGTTTCCTTTGTAAGTAATCATAATCTGATTCACTACATTCGGAAGATCCGCCTGATTGATGATTCCTGCTTTTAAAGCATTTTCTTTATTAACAGGAAGAATAAATTTGTTGACAGGAAGA